>JBEKPC010000018.1:0-48575 GCA_049521155.1 Bryobacteraceae bacterium
ACTACGATTTGGCCGGTGAGGCCGTGACGGAGGGCGTTCAGGGAAGATTGTTTTTTGCCGGCCTCGGTTTTGGGTCCGGTGGAGTGCTGCGCGTTTGCTCTGTTAGTTTCGATTCTTGAAGGTGTTGCCATGCTTTTATATAGCAGCGAGGGGAGTTTTGGGTGGGCGGATGGAAGTGGCACGTTGTTGATTGGCGGGGAGTTGTGGCATCGCCACGAGTGGCGATGCGGCACGCCTGGGGGCGCGCGCTACGACGGAGATTTACCGGATTAGGCGGATGTCTAGCCGGGGTCGGCTACTCGATTGGGTCCCGGTCGCGGGCTGGATGCAGAGCGGCAGGCTTGCCAGAACGTCGCCGTCGAAGATGGTCATAGTTACATTCGAATAAACGCCGTCGGCGGAGGCTGGTGTGCTCGACGTTGCGAATTGGCAGATCGTCGGCAGTTCGGCGGCGGTGTATGTGGGAAGCGTGATGTTTATCTGGTCTGGTAAAGACCAACTTCGCCGGGAACGAGCCATGCGGAGACGGCCGGCTGTCCGGGAAGAGGGACGACCGGCGGGCACACGCCGCCGACGGCGTTGCAGGTCTCAAGCCAGGGAAAGGTTGCTCCAACGTTTGGGCTGATCAGAAAGCCTAGCTGGACAAGCTGAACTGTACCCGTGGGGCCGGCGTGGGCGTAACAGCTCCCGTCGCTACCGCTGGGCTAGAGATCCCCAATCCCGTTACATAAACCACAATCGTTTCCCCAGAAGAGACTTGCACGGTGGTTGTGCTGTGGCTGAAAACGGTCGCAAGGCTGCCGTCGGCATGGGTGACCAGAGGAACGCAGACGGGAAACCCCGATGAACTTGGCACGGGAGTGGCGAAAATGCTATCGCAGCTATTGAGGATGTGAGTATTCCTGGGCAGCAACGCCACGGGCAGAGATTGGGAATCGACGCCATCCACGGAGATCACTAACGTCGGTGGGTTCATCGTCGTATAGTTTACTTCGAAGGGGACTTGGACGGTGACGCCGGTGGAGTAACATTCATTCGTGGTCCCCGTAACGCACGTCTGCGTCTGATAAATGGAAAATATGGCAAAGTTGTATGTGCTCGATCCTTGTATAAACCGGACGGAGATTCCTCCGAGCGTTATCGGGAGCGGCTTGGAGGGAGCAAAAACGGGTGAAGGGAAGCGGAGGCTTAGTCCTGATACGAACAGCGTGGTGACCTGTCCGGGGGCAAGCGCGAATGCCGCCGGATTTGCGTACCCCCACCGATGAGCGTCACTTGTGCCGAGGCGGCGCTCGCCAGGAATGCGAGCAGCAGGAGGGTCGGGAGACTTCTTGTCATGGTGCCTCCAATCTTACTCGCTGCGTGTCGCAGCGAGTTTGTTGGTGAATATTTTCGCGTTTTTCCGCGTCGGCACTCCTCATTGACACCGCTCCCTGCGGTCACGGCAGCGATGCGGAAGCGGCAGCGCATGGCGCCGCCCCACGTTGCCATAATAAGTGGTGACGCGGCACTGCTGGGCGGGCTACGACGGATCTCGGAGTCCGCTCAGATTGCCGGCTTCATCGACTTTTACAGACGATATCGGTCGCAGCGAAATTCCTGCGGAGTAGCGGGCGTGGCGGCGTTCGCCGGTGCGAACTAGAGCACCTTTTGCGACCATGTCCGCGAGGTCGCGCGTCGCGGTGGCGGGGGATGCTCCGGTGATGGTGGAATAGTTTCCCGCGCTCAGGCCGCCCTTGAATCCCTCCGGCCCCTCCTTGAGCATGCGGAGGAGCGATTTTTCCTGACGTGGATTCAGCTCGCCGCGCAAGCGATCGAGGAGCCGCGTCTTATCGATCAGAAATTCGACGCGCGCTTCTGTCCGCTGTTGAGCTTCGATCGCTACGCCGGCGAACCAGCTGAGCCATGGCGTCACTTCATTACTCTTGTTTGCTGCTTCGAGTGCGCTGTAGTACGCTTTGCGCCTGATCAATATTGTCGCGGCCAAGGCTGTGAGTGTCGGCCGGCCCGCGGATTGCGCGAGCGCTTTTTCGGAAATCGCGCGGCCGATGCGCCCGTTACCGTCCTCGAATGGATGGATCGATTCGAAATAGAGATGCGCGATTCCGGCCCTGGTCAGAGCGGGCAACGGATCGGAGCCGGCTGGGGACGTATGGTTAAACCATTTGATGAAGCGGGCCATTTCTTTCGGCACTCTCGCGGCCGGCGGCGCTTCGAAATGCACTCTAGGCGAATGGAGAACGCCCGACACCACTTGCATCGCCTCGGCATCTCTGCGGTAGTGGCCAATGTCCCTGACGTCTGCCCGGCCTTTTAAAAGCATGCGGTGCCAGGCGAATAATGTGTCGTCGGACAGGGGATCGGCGAAAGACCGGAAAAGATCGACCGATAGCTCGGCGATTCCTTGTTCGGCCGGCTTAGCGCGGCGGGAGTCGGCGGCCATGCCTAGTTGCCTGCGGACAGACGACTGCACACTGGCACGATCCAGAATCTCGCCCTCGATTTCCGAGGTGGTCAGTGCTTCGACGCTGATCGCTTCCATGGTCAGTTGCTCTTTATCGCGCAATGCGAGGTGTTTCACGATGCCAGCGAAGACGCCGCTTCCCAGCCGGAAATGGTCTTCGGCCTTGCGCAGGCCAGTCTCATCCCAGGAGAAATTCGGCCAGCCGGGCTGTTGCCAGTTCCATTCCATGAGCGATAGGGAGGGCTTCTATCGCTCAATATACACGATTTTGTGAGCGATAGAGGGTGTCCTATCCCTCAGCGTATCCCGCCGTAGGAAGATAGTGGATACGTGCCTTCTTCTAAACCACTGCTGATTTATGACGGGAAGTGCGGGTTTTGCCGGATCTGGCTTGATTATTGGCGCAAGCTGACGGGGGATCGGGTGGAGTATGCGGCTTCTCAGGAGGTAGGGACGCGATACCCGCAGATTCCTCAGGAGGAATTTTCGCGGTCGGTGCAGTTGGTGCGGGGGGATGGGTCGGTTGCCTCGGGGGCTCGGGCGGTGTTTGAGACGCTGGGGTATGAGAGGTTTTATTTCGGCTTGACTGAGCCGGTTTACCGGCTGATCGCAGGGCATCGCGATTTCTTTTATCACGCCACGAAATGGACTTTCGGCACGCAAATTGAGCCGGTGCGATTTGCGCTGACGCAATGGATTTTCGTGCGTTTGCTGGCGGTGATTTATGCGATTGCGTTCGGGTCGTTAAGCGTGCAGGTGAAGGGACTGCTGGGGGCGCATGGCATTTTGCCGGCGGCGGAATATTTAAAATCGGTCGCGGAGAGCGTGGGGGTGGTGCGGTTTTATTATGTTCCGACGGTGTTCTGGATCAACGCGTCGGATGCGGCTTTACAAGGCGTTTGCTATGCGGGCGTGGCGATCGCGGCGATGGTGGCGGTGGGATTTCTGGAGCGCGCGGGGCTGGCGATTCTGTTTGTCCTGTATTTATCGCTGAGCGCGGTGGGGCAGGAATTTTTGTCGTTCCAATGGGACTCGCTGTTGATTGAGACTGGGTTTTTAGCGATATTCCTGGGCAATTCACGGGTGGTGGTGTGGCTCTATCGATGGCTGCTGTTCCGGCTGATGTTTATGTCGGGGGCGGTGAAGCTGCTGAGTCACGATTCGACGTGGAGGGATCTGACGGCGCTGTCCTATCACTACTGGACGCAGCCGCTGCCGAACCGGATTTCGTGGTACATGGCGCAGGGGTCGCTGTGGTTTCAAAAGATGTCGACGGCAGTGGTATTGGGGGTGGAGCTGGTGATTCCGTTTCTTATTTTTGCGCCGCGGAGGATGAGGATATTCGGGGCGTGGTGTTTATTGTCGTTGCAGGTGCTGATTTTTTTGACTGGGAATTATACGTTTTTTAATTTGCTGGCGATGGCGATGTGTGTGTTTTTGTTTGATGATCGGGATTTTGAACGGTGGCTGAAGCCACCGCTCGAAGCTAAAGCTCGCGCCACCATGCTGACGGCGATTGTCGCGGTTGTAGTTGTCACGATTGGCATTGCGCGCACGGTGGAGACGTTTTCGGGGCATTCTTTCGCGATTGTGAAGTATACGGCGCCGCTGGAGATTGTCAATTCTTACGGGCTGTTTGCGATGATGACGACTTCGCGGCCGGAGATCGTGATGGAAGGGTCGATGGACGGGGAGACGTGGAGGGCTTATTCATTTCGCTACAAGGTGGGGGATTTAGGGCGTGCGCCGCGGTGGGCGGAGCCGCATCAGCCGAGGCTCGACTGGCAGATGTGGTTCGCGGCGCTGGGGAGTTACCGGGAGAATCCGTGGTTCGTGAACTTCGCGGTAAAATTGCTCGAAGGGTCGGCTGAGGTGAGGGGATTAATGGAGGCGGATCCTTTTCAAGGGACGGCTCCCAAGTATGTGCGGGGTGTGTTGTACGATTACTCGTTCACGGATACGGAGGAACGGCGGAGAACGGGAAATTGGTGGAAGCGAAACGTCAAGGGGTTGTATCTACCTGCTATTGGGCTAAAGAATCAATAGCTTCGAATGTAAATTTACCTTAAGGGCCTGTAACCCTCGGGAAAGGAATCAGGTCATTACAAATGTCACTGCGGGGGAGAAGTTTTATGAAGAGCAAAGCCATGTGGCTGGTTGTGTATGCGCTGGTATCGTGCGGTTTGACGATCGCGCAGGAAGCGCCGAAGTCCGTGTACGCTACCGTGACCAAGATCGACGCGGGGGCGCAGGAAATTGTGGTGAAGGCGGATAGTGGCGGAGAAATCGGCGTGACGCTGGCGGCGAAGCATACGTTACGGAAAGTCGCGCTGGGCGCGAAGGATTTGACGGGCGCGGCGCCGATCGAATTCACCGACATTGCGGTGGGCGACCGGGTGCTCGCGCGGGGTAAAGAATCGGACGACAAGAAGTCGATCGCGGCGACGCTGATCGTAGTGATGTCGTCGTCCGATGTGGCGAAAAAGCAGCAGGAAGAGCGTCAGGATTGGGACAAGCGCGGCGTGAACGGAATTGTGACGGCGGTGACGCCGGAATCCGTGACGCTGAATGTACGGACGCTGGCGGGCGCGAAGACGATCACGGTGATTCCGGTGGCGAAGGCTGTGGTGCGGCGGTATACGGCGGATTCGGTGAAGTTTTCCGACGCCAAGGACGGGACGCTCGGTGAGATCAAGGTCGGCGATCAGGTGCGTGCGCGCGGGGACAAGTCCGAGGACGGGACGAAGATGACGGCGGATGAGATTGTCTCCGGCACGTTCAAGACGATCGCGGCGACGGTGGTTTCAGTGGACGCGGCGAATCAGCAGATGACGGTAAAGGATCTTGAAACGAAGAAGACGATGGTGGTGAAGGTCAACGCCGATTCCAATATGAAGCGCCTGTCGGATCCGATTGCGCAGATGATCGCGCGGAGGGTGCATCCGGATGCGTATCCTGCTCGGGGCGGCCGGGGCGAGGGTGGTGGTGATGCTGCTGGCGGTGCTTCTGGTGGCGCTCCGCGAGGCGGAGAAGGCGGCGGGATGCGCGGCGGCGGCGGACGCGGTGGAGATTTGCAACAGATGCTCGACCGGCAGCCGGCAGTCACGCTGGCGGATCTGAAGGTCGGCGAGCCGATCGTGATTTCGAGCGCGGTGGGCAATGAGGCCGATCACATCACGGCGATCACGATGCTGGCCGGAGTGGAGCCTATTCTGCGGTCGCCCGGGAAGCCTGAGATGTCGTTGGGCGGATGGAATCTCGGCGCTGGCGGCGATATGGGCGGCGGAAACTAGAAGCTGAAGGAAACGGAATGATTTTTTCAAAACGACTGGGATTTTTATTGTTGCTGGTGCTGACGATGTCGGCGGCGCTGATGGCGCAGGTGCCGGGGAGCTTGAAGGGGCAGGTGCTGGATCCTTCGGGCGCGGCGGTGCCGGGAGCGACCGTTACGTTGACGGGTCCGAACGGAGTGGTGAAGGTGGCGCAGAGCGATAACAACGGCGCGTACTCGGTGGTGGGATTGCCGCCGGGCAAGTACACGATCCGTGTGATCGCTGCGGGCTTCGACCTTTTTGAAGGGTCGATCGCGGACCTGCCGGGCGGGCGCGCATCGACGTTCGACGCCAAAATGTCGGTGGCCAGCGAGAAGCAGGAAGTCACGGTCAGGGATACCCAGACGGTGGAGCTGGATCCGGCCAAGAACGCCGGCGCACTGGTGCTGAAAGAAGCGGATCTCGACATGCTGTCGGACGATCCGGACGATTTGCAGGCGGACCTGCTGGCGCTGGCTGGTCCGGCGGCTGGTCCCGATGGCGGCCAGATTTTCGTCGACGGATTTTCGAGCGGACAGTTGCCGCCGAAAGATTCAATTCGCGAAATCCGCATCAACTCGAATCCTTATTCGGCGGAATATGACACGCAGGGGCACGGGCGTATCGAGATTTTCACCAAGCCGGGAACGGATAAATTTCACGGCAGCGTGCTGGCCAGCTATAGCGACCACCTGTGGGACGCGCGCAATCCGTTCAACACGCAGACCAGCGGTTTGCCGGCGTCCGACACCAAGAATCTGATCGCGACGTTGAGCGGTCCGATTAACAAGAAAGCGTCGTTTTTCCTTGATTTTTCACGCCGCCAACTGCGCGAGGCTGCGCTGGTGAATACGGCAATGCTGGATCCGACTACTTTTCAGCCGCTGGGCTTGCAATCGTTCGGAATTATTGCGCCGATCACGAATACGCGCATCAGTCCGCGCGTGAATTATCAGTTGACGTCCAAAATCACGCTCGATGCGCGTTACGTTTACAGCCGCAGCGAGACGTTCAACAGCGGCGTGGGCGGCTTCAACCTTCCCAACACAGGGGCTTCGAACTTCGTCCACAATCAGCAGTTTTACCTGACGGAAACGCAGGTAGTGAACACCAGCATCATTAACGAATCGCGATTCCAGTATTTCCAGAACAATTCGCAATTCGTCGGGGACGATCCGGAATTGAATATTTCGGTGGGCAGCGCGTTCACGAGCGGCTCCAGTTATTCCCAGCAGTACACCAATCAAGGCAACTACGAATTCCAGAACTATACGTCGATCACGCACGGGACGCAGTTCATCAAGTTCGGCACACGTTTGCGGGAGGTCCGGCAGACCAACTATACCGACATGAATTTCAATGGCCAGTTCAACTTTTCAAATATCAATTCCTATGCGGCCATGGAGCAGGGGATCGCGGAGGGATTGTCACTTCCCACCATTTTTGCCAATGGCGGGCAGCCGATCCAGTTTGTGATCGCCACGGGCACTCCGCTGCTGCGAGCGAATCAGTTCGACGCGGCTGTGTTTTTCCAGGACGACTGGAAGCTGATTCCGAGCATGACGTTGAGCCTCGGCTTACGCTACGAAATTCAGGACAATATCAGCGACCACGGCGATATCGCTCCGCGTATCGGCTGGGCATGGGGGATTGGCGGCGGCCAAGGGCGGTTCCGGACTCCGAAGACAGTGATCCGCGCCGGCTCGGGGTATTTTTATGATCGCTTCAGCGTCACGAATATTTTGACCGCCGAGCGATTCAACGGGATTAACGATTTAAGTTACACCGTCCCTCTTCCCACGTTCTTTCCGTCGAACAGCGTGACGAATCCGAACAATTCTCCCTTTGTGGGCATCCCGATTCCTTCGTTCACAACGCTGGCGGCGGAAAGCTCGGTGGGCGCCACCAGAGACATCGTCGATCCCAATCTGCATGTGCCGACGCAACTGCAATCGGCGATTGGCATGGATCGGCAATTGCCCCATAACGTGACGCTCTCGGTCAATTACCTGAACACGCGTGGCACGCACATTCTTTTTCCAGGCGGGGTGAATATCAACTCGCCTCTGCCGGGAACCTATATCCCTCCGATCAACGGAAGCCCAGCGCAAGGCCTTTATCCCTACGGGCAGGCGGCCGGAATTATCAATGAATTCTCTGACAGCGGTGTGTACCGGCAGAATCAACTGGTGGTCAATACCAATGCGCGGCTTAACTCCCGGGTCAGCATCTTCGGGTATTACGTTTACGGACATGTGAATTCCGACGTCAATACCTCGCCGTCAAATCCCTATGATTTCCGCCAGGATTATGGCCGGGCCAGCTACGATTACAGGCATCAGGCGAACATTAACGGGAGCATCATGGCGCCCTGGGGCCTGCGATTTTCTCCGAATATCGGACTCCGGTCCGCGCCGCCTTTTAACATTGTGACCGGACTGGATGACGCCGGGACTTCGGTGCTGAACCAGCGGCCGGCGTTTATTCCGGCAGGTTCGAATCTCCCGAGCTGTACTTCGACGGTAGTGGCCGGCGGTCCGCCGTGCATTTCCCACGGGTTTGTCGTGAATCCGACGCAGGGCATGACGATCATCCCGATCAACTACGGCAAGGCTTTTCCGCAGTACAACGTGAACCTGCGCGTCAGCCGGACCTGGGGTTTTGGTGAATCGCTCGCGCAGGCTCGGCAGGCGCGGCAGCAGCAGCAAGATGCCGGCGGCGGCAACCGCGGACCCGGTTTCGGACAGACTGCGGGTGCAGGCCGTCCTGGCGGCGGCGGCGGTGGTGGCGGCGGTCCCCGTGGCGGCGGTCCAGGAGGCGGTCCAGGTGGATTCGGGGACGCTTCGAGCGGAAAGCGTTACTCGTTGACCGCCAGCGCGCAGGTCCACAACCTGTTCAATACCGTGAATCCGGGACTGCCGATCGGTACGTTGATCAGCCCCGAATTCGGGGAAGCGATCGGGCAGGCCACCAGCGGATTCGGCGCCAATGCGAATGCGCAGGCTTTCAACCGGCGTATCGATTTCTCGCTCCGGTTCACCTTCTAAGCCTAGGCCGGAAGCCGGCGGCGTGCCACGAACAGCAGACCTGTCAGACCCGAGGTGAGAATCCCATAGAAACCGGATTCGGGAGTCGCACTTGCAGCCGGGGTCGCGAGACCCTCAAAACCCGTAGTGTTGGGGTTGGGGGCAATATAGAAATTTCCTCCGCCCGTATACGCGTCGGCGCCGCCGGTAAATGCGAACCAATTGACTGCCGCCTGCGCCAGGGCATCCGGAATCGTCACATCAAACCCAGACTCAGTCGTTCGCGCCGGAAACTTAGAAAAAGACGCGTCATACCAAACGTCGTTGTAGGTTATGTTCGAACCTCCGTCGCCGCTATTGTTCCAGGTCGGAAACAGGTTCTTAGAGAAACCCAAAGGAGTAGCCGTGATATTGGCGACACTGAGTTTCACGCCGAAAGCGACAAGTCCTGATTGGTGTTGTTGTTCACGGTGAAATCCAGCACCCAGGCTCCTGGACTGCCGGTGACCTGATAGGAAACAGTGGGGGGCGCGACATTTGCGGAAAGACTGCCAACCAACAGCAGAGCGGAAAGAATGATTTTACTCCGCGTCATCTAATGATCTCCTCCTGACCAAAATAAAGCCGTTCCAGTCTATCAAGAAACGATTGAGCCGTACTATAAAACCAGATCCGCTCTTCACATGATGTTGTAACAGACGCTGCGATAGACTGGTACAAGCGTATGACCACTGCCAGCCCGGTTGATTTACTCAACGACCCCGGACTTTACGTCGACCGCGAAATCAGCCTTTTGCAGTTTCAGCACCGCGTGCTCCAGGAGGCGCAGGATCCCGCCAATCCGCTGCTCGAACGGGTCAAGTTTCTTTCCATCCTGTTCTCGAACGTCGACGAGTTTTTCATGGTCCGGTTCGCCGTGCTGAAGCAGAAGCTGTCCGCCAGCCCGGTCGCCGGAGTGCCGCAGGATGGGGCGATTGCCGAACAACTGGACCGCATCCGCGCCGGCGTGCAACGTCTGATGGGGGATGCCTACCAGGCATGGCGCGAAATCGACACCGCACTCAAGCAATCCGGGATCGAACTGCGCGACTATCGCGAACTGACCAACCGCGAGCAAAGCCTGATGGAAACGTATTTCCGCCAGGTGGTTTATCCGGTGCTCACTCCGCTTGCTTTCGATCCGGGGCGGCCGTTCCCGCACATTTCGAACCTCAGTTTGAATCTGGCCGTTGCCGTGCGGGATCTGAAAGGAGTGGAGCGTTTTGCGCGGGTGAAAATTCCCGACACGCTTCCGCAACTGGTGCCCGTTTCGATGCCCGATCAACCGGCCGGATCGCGTCCGGCGCTGATCTGGCTGGAGCAGCTTATCATCGAAAATCTGCACGCGCTGTTTCCCGGACTCGAGATTATTGAGGCGTATCCGTTCCGCGTGACTCGCGATGCGGAGGTCGAAATTCAGGAGCTGGAGAGCGACGATCTGCTCGAGACCATCGAAGAGGCCGTCTGGCAGCGGCGTTTTCGCGCCGTGGTGCGGATGCAGGTTTCGCGCGATATTCCCGACCATCTACTCGAAACGCTGGTCGCCAATCTAGAGCTCGATCCGCGCGATGTTTATCATGTGGATGGTCCTTTGGACCTCAGCCGTCTGCGGCAGCTTCTCGCGGTCGACCGGCCCGATTTGAAGGACCCTCCGCTTCAGCCCTACACGCCGCCGGATCTGCATCCGAAATCGGAAGACGATATTTTCGCTGTCCTGCGCCGGGACGACCTGTTGTTGCACCATCCTTTCGATTCGTTCCAGCCGGTGGTGGAATTCCTGCGCCGTGCGGCGGTCGATCCGGACGTGCTGGCGATCAAGATCACGCTTTATCGGGTGGGCCGCAATTCACCGATCGTCGAAAGTCTGCTCAGCGCCATCGAAAACGGCAAGCAGGTGGCCGTGCTCGTTGAGTTGAAAGCGCGCTTCGATGAAGAGAGCAACATCGAATGGGCGCGCGCGCTCGAAGCCGCGGGCGTCCACGTGGTCTATGGACTGGTGGGACTGAAAGTTCATTCGAAGGTGGCGCTGGTCGTTCGCCGCGAAGGCGATGCCATGCGCCGCTACGTTCATCTGGGCACGGGAAATTATAATCCGACCACCGCGCGTCTCTATACCGACCTGAGTTTTTTCACCTCCGACGAGCAGATCGGCGCGGACGTCACGGACCTGTTCAACTACGTGACCGGCTACTCCGCCAAGAACGAATTTCGCAAGCTTCTCGTCGCTCCCATCAACTTGCACGAAAAGCTGGAGGAACTGATCCGGCGCGAAATTTCCCATGCCGAGCGGGGCGCGAAAGGGCACCTGATCCTGAAAATGAACGGCCTCGAAGATCAGCATATGATCAAGCTGCTCTATCAGGCATCGCAGGCGGGCGTCGAGGTGGATCTTCTGGTCCGGGGAATTTGCGTGCTGCGCGCGGGAGTGCCGGTGGTCAGCGAAAATATCCGGGTGACCAGCATCGTGGGCAGATTTCTGGAACACAGCCGCATTTACTATTTCGGAAACGGCGGCCATGAGGAAATTTATCTGGGTAGCGCCGATCTGATGAATCGCAACCTGCACCATCGCGTGGAACTGCTGTTCCCGGTGGAGAATAAACGCATCATGGCTCGGTTGAAGGACGAAATTCTTTCGACTTATCTGGCTGATAATCGCAATGCCCGGCGCATGCTGCCCGATGGAAGCTACGTTTGGGATCAATCGGGCGAGCCGGCAGTAGATAGCCAGGCGCAATTTCTGGCGCGCTAACCGCGTCGCTTCTCCATGTCCCCGCACTGACGTGCGGGGTTATAACCCCGTAGCGTTAGCCCGGGGATGCGACGGTGGTCACCCTAACCGGGAATCGATGAGGAACAGCCTATCCTATCTTTGCTAGTCTGAAGGACTGCACATGATTTGGCGAAGTGCCTTGTTCCTGCTTCTGACCACGGTTGCCGCCTCGGCAGCGACCACTCCGGCCTACGTCGGGATGGCTGCTTGCGCGAAATGCCACGTCGAAATTCATCGCCAATGGACGCACTCCCGGCACAGCAAAATGGTGCAACCGGCGACCAAAGAAAGCGTGCAGGGCGATTTCAAGCTGGCTCGCGTGAAGCTGCGGGACGAAATTTACGGCTTGCGCGAACGTGACGGCGTTTTCTATATCACGGAAACTTATCTTACCGGTAAGCCGCAGGAACATCGCGTCGATTATACGCTGGGCAACCGCCGCATCCAGCATTACCTGACGACCTTAGCCGACGGAAAAGTGATCGTCCTGCCGCCGAGCTGGGACATTTCGCGCAAGGGCTGGTTCCACAATCTCGATATCGCCGATCCGGATGAAGTGGAGGGCGTGCAGGTCCAAATCTGGAATAAGAATTGCATTTCCTGTCACGTCAGCCAGCAGGAGAAGAATTTCGACACCGAGAAGAACGAGTATAAGAGCGCGTGGCTCGACTTCGGCACCAATTGCGAGCGCTGCCACGGTCCGGGCAGTGAACACGTGGCGCGATATTCGTCACCTCCTTCGCAGCCGACGCCGCCCAAAGATTCGAGCAACGACATGGTGGTGCAGACGCGCCTGGATCCTACCCGCAATACGATGGTTTGCGCGCAGTGTCATTCCTTTCGCGACATGTTCCAAAAGGGCTACGCTTCGGGCGGCGATTATTACAACTATTTCGTGCCGATTCTCGAATATAATCAGCCGCGCGATAAGGATCCCGCGTATTGGGCCGACGGCCGCACCCGCCGTTTTTCGAATGACGCTTTCGGATTGTGGCAGAGCGAGTGTTTCCTTAAAGGCGGAGCCACCTGCGTGGCCTGTCACAGCGCGGTGCATCAGGTGGAGATCGAGAAGAATCCGCAGCTCCGGCCCACCGCGAATGCGCTTTGTACGCGCTGCCACACGGCCATCGGGCAGGCGATTCCGGCTCATACGCATCATGCCGCCGCCAGCGCCGGAAGTTCGTGCATCGAGTGCCACATGCCGCGAACCGTGTTCAGCATCAAGGCGGAAATTCGCGATCATTCGATGAGCATTCCGGTGCCTGAGAACACCATTCATCACGGGATTCCGAACGCCTGCAATCTGTGCCACAAGGATCGCGACGCGGCCTGGTCCATCAAGACGATGGACGCCTGGTATGGAGACCGGTCGCGTCAGAAACTCATCCGCCGCGCCGATTCTTTTGCCCTCGGAGCGAAGGGTGATCCGCGCGCCATTGAAGGCCTGCTGGCGATTCTGGCTGAGCCCGCGGAAGGTCCGCTGGTGCGTGCCAACGCTCTGGGTCATCTCGGCCAGTTCTCGCGCGACCCGACGGTTTTTTCCGCGCTCCTACGTTCGTTGACAGATGGAGAACCAGCGGTTCGCATGGTCGCGGCGTTGCGCATGGAGCCGGGTCCTGCCGACCGTGAGGAAGCCGTGAAAGCGCTGACGCACTCGCTCGGCGATCGCGAGGCGCCGGTGCGCATCGGTGCGGCCGCTTCGCTGATCAGTCTCGGAGTTCACGATCTTCCCGGTGAAGACGGCGAGCGCCTGGAGCGAGCCAAGGAACTGATTCGAGTCCGCGCCGACGCCGATTCCGACGACGCAGGGCAGGAGATCGGCGCTGGCCGATTCTACTACCTGACCGGGGACATCGCACGCGCCATCCGCGCATTTCAAACCAGCCTGCGCATCGATCCGCAGAGTCCCGCGCAATATCTGCTGGCCGCCGCCTACATTCAAAAAGGCGACGTCGCCACAGCACGCGAAATCCTGCTGACCATCCCGCCGCAGGATTCCCAATACGGTAAAGCGCAGCGATTGCTGAAGGCAATCGACGCCCAGGGCGTTCGACACTAACGCGGTCGGCCACGCCTCGACCGAACCCCGACCGGTAAGGGGATGGCATTAGAAAATCTCAATCCCGCGCCGATATGGCGTCTATGGACGTTTTTGTAGCCCGTCAAGCGATTCTGAATCGTAATAAGGATCTCTACGGCTACGAACTGTTGTTCCGCTCCAGCGGCGAGAAGAACCTTTATGACGGCACCGACTCCTCGTCGGCTACCAGCCAGGTGATCGCCAACACCCTGTTCTCCGCCGGCCTCGAAGGGATCACCGGCGGAAAGAAGGCGTTCATCAATTTCGATCGCACGATGCTGTTAAACGGCGCTTTCTCGATTCTGCCGAAGGACACTCTTGTCATCGAGGTGCTGGAATCGGTCGAGCCGGACGAGGAAGTGATCGCCGCCTGCGCCCGTCTGAGTGAAGACGGCTATACTCTGGCGCTCGACGATTTTGTGCATCATCCGAAATTCGAGCCGCTGGTCGAGAAAGTGCACTTTATCAAAGTCGATTTGCTCACGACGCCACGCGGCGAACAACGGCGCTTAGTGTCGAAGTATCGCAATCACGGCATCCGCATGCTGGCCGAGAAAGTGGAAACGGTGGAGGAGTTCGAATGGGCACGCAGCATCGGATTCGATTATTTCCAGGGCTATTTTTTTACCAAACCCATCGTGATTCGCGGCCGCCAGATTTCCACGTCGAAGATGGCCTGTCTGCGCCTGCTCCAGGAAGCGCAGCGGGAAGAGCTCGACTTCGAGAAACTGCGCGAGCTGATTAAAGACGACGTTTCGTTTTCCTACAAGCTGTTGCGTTTTACCAACTCCGCGCTGTTCGCCTTTAAATCGGAAATCCGAACCATTGAGCACGCACTGATGGTCCTCGGAGAAGACGGAATTCGCCGCTGGGTGTCGATTGCCGCGATCGCCAGGTTGGCGAATGACAAACCTCGCGAGTTGATCGTCCAATCTTTGGTGCGCGCCCAGTTTGCGGAGCGGTTGGCGGGTCTGGCGGGATTCAGCGCCGCGCCAAGCTGCTTTCAGATGGGACTGTTTTCATTGCTGGATGCGCTCCTCGACCGGAGCATCCAGTACGCGTTGCAGCAAATCAAACTGACTCCCGCGGTGGAAGATGCGTTATTAGGTACTGCGTCGACGGAGGACCGGATGGCCGCCGTCTATGCGCTGGTTCGCGGTTATGAAGCCGGAGACTGGGACAAGGTCACCCGCCACGCGAACAGCCTCGGAATCCCGGCAGCGGAAATGGGCACTGCCTACGTCGAATCGGTGCATTGGGCGTCTGAGGTTATCAATTCTACACTCTCGTAACGGAAATTGCATTCGCTACGACGTTGAATGCCCTGAATCTATTGGTTTTGCGAATGGTTAGTAAGTTGCTAGCAACCCACACATGGAAAGTACCGTGTTTATTGATGCTCCGGTAAGGACCGATGAACACTCCTCCGGAGTGTCCTGGAGCGCGGTGATTGGCGGAGCTTTTGTCGCAGCCTCCGTCGCCTTGATCATGCTGGCGCTGGGCGCGGGATTCGGTTTATCGGCTGTTTCGCCCTGGTCCAATGTTGGCGTCTCGGCACCGGCCGCGGGTAGCGCCGCGATCATCTGGTTGATTTTCACAGAGCTGATTTCCTGTGCGTTAGGAGGCTATCTCGTCGGCCGGCTGCGAACGAAATGGGTTTCGGTTCATACAGATGAAGTCTATTTCCGCGATACCGCCAATGGGTTTCTCGCGTGGGCCGTCGCAGTCATCGTCACAGCGGCGTTTCTGGCATCTTCCGCCACCTCCATGGTGGGCAGCCGGGAGCAGGCGAAAGGGTCCACGGATCCAGGCAGCTATTTTGTGGACCGGTTGTTCCGCGGTTCGCAATCAGTTGAGGCCCCGGTGCAAGCGGAAGCGGGTCGGATCCTCGCTAACATGCTGTTATTAAGTGATATGGCGGGTGCGGACCGGGCTTATCTGGGAAAACTGGTTGCCGCAAAAACCGGGCTTACCCCGGCTGACGCCGATCAAAGGGTTTCTGAAGTGGTATCCGACGCGCGCCAAGCTGAAGATACTGCACGGCGCGCCGCCTCGCATTTGTTGCTTTGGATCTTCCTCGCGCTTCTCACCGGCGCGTTCAGCGCGAGCTACGCAGCCACCATCGGCGGCAGGCAGCGCGACCATTAAGGAGAATTAATTATGCGTTCCCTCTTACTCTATTTCATCGGCGTTCCGATTCCGATTATCCTGCTGCTGGCGCTTTTCACGCATCATTTTTAAGGCTTAAACCGCCATAAGTGACCGTAAACATCGCTGTAAGAAGTGTTAAATGACCATAATTTCGGGCATTGAGATCACCCACCCGGACCGGGTTATCTCCGAAACCGGCCACATCACCAAAGGCGAACTGGCTGAATACTACGCGGCCGTGGCGGCTTTCATTCTTCCGTCGATCGTCCGGCGGCCACTGAGTCTACTGCGCTGTCCCTCCGGCATTGGGGAGTGTTTTTTTCAGCGTAATCCGGGCAAGGGCCTGGGCGCCGACGTGAAACCTTTTCCCTTCCGGGACAACGAATACCTTTATATCGAGGACGAAAAAGGACTGCTCGAAGTGGTGCAGATGGGCGCGATCGAACTGCATCCGTGGGGCGCGCGGGTGGATGCGATCGATTATCCGGACCGGATGATTTTCGATCTCGATCCGGGTTCCGACGTTCCGTTCGATGCAGTCAAATCGGGGGCGCGGGAGCTGAAGCAGCGTCTTGAGAAAAAGGGACTCAAGTCGGTTCTCAAATGCACTGGCGGCAAAGGATTGCACGTGACGGCGCCGCTGGCCGGCAAGGACAACTGGGCGGCGGTAAAATCCTTCGCGGCCTCTATCGCGGAGGAAATGGTGGCCGCGGAGCCGGACGCCTACGTTGCGACCATGAGCAAGGCGAAGCGCGCCGGGAAAATTTTCATCGACTATTTCCGGAACGACTATACGGCTACGGCCATCGCTGATTACGGGGTACGGGCGCTACCTGGTGCGCCGGTGGCGCTCCCGCTGGATTGGAAGGAATTGGCGAGGCTGAAATCCGCGAGTCAGTTCCAGATGAAAGATGTTTTGAAGCGCATCAAAGGAAAACGGCCGGCGGCTTCGCGCCGGATCGAGCAGGCGCTGCCGTCGAATTAGACCGCACGGCAATTCCCTGACTGACGCCCGTGAAAACCTGTAACAAGGTTGCTTCACAAGGCTCTATTCGACATGAGGGATGGGCGCCCCGCATGCGAACGGGGATCGTAATCTTGCGGCTGTGGCTCCGACTGATTTTCGCCGGCCTCTTTTTGCATTCAAGCCATCTCTGTGGCCAACAAAAGCCGAACGGACCATCGTCGGCAACGGAGCTTCCGCTGTCTGGAAAGCAAAACCAGACTGGATCGGTATCCACAAACCAATCGACCACGAATACGGGCGGCGGGAACAGCGTCAACGTGCTGAACAGTTCGGTCAATGTGCAGGGTCCATACGCAGGTAGTGTCGCGACAGGGGCCAATAGCGGCGCTGTTTTGCCGCTGCGTTTGGATTACGCGCTGACGCTCGCGTTGCGTTATAACCTGGGAGCCGTCAGCCAGACGAATGCGATGCTTCAGGCCGAGGGCGCTCGCCGTGTGGCGCGCAGTACGCTGATGCCGAATATCGATTCAAGCGTCAGTGAAAATGTTCAGCAGATCAACCTGCGAACGCTGGGCGTGGAAATCGCCAGCTTTCCCGCGGTCGTCGGGCCTTTCAATTACTTTGACGCCCGGGCGGCGAGGCTCAATCAAAGTGTTTTGGATTTCGTGCGGCTTGGGAATCTGCGTAGCGCGAACGAAAATGTGGCGGCGGCGAAACACGCGGCGCGCGATGCCCGCGATCTGATCGTGCTCGCCGTCGGCGGCGCGTACTTGCAGTTGATCGCAAGCAATGCCCGCATCGCCGCGGCGATGGCGCAAGTGGATTCTTCGCAGGCCGTGTACGGGCAGGCGGCGGCCCGGTTACATGCGGGAGTCGCCGCGCGGATCGACGTCACGCGCACGCAGGTTCAATTGCAGACCGACCAGCAGCGTTTGCGCTCTCTTCTGGGCGATCGCGATCGTGAAATGCTGGCGCTTTCGCGGGTGATCGGCTTGCCGCTGGGCCAAAGGTTCAGCATCACCGACGATTTTCCTTATGCTCCTCTCTCCGGTCTGACGCTTGAGCAGGCGCTGGAGCAGGCAAATCGCGATCGGGCGGATCTGCAATCGGCCGAAGCCAGCCTGCGCGCCTCTAATGCGTCACTCAAAGCGGCGCATGCCGAGCGTCTTCCGAACGTGAATCTCTATGCCGACTACGGTGCGGCCGGACTGCGGCCCACGGATGAGGCGCACGGTACGTTCACGGTGACGGGAACAGTGACCATTCCTCTTTATACGGGCGGCCGGATCCGCGGCGAGATCGAACAGGCGCTGGCCGCGCAGCGTCAAAGGCAGGCGGAACTCGATGACCTTCGCGGCCAGGTGGATCGTGATGTACGGCAAGCGTTCATCGATCTGGGCGTGGCGGCGGATCAGGTTTCGGTGGCCCAGAGCAACGTGGAACTGGCGCACGATACGCTGCGGCAAGCCCGCGACCGCTTCGGGTCCGGAGTCGCGGACACGGTGGAAGTGGTGCAGGCGCAGCAGAGCGTGGTCCAGGCTGACAACGATTACATCAGCGCCGTGTTCGAACATAATTTGGCCAAGGTTTCGCTGGCGCGAGCTTTGGGCAAGGCAGAAGAAGGAATCGCGAAACTTCTTGTCCGGAAGTAGCCATGGCGGATCCGAATCACACTCTGGAGGGCCGCGAGGAACCGATCCTGCTCGGTGACGGGACCGCGAACGATCACACCGAAGTGCGTCTGCTGGTCGAAGCGTATGCGCGGCTGCGTGAAGAAGTGGAACAACTGCGGGATGAGCAGAAAAAGTTAAAAGAGGAAAAGGGGCAAGAAAAGGGCAAAGACAAGAAAAAAGGTGACGACGGCGATCAGGACGAGGACGAAGGCGACGACAAGGAGGGCGGCGAAAAAGGCAAGGAAAAACCTAAAGAGCCGTTCTTCACTCGTGCTTCCAACTGGAGCAAGGCTCATCCCTTAGCGGTCGTCGCGATGATCGCAGGGTTTGTGATTTTGCTCGTCGCCGGATTCTTTCTTTGGAGATATCTCGAAAGCTTCGAATCGACCGACGACGCCGAAGTCGATGGCCATATCGACCAGATCAGCAGCCGGATCAATGGAACAGTGGTCGGCGTTTACGTTGAAAATTCGCAAAATGTGAAGAAGGGCGAGGTCCTGGTGGATCTCGATCCACGCGATTATCAGGTGGCGCTGGCGCAGTCGAAGGCCAATCTGTCGCAGGCGCAGGCGAATGTCGAGGTTCAAAATCCGAACGTACCGATCACGACAACCAGCCAGGCGACGCAGGTCTCGACCACCGACCAAAGCGTGGTCAGCGCGGAGGCGGGGGTGGTTTCGGCGCAAAGGACCTATGAGGCGGCCGAGGCTGACTTGCGCCAGGCCGAAGCGGATGCTGCTAACGCCGCCACGGAAGAGCGCCGTTACCGCGAACTGGTGGATAAAGAGGAAGTCTCGCGTGAGGTTTATGATCAGCGGGCGACTGCGGCGCGGGCACAACAGGCGGCGGTATCGTCGCGGCGCGCGGCTGCCGACGCGAGTCTCAAAGTAGTCGATCAGCGGAAAGCCGAGCTCAATCAGGCTCACGAGCGGGCTGAGGAAGCGCGAGCCAATCAGCCGCGGCAAGTTGCTATTCAGCGGGCAAACGTGGCGAACCGGCAAGCGGGCGCGCAGGCCGCCAGGGCGCAGATGGATCAAGCGCTGCTGAACCTGAGCTACGCCAAAGTTCTGGCGCCGGTGGATGGCATTATCGGCGACAAAACGGTGGAGGTGGGGACGCAGGTTTCGATTGGCCAGGAGCTCTTCGCGATTACGCAGATTGACGATATCTGGGTCACGGCGAATTTCAAAGAGACGCAGGTCCGCAGGATGAAGCCTCAGCAGGCAGTGACCATTTATGTCGATACGCTGACGCAGGATTTCGACGGCTACATCGAAAATATGCCGGGCGCGACGGGAGCGAAATACAGCCTGCTTCCGCCGGAAAATGCCACCGGCAACTATGTGAAAGTGGTGCAGCGTTTACCGGTGCGTATTCGCTTCAAGCACGGCCAGAAGGGTGAAGAACGGCTGCGGCCCGGCATGTCGGTGGAGCCTAAAGTGTGGGTGCAGTAGCCGGGGGCGTTTCGAATGCCCGGGGAAAAACAATGGAAGCCTTCGCATAGTCCTTGGCTGATCGCGATTGCGGTCATGGTGGCGACGTTCATGGAAGTGATCGACACCAGCATTGCCAGTGTCGCGCTGCCATACATTGCCGGAAGTTTATCGGCGACCAATGACGAAGCGACCTGGGTGTTGACCTCTTATCTGGTGGCCAACGCGGTGTTCCTTCCGTCGAGCTCCTGGCTTTCGCAGAAATTCGGACGAAAGCGATTCTTGATTGGGTCCGTGATCCTGTTCACGATTGCCTCGTTTGCCTGCGGGATCGCTCCCAGCTTGGGGTTCATTCTGGTGGCGCGGGCGGTGCAGGGAATGGGCGGAGGAGCGCTGCAACCGCTCTCCCAGGCGATTCTGCTGGAGAGTTTTCCCAAAGAAAAACAGGGACAGGCGCTGGGTTTGTATGCATTGGGAGTGGTGGTCGCACCGGTCCTCGGACCCACTCTCGGCGGATATCTTACCGATCATATTTCCTGGCGCTGGGCGTTCTATATCAACGTCCCGTTCGGAATTCTGGCGGTTCTGCTGCAAAGCAAGTTCCTGGAAGATCCGCCCTATATTAAGGACGCACACCCCGGACGCTTCGATAAATGGGGATTCGGACTGCTTGCCCTCTGGTCCGGTTCGCTTCAGTTTATCTGCGACAAAGGACAGGAAGAAGATTGGTTCGGCAGCAATCTTATCCGGGTGGCGGCGGTACTGTTCGTGGTCGCGTTCACCGCTTTTCTGTTTCGCGAGTTTTTGAGCCGCAAGCCGTTGGTGGAGCTTCGTTTGTTGGCGAATCGCAATTTCGCGATTGGGTGCCTGTTGATTTTCCTGTTTGGGATGGGAATTTATGGCCTGACCACCATCCTGCCGCTGTTTTATCAAACCCTGCTGGGGTATAGCGCCACGGCGGCTGGTATTGCGGTCAGTCCCCGCGGACTGGGATCGATTGTCAGTGCCTTGATCGTCGGCAGGATTGCCGCCAAAGTCGATGGGCGCAAACTGGTGGCGCTGGGCTATGGGCTGTTCGGGGCGATGAGCTTCTGGACGAGTTTTTTGACGCTCGATATTTCACCGACGTCGCTATTCTGGCCGGTGGCGTTGAGCGGCGCGGCATTGCCGCTGGTTTTCATCGCGCTCTCCGAAGTGGCGTTCGGCACGCTCAAAAAACAGCAGATCGGAGGCGCCAGCGGCTTGTTCAACCTGCTCCGCAACATCGGGGGAAGCATTGGAATCGCCGCTGCGAATACGATTGCGACGCGCCATCTCCAGACGCATCGCGATCAGCTTGTGCCGTCATTGAGTGGCGCGAATGTCAACCTGCATCGTCAGCTTTCGGAGCTCGCGATACGCATGCATCTCCATGCCGGACCGGGGGTCGCCACTCGCAGAGCGCTCTCCCTGGTGCAGCAAGACCTGGACCGGCAGGCGCAGTTGCTGGCATATATCGATGACTTCCGATACCTGACGATCATTTGTGTTCTTTGTGTGCCGATCGTATTTCTGATGACGAAGGCAAAATCCAAAGGCGCGGCCGCGGGATAGCGAGGCTTATTTCGGGACCGAACGCGGCGATCGGAGAATGGCGGCAATGGCGGCGACAATCGCAGCCAGGATGGCGAGCTTCAAGTACACGTCCTGGTAGCCTGCTACCAGATTTCCGGTTTCCCGAGCCCGATCCAGACGGGCTTCAAAGTATCCGGGTACGAGAAAACCGCAGATTCCCCAAGCTGAAAAAAGAAGGCCGTAATTTCCTCCGACATGGCTTTGCCCGAAATAATCCGCCGAAAGCGACGGCATCACGGCGAGAAATCCTCCATAGGCGAAGGCCGCCAGGCAAAGGCCTGCGATCAGATCCCAGAAGCCGGCCGCGGAACGCAGAAAACCGAGACAAGCGACGATCGATACGCAGCTCATTGCCAGCAGCGCGGACCTTCTGCCAATGCGGTCGGAAACAGTGCCCCATCCCAGTCTTCCGGCGCCGTTAAAAATCCCCATGATGCCGACCGCAACGCCTGCCGATACCGGCGCACTGGTTTTCGCGAATTCGTGGATCAGCGGGGAGGCTTGGCCGATGACGGTGAGTCCAACGGCGGCTCCCAACAGAAAGATCAACCAGAGAGCGTAAAACTGCCAGGTCGCGAGCATTTCGCGGGCGGAAGCATCTGGTACGCGCGGGCCTTCAACGGTGGGCGTCCAGCCTGCGGGCCTCCAACCGGGCGGAGGAACTTCGTAGAATTGGGCCACTCCGATCACGCCTACCGCGAAGATGATCGCCATGGCAATGAACGTCAGAGGAACGGACTCGTGAAACCGGGATGGATCCTTCCCGACGATCGCTTCAATCAAAGGACCCCAAAACAAGGGACTGAGCCCGGACCCCATGACGGCAAGGCCAACCATGGTACCGCGTTTATCGGGGAACCACTTCACCAGATTCGCGATCGGCGTGACGTAAGCAAAACCTCCACCAAGCCCGCCGAGGACGCCGTATCCCAGGACCAAGCCGAGCAGGCTGTTGCCCGAAAACGCCGAGACTAGAAATCCGGCGGCGACCAGCGCTCCTCCCACCGATGCAACCACGCGCGCGCCACGCCGATCCTGCCAGGCGCCGCCGATCACGCAACCGAGCGCGACGATGATCAGACAGTATCGATACGGCATGATGGTCTGCGCCTTGGACCAGCCGTGCAAAACGGCGAGGGGTCCTCGAAAAACGGACCAGGAATACACCACGGAGACGATCATCTGCATGAAAACAGCAACCACGGCGTGGCGCGCACGGCTGCCGGAAGGGGTACCCAGATCGTTTTGAGGACCTTCAGCGAGGGAGGGATTGGTTCTAGTCATTTAGGTTAGAGGCGAGCGGCGACGGGTCCGAGGCTCATCGCTCCATTGTGACATTGCCGCCACCTGATCAAAAAAGGAACGCCGGGATCGACTGCCCGCTAGCGGCACTGTTAAGCTAATTCACGATGACCGATCGGCTTTATTACAACGATTCCTATCTGCGCCAGTTTCAGGCGCGCGTAGTCGAAATAGCGGACGACGGGCGGCGGATTTGTCTGGACCGGACGGCGTTTTATCCAAGTTCGGGCGGTCAGCCGTTCGATGTGGGGACGCTGGGCGGGGTTGCGGTGCGCGACGTGATTGACGAAGGGGATCGGGTGGTGCACGTACTCGATGGGATGGTTGCGCCAGGCGAGATATCGGGAGAAATCGACTGGACGCGGCGCTTCGACCATATGCAGCAGCACACCGGGCAGCATCTGCTGTCGGCGGTGTTTGAGGAACTGTTCGGTATCGCGACCGTCAGCTTTCACATGGGCGCGGAGGTGTCGAGCATCGACGTCAGCGCGGCTTCGCTTGACCCGAGGCAGGTCGAACGCGTCGAAGAACGGTGTGCGCAGATCGTGGCCGAGGCGCGCCCGGTTTTAATCACATTTGAAGATGCATCGGCGGATCTGGGACTGCGAAAAGCATCGGAACGGACTGGGATCTTGCGAATCGTTTCGATCGAACAGCTCGACCGCAGCGCGTGCGGAGGGACCCATGTCCGGTCGACCGCGGAGATCGGGGCGATTGGGATACGCAAGCTCGAAAAGATTCGTGGAACGACGCGGGTGGAGTTCGTTTGCGGGTTGAGGGCGTTGCGCGCGGCGCGCGGCGATTTCCGGCTGCTGTCCGAAATTTCGCGCACCTTGTCGACCGCGTTTGAGGATGTACCGGCGTTCCTTGCCGCACAGATCGAAAGGGCGAAGACTCTCGAAAAGACGTCCCAGCGGCTAGCGGCGGAACTCGCCAAGCGCGAGGGCGGGGAACTGCACGCGGCAACTGTGCCGGGGGACGACGGAATCCGGCGAGTGGTCCAGAAAGGGTTGATCGACGATGCCGTGCGCACCCGTGCGCAAGCCTTCATCGCGGGCGGCAAGGCGATATTTCTGGCAGTGAGCGAGGATCCGGCGGCCGTCCTGTTGGCGGCCTCGGCCGACTCCGGCGTACATGCGGGAAATCGCGTCAAGGAGGCGGTATCGGCGGCGGGAGGCCGGGGCGGAGGCAATCAGTCGCTGGGACAAGGCAGCGTGCCGACGGCGGCGCTGCAAAGCGTGGTCGAGGCGCTGACCTAGGAAATTTCCTGTTAGAAAAAGGACCCCCGTTCGGGACTCACTCAGCGTCGGAACATGAAAACTTTTCTTACGCTGATCTTCCTGAGCATTGCGGCGCACGCGAGTACGATTTTTATCGACAGCGGCGCCTTCGATTCGAACGATTCGGGCGATCCCACGGTGGATTTGTCGGGGATTCTGCATCGTGATCCCAGTTGGGCTCCTGCGTTGCCCGGATCCATGTGGATCTCCTATGGGTCCACGGGCTTTCCTAACGATCCGGGACATTTCACGCCTCCCGATGGGACCGTGGTGACGTTCGCCACGCAGTTTATTCTGAGCGGCCCGATTACACAGGCTTACTTAATCGTGCAGGCGGATGGCACCGCGTCGGTAAATCTGAACGGCCACCTACTAACCGCTGCCGCTACGATACCCGTGATTCCGTGCCCCTGGTCGCCACTGATCTGTGTGTCGTCAACGGAGAGTATCTTCACATTCGGGTCGCTCGAACCTTACCTCACGGATGGTCCCAACGCTCTGTCGTTTGCAGTAACGATGACCGGCGGCGAATCGTTCGGCCTCGATTTCGCGGGCCGCATTGATACATCTGATACAGCCCCGACGCCTGAGCCCTCGACCCTGGCCTTTATCGGCGGAGGATTACTGGCGCTCGCGATCCTGCGGCGGCGCAGATGAACATCATCTGGTAATCTGAGAGTTCATGCCCGATAATTCTCGCCGATTTGAAGCTGGTCCCGACCCTTTTGGCCGGATTTGGCAGGTGGAGTTTCGCTGGTTGCAGACCGCGATCTCGATTCGCCATTCCGACACCGTAGACGTGAAGTTCGTCGTCTGGACAGGGGGGGAAGAGCGCCAGGAACGCGTGTTGGCGCTGCCTCACCTCGCTCTGATCAATCTCAGCAGCCACCTGAACCATCCCCTTACAGACCCCTGGTGCATGAAGCTCGCCGCGTCGCATCTGAAGCATATGATCGAAGCAGGCGAGGATCTGGAAAAGGTTCTGGTCACTCTCTCTGTCGCGGATCTGGCCGCCGCCGCACAAATTCTTCAGCCGGTGTAACTTCTTTTGCCCCTCGCTCGTGGTAAATATTAGACTTGAACGGAATTGCGCGGGCGCCCGACGGCGCCTTGTGCCTTTATTTTGGGAGGAGGAACAGAGATGGTCAACTGCCCGCTTTGCGACGCGGTGATTGACGTCGACGAGGAAGAGCTGGACGAAGGAGATGCCCTCATCTGCGAGGAATGCGGCGCCAATTTGAGCGTCAGCGGCGTGTCTCCTTTGGAACTCGCGTCGGAAAAAGAAGAAGCCGATGACGACGACGATTTAGACGATGACGACGACTTCGACGACGATGATGAGGAGGTCGAGGAGGACGAAGAAAAAGATGAGGAGTATTAAAGACCTCCTCCGTTTCGCGTTCCTGGCGGGCCTTTGCGGCGTTGTAGCGGCTGCCGGGGACAGTACTGTCATCGCCGGCAGCGTTTTCCGCGATCCCGGATATGCGCTGCCGGAGGCAACGGTAACGCTGATCCGCCGCGATGATCCCAAGCATAAGAAACTGGCTCAGGAATCCACCACCTATCGCGGCGAATTTATTTTTCACGTGCCCGCCAACGCGGCGGTGTACGTCGTGAAGGCTTCGGCGAAGGGATATCGCGCCGAAGAAAAGGAAGCTTCGGTCACGGGTCCGGACCGCATAGATCTGACGTTCACACTTGAACCGGAAACCAGGAAATGACACTACGAAACCGCACTTTTTTTGCGCTCACGCTCGGCATCGCGTTTGCGTTTGGAGCGCTCGCGCAAGAGGACAAACCGAACAAGAAGGACGAAGCAACGCTGCGTTCGGTGAAAGGAACGGTGTTCGATAAAGACGATAAACCGGTGGTCGGTGCGGTGGTGCAGTTGAAGGATGTTCGCACCATGCAGATGCGGTCCTACATTTCGAAAGCGGATGGCGAATACCATTTTTCCAGTCTCAAGATCGATGACGATTACGAACTGGAGGCCAGGAACAATAACCTGACCAGCGGTCCCAAGAAAATCAGTATTTTCGACAACCGGAAAGTCGTGATTCAGAATTTGAAAGCCGATAAGCCGGAGAAAAAGTGATGCGAGTTTCTTCAGCGCTGTTCCTTGCCGCGGGTCTGGTTTTGGCGCAGCCGAAGCTCACCCCTCTCAACGAAGCTTCGTTCCCTAAGATGGTCGCCGCGCACAAAGGCAAGATCGTTTTGGTCGACTTCTGGGCAACATGGTGCGTCCCATGCCGCGCGGAGATGCCGCAACTGGTCAAGCTTGCGGATAGGCTGCGGGCCCGCGGTCTGGATGTCGTCACGGTTTCGGCCGATGAGCCTGCCAAGGAACTCGCCGCATCCAAAGTGCTGGCGGAAAATTCAGTGGTTCCGCCGGTCTATCTGGCCAAGGTGTCCGAGGATGATAAGGATAAGTTCTACAACTCGATCGACAAGAAATGGTCGGGCGAGATGCCCGCGATGTTCATCTACGATCGCTCCGGTAAGCTGGTCCGTTCATTTCTCGGAGAGACTCCGGTGAAGGATATCGAGGCGGCGATCCAGAAGCTGCTGTAGTTATTATCCCCGCCCGGACGGGACGGGTTATCTAAACCGGCCGTCCCACCAAAGATAAAAACTCATCCCGCGTCGATTTGTTCGTCCGGAAGCTACCCAGCATGGTGCTGGTCACCGTGCCCGAATGCTGCTTTTCCACCCCGCGCATCATCATGCACAAGTGGCGAGCCTCGCAGAGCACGCCTACTCCACGCGGACCCATCGCTTCCACCACTGCCTCCGCCACTTGCTGCGTCAGGCGCTCCTGCAATTGCAGGCGGCGCGCAAACATATCGATGATCCGCGGAATTTTGCTCAGCCCGATCACCTTGTCTTTCGGTAAATATGCCACATGCATTTTGCCGAAGAACGGCAGCATGTGATGCTCGCACATGCTGAAAAATTCGATATCCTTCACCATCACCATGGAATCGACCTTCGCTGTGAAGAGAGCTCCATTCATGATTTCGTCGAGACTTGTCGAATAGCCGCTGGTCAGATACCGCATCGCCTTTTCGTACCGCTCCGGCGTCCGTAACAGGCCTTCGCGCGAAGGATCCTCGCCCAGCATTTCGAGCACATCTCTCATCCGCGAGGCGATCGAAGGCCCCTGCGGCGGCATGACTTTCACAATAGCCTTGTTGTTCTTCATTTTGCTTCCAGTTCAAAAATGTTTCGTTCCGTCTCGGAAATGCGTACCCGGTCGAGCCTGCCAGGCAGAGGCCAGCCGGACGCCAGAGCCTGCTCGATCACCACCGCCAGATTTTCCGTGGTCGCCACTACACCGGCCAGCTCGGCGATGTCGGTATTCAAATTATGATGATCGAACCGCGCCAGAATGCGCTCCTTCACCAGCGTATCAAGCGCCTCCCGCCCAACAATTTGTCCCGATTCATCCGGTGTTCCCGCTACCGTTACATCCAGCACGTAATCGTGACCATGCCCGTAAGGGTTATTGCATTTGCCGTACAACTTGCGATTGTCATCCACGCTCAGCGCCGCAGTATCCAGCCGGTGCGACGCGGAAAAGCGGTAGCGCCGCGTCAGTTTCACGAGGTGCCTCCGTAGTCGACATACAGATCTCCGGTCTCATACAGACGCACGTTGCGCAGTGTCACGCCATCCCGCGAAATGCGTCCGGCGAGCCTGCGCCAGATCTCAATCGCTACGTTTTCGGTGGTCGGAACCACGCGGTCGAACGGCGCCACTTCCCGATTCAGGAACCGGTGGTCCATCGGTTCCACCACTTCCTGATTCAGGATTTCCTTCAATTCGCGAAGGTCGAAGACCATGCCGGTTACCGGGTCTGGCTCGCCTTCAATCGTTACTTCCAGCACGTAATTGTGGCCGTGCCCGTTGGGGTTGGCGTTAGGGCCATAAACGGCATGATTGCGCTCGTCTGACCATGCCGGGTTGGCGCAAACATGAGACGCCGAAAATTCGGCCTTGCGGGTGAGGAGCATCGGCATTCATTGGATGCGGCATACCAGCCTCGCGATCCTTTAAAATAATAGCGTGAAACCCACGTTAGACCGCATCCTGATTGCCGCCATGGTTTTGCTGACAGCCAGCTTGGTTTGGGTGGTGTATCCGACCCTGGACGTCCGCGTCATCGACGCCGGCGATACCGCGCCCAACTTTTCCATCGTCACGGAGAGTGGCCGCACCATGACCCGCTCGGATTTCGGCGGCAAGCTCCTCGTTTTGAATTTCTGGGCCAGTTGGTGCCCGCCTTGCATCGAGGAGCTGCCTTCGCTCAACCAGTTCGCGCAGCAGTATAAGGATCAAGGCGTCGTCGTGCTCGGGATCAGCATCGATAAGAACGAACACCTGTACGAAACCTTCCTCAAACAGAGACAGGTAGCGTTCCCCACGGCGCGCGATCCGGAGGCCGACATCAGCGCCAGCTACGGCACCTTCCAGATTCCCGAGACGTATTTGATCGACCGCAACGGGAAGGTGCTGGAAAAGGTCATCAGCAACAAGGACTGGATGAACCCCCAGTTTCTAGCCCGCGTAAAAAGCATGCTGTAGTCGCGTTGGCACTTAGCAATAAAACTCAGGTATGGCGACCACGTGGCGCACGCCCCCGGCCTTGGTGCACATCGGACCCCCAGCAATGTGACGCCTGCTAAAATAACAACCTCATGCTCACCAAGCCCGAAGCCGTCGAAGCCCGCGACCTTCGCACGTATAAGCACTTCGATCTGCTGCTCGCTATCTTCATCGTCGTGCTGCTGATCTCGAACCTGGTCGGCCAAAAACTCTGCGCCATAGGCCCGTTCGTCATCAGCGGCGGGCAGCTCCTGTTCCCGCTCACCTACATCTTCGGCGACGTTTTCACGGAGGTTTACGGCTACGCCGCCTCTCGCCGGGCGATTTGGTTGGGATTCATCGCCAACGCCCTGCTCGCCATCATGGGCTTGATCACCGTATGGCTACCGCCCGCGCCGGGCTGGCACAATCAGGACGCCTTCGCCACCGTGTTTTATCAAATCCCGCGCCTCATCATTGCGAGCCTCATCGCATTCTGGTGCGGCGAATTCGCCAACTCCTATACGCTGGCCCGAATGAAATTGTGGACGGGCGGAAGAATGCTCTGGACCCGCACCGTCGGCTCTACCGTCGTTGGCCAGTTCGTCGACACCGTGATTCTGGTCATCATCGGCTTCGGAGGCACAGCGCCGCCGCTCACGCTCGCCACGCTCGCAGCATCAGCCTATCTCGGCAAAGTCATCTACGAAGTCGTCGCGACCCCGGCCACCTACGCCGTAGTCGGATTCTTGAAGCGCAGCGAAGGCCTGGACGCCTTCGATTATCACAGCGACTTCAACCCCTTCCACGTCGGAACCAAGTGACCGATCTTGAAGTGAACAGTCCGCGCGCTTCAGAGGAGGCAATCGAGCGCCTGTGCCAAACCCACGGCCTTTCGATAACGCTCAAGACAACGCAATCAAAATATCCAGGTTCGATTCACTGGCATCTGAAAAAAGGCCGCGAGCGCGGAACCTTGGAAGTGACGCTTTGGCCCGCCCAAAACCGTCTATGGTTCTCAATGCAGGATGGGAGAAAAGGCGATTGGGTAATGCCCACGGCGCACCGATTAAAGGCGCAACTGGAGGGCGGAAGGTAGCGTTAAAAAATTTCAGCGCCTTTGCGTGGGTCTCTTTGTCTTAGGGCGGTATACTCATCGTATGAGGCGACAGAAAACGGTTCGGATCTCATGCGAGGCGTGCGGGCGTAGTGGAGACGGATTGGCCAGTCGGGACGGCGAACGCGTCTGGTGCGCCTGTGGGGTTCTCTGCCCGATGCCCAAGAAATCTGCAGGCACCGGAACCCGCCGAAACTGGCTTATCCAAATGTTGGCCAGTTTCACCGCTGCAGTGCTGGCCAAACTTGTGGAACCACTCATGAATCGGTTCACGGCTACCCGGCAAACGCCGACTTCGAAGCCACTAGCAGCCGTGATAAGAGGCCAGACGGCTGTCAGCGCCAGTTTGACCATTAGCCCCGGCTACGCTCCCAGCCGTAGATCCGTCGGGACTCCCACAATCCTCGTTTCGCAGCCCACGAATCAGAACCGCGACGTCTGATGCTGGTTCCGGGCTAGAACGGAATCACGGTTATCGCGTTTTGCCAGTCCTCTCGCCGATCGTCCGCCCAAATGAGAACCAACTCATTCACTACCAGTCGCAGCGGGGCGTCTTGCGGAATTACAAGTAACACTCCAGGACTAATATTTCCTCGCGCCAGGAACGACGCGAAATGTCTTGGCATCGTGCGCTTGTCGTGAGTCACTAGAATGCGACCCTCGGACGCTGCGCGCTCTAAGACAGCTTCGTCGCCAAGAAAATCGAGATGCGCGGTTTGCGCTGTTTGAAAATCAAGGGAAGGCTCACGGCGAAAGGTTGCTGCGACAATCAATCGGTTCAGATCATTATCGGCTTGAAACCGAAGGCTCACGACCGCTGAAGCACTTGCTCGCGCGCTTTTTCGAGACGCCGAAATGCTTCCGGCTTTCGTTCACTCAACGGTGCGACGAGGCGCTGAATCTGTGCCTCGCCTTCGCGGATATTCGCATCCACCTCGGATTGGTGGGCCAAATAGAAAGTAATCCCGCCGTACACCTGCTCGAGTGAAAGAGAAGGGTAATGCTGCTGAATCACTTCGGGGCTCTCCCCACTGCGAAACGCGTAGACGAGCGAATCCAAAGAAACACGCGCTCCCGCCAAGTAATAGCCGCCATCGCGCTGCTCGATGTAGTCCATCATCTGCTGTTCTGATTATACGGCCTACTGCCGGTAGATTTCCCGCCAGCCGCCGGTGGGGATTACCGCGCCTACAACGGCTCCGACGGCTGCGCCCGCTGCCGCACCTATCCCGACAACCGCACCGTTAGATATGAAGTGAAGCTGATCCGGTTTAGCTCGCGCGCTCAGCCCCACGCCTAGGCCGCCGCCCGCCCCGACTCCAAGCCCGATCAATATGTTTCTCTTGCGATGATTCTGCTTCTTTACCAATACCCGCGACACTTGTTGCCGGTCGAATACTTCCTCGCCCTTGTCGGAAGTCAGCACCAGGGATGCATCGGTTGACCGTGTGACCCGGCCGCGGACATCACGGGAGCCGGCCGCGATCCTCACTTCGGTTCCCGGTGCAACGGCGTTGACCACATTCCAATCCGTGTGGGCCGCTAATAGAAGAAAAAGCGCCGCGAAGGACATGGCCCCCACGATATCACTAAATCTCGCTCAATACGCAGATATCCGGCAGGTTACGAAAATCCTCCCCGTAGTCGAGCCCATAGCCAACCACGAATTCATCGGGAATTTCGAAGCCTCGATAGGCCACGTCGACCAGCCTCTGCCGGTGCTTCGGTTTGTCCAGCAGCGAGGCGATCCGCAGCGACTTCGGCTTGCGTTGCGCCAGCAATTGCATCAGATAGCTCAACGTGATTCCGCTATCGACAATATCCTCCACCACAATCACGTCGTAGCCTTCAACCGACACGTCCAGATCCTTGGTTAGCTTCACTTCGCCGGAGCTGGTTTTGCCCTTTCCATAGCTCGAAATGCCCATAAACTCAATGCGCACAGGCGTTTTGACGGCTCGGGCCAGATCGGCCAGAAAGAAACAAGCGCCTTTCAGAATCGCGATCAGATAAATAGGACCGCCGGGAAGATCGCGATCGATTTGCGCGCCTAACTCATTGATACGAGTCTGGATCTGTTCGGCGCTGATGAGCACATTGAGCTTAGACATTATAGCCGGGTGCTGCTTGGACCAATATGAATATGCGGCGCGGTCGCCTTGCCGGCGATCGCAGTGCGAAACGCGTAATACGGAATCGCCCGTATGTTGAGATATTCGCGCAGCCAGATGCCTTCGGGCGAATCGGGATTTACGGCGACATCCACTCGTCCGGTGTGATCGAAGCCCAGGGCGCGGTGGAAGGCGGTCATGCCACGTGCGCTGACCGGGAAAGGCTCCGAGAAGTGCTTTTCAAATGCTAGAGTTAGGTCTTTCAGCTCCAGCGGTTCGATGAGGCGGGTTCCAGCGGTTTTTTCCTCGGCTGGACGGGTTTCGGTCTCTGCCATGGCGGCGAGTTCGCGGGCCAGGGTCGCGAGTTCCCGGGCGTGCTGGAGGGTGCCGGTGCGGCTGGCGAGCTCAGCCTCAGGCTCCTTGCTTTCGCTGTGCGGGAGCAGGTCTGCCATGACTAAATCATTGATTTTAGACACTTTTTTCTGCTGGCGGTCGACCCGGTGCTGGGCGGCGTCCATCATCTGAGTGATCTGTGGCTCGGTAAAATCCTCAATCCGGGCGTAGAGGGTATGTTCGAGGACGGCTTCGTCGAGGGCATCTTCGAGATTTTCCCGGGCGTCGGCGAGTTTGGCGGCGGGGAGGGCTCCGGAGGTAATCTGCTGCTCGACACGCTCCATTTCGTGGCGGGCGGTCACGACTGCCGGGGATTCCTGGGCCTTAATCGAGCATAAAGCGACCAAAAACACGCTGTAACGCATCTTATTCTCTCTTAATTGTAGTACGATACTGGAGGGGAAGATTTCCTGGGGTTATTGCAGAAGAAGGCGCAAACGACGCCCGAACAGATCTGGCAGGCCGTAGTAGAGGCCGCCGAGTCGAAACAAGCCAAGGACATCAAGGTCCTGGACCTGCGTGAGGTCACTTCCTTTGCCGATTTTTTCGTTGTTCTGAGCGGCGCTAACGCGCGGCAAATTCAGGCCATTGCCGATGAAATCGAGACCCAGTTGCGGCAACTGGGCGAGGTCCCGAACAGCGTTGAGGGCTATCAGAACGCGGAGTGGGTGCTGCTCGATTACGGCGATTACCTGATCCACATTTTCACGGAAAAGGCGCGCCAGTATTACGATCTGGAGCGGCTATGGCGCGACGCAAAGACTGTCCCATTGTAAATCCGTTTGCGGCGGACCCTTCGTATAGCGTATTGTAAGGCTGATAGGAGGCTCACTCATGAAGAAACTGCTCGCAGCGTTTGCCTTAACGGCAATCGGATCCATGTCGGCATTTGCCGGCGAATGGAGCGGCTATATCGCCGATTCCAAGTGTAAGCACGTGGATGGAACGGCGGATCATATCGCATGTACTCAAAAATGTGTGAAGGGCGGCGCCGATGTGGTGTTCGTCTCATCCGACAACACGGTCCTGAAGATCGACAAGGACTCGTTGGCTAAAGTACAGCCGCATCTTGGCCACAAGGTCAATATCACCGGTAATGTGGAAGGCGACACGCTGAAGATCGATACGATTAAGATGTAATTCCGGGGGCGCGGCTTTTCACGCCGCGCCCTACTTTTTCACTGGCTCGAATTCCATTACAAGTTTCCCGGCTTCGCCCTTATAAACGATGGCGAGATCTTTGGGTTTCAACTTACCGCTGATGGAAAAATAGAGCAATCCCTCGATGGGCGTTTTCGTTTCCTTATCCGGCAATATTTTCGCCGTCAGCGCCGCCAATGCTGGACCCTCTTTGGCGTTGTCGTCGATTTGAGTCCCCTTAATAACGTCCCTCTGCACGGTTCCCGGGCTGGACCCAAGTCCGGCGCCGATTCCGCCCGCACCCCAGCTGGTCTTCCCTCCATCCGCTGTGCCGCGCTTCACGATGAGCGCGCCTTTACCGGCGATTTCCGAAGGCGCAAGCGCGGTCGACCGCTGGCCGTCTTTTCGGGAAATCATCGTGAAATCGTCCGGTCCGATCCGCAGAGGCGTATCGCCTTTAGGAATCACCTTCACATGCGCCAGCACGTAGCCTTCGCCGATGTCGCTGCCGATGGCGTTGGTGATTTCGTCATGAGCGATGATGAGGCTGGCTTCGAGATCGACGGCGTCGTTGCCCGCTTGGCCTGGTAGTTGTTTGCGGTCGCCGGCGAAACACAGCAGTCCTAAGAACAGCGGTCCGATAAAAACTCTTCGTTTCATAGCGTCCTTGTTATCAGGATACCCCCTCCGGGTCACAGACTCAGGTCGCCGGCGCGCTGCCGAATCTCCATGCAGCCGCGGCCGGTGGGGAGCACCTTCCCTGGATTGAGACGGCAGCCGGGGTCGAACAGTTTCTTGAACCGGGCGATCATATCGAGCGTATCCGGCGCGAACTGGTGGCCCATCATCTCCATCTTCTCCATGCCGACGCCGTGCTCGCCGGTGATGGAGCCGCCGACATGGATGCAGTGATCGAGAATCTCGTCGCTGGCCTGCTTCACGCGGTCGAGCTCGCCTGGGATGCGGTGATCGAACAGAATGAGCGGGTGCAGGTTGCCATCGCCAGCGTGAAAAATATTGCTGATGCGGAAGCCGTAGCGCTCGCCCACTTCGTGGATGAATTTGAGCGTGGGCGCGATTTGGGTGCGAGGGACGACTCCGTCCTGCACGTAATAAGAAGGGCTGGCGCGGCCGACGGCTCCAAATGCGTTCTTGCGGCCTTTCCAGAGCAGGTCACGTTCGACGGCGTTACGCGCGACGCGAACTTCGCGGGCGCGACAGAGCAGACATGCTTCGTTAATTTGGGTAAGCTGCTCCTCGACGGTTTCGCGCAAGCCTTCAAGCTCAATGAGCAGAACCGCGGCGGCATCCATGGGATAGCCGGCGTGGGTGGCTTCCTCAATCATGCGGAGCATGACGCCGTCCATCATTTCTATAGCAGCAGGAGTGATGGCGTGCGCGGTGATGCGCTCCACTGTTTCTCCAGCGTCCTCCGGACGGTCGTAAATGGCGAGGATGGTCTTCACCAACTCCGGCTTCCGGAGGAGTCGGACGATCACTTTGGTAACCAGGACCATGGTGCCTTCGGAGCCGACGAGAATGCCGGTTAAATCGTAACCCTCACCCTCGGTGGAGGTTTCAATCACTGCGCCGTTGGGCAATACGGCTTCGATGCCGAGCACGTGATTTGTCGTGACGCCATAGCAGAGAGTGTGCGGACCTCCAGCATTCTCGCTGACGTTACCGCCGATGGTGCAGGCGCGCTGGCTGGAAGGATCGGGTGCATAGAAATAGCCGTTGGCGTCGACTGCCTGTGTGATGTCAAAATTTACGACGCCGGGTTGGACTATCGCACGCTCATTGGCGAGATCGATTTCAAGAATCCGATTCATGCGCGCGAAGGAGATGACGATGCCGCCGGCGCGGGCGATGGCTCCGCCGGAAAGTCCAGTACCGGCTCCGCGGCCGACGAGGGGGAGATTGTATTCGGCGGCGAGTTTAACGATGGCCACTACGTCGGCGGTGGATCGGGGGAATACAACGAGGTCAGGACGGGATTTATCGACGCCACCGTCATATTCGTAAAGAGCGAGGTCTTCAGGTTTATGGAGGTAGCCGCGGGGGCCGAGGATGGCTTCGATGCGGGCGTGGAGGGTCAAATTCAAGGGTAGCGCAAGGGGAGATTCGCGCAGAGGCTACGGTTGGTCAGTAGTCCTTGAAGACTCAATTATTTTCGCAGCCCTTGGGAGGAATAGATTTAGCAGATAGTCCTGGGCGGCTTCCTGGGAGCTGATCGCGCGCCAATCGCGAAATGCAGCTCTCGCCAGATTTATTTGTGCCACGGCATTTGTTCGCGACCAATTGAACGAAACGTCGTAATCTGAAGTGCCGCCGCTCCTGCAGGTCGCCGAACGTTTGCGCCACGTTCTTCAATTGCACACCGGCTCCTCGCAAACGGTTCTCATAACCTTATGCTCAAACGTCCTGCCGATTGCGCTTCGTTGCCGTTCAATTGCCCACTTAGCCACCACCTCATCGATTAGTAAGTGAAATAGCGCGTAATAGGCGGTTGAGACCGCACGCCGGAGGCTGGCCTGTAATGGCGGTTCTTCCCTGTTGGCCAAGTGATGCGCTTGCTCCAGCAGGTCGTCTGCGAACGCCATCGTTTAAGCCCGTGCGAGTTCGTTTCGCTTGGCCCATTCAGACTGGCTTTCAAAGTCGAAATGGGGAAACAGTCCCAGACCGGGAATGTCGATTCTATCCGATATGCGCCATACCACTTGGGTAGCCACGTCCTGGAGGCGGTCTCGATGACTAGCTTCATCAGACAGCAGCACTCGGAAAAAGATTGCCCACTGGCCGTCCCAGTCGCGCGCGATCTTGTAATCGATATGTTGGACCGCGGGCGTCAACTCCTGGACAACGGCGCTCACGGCTGCGTTGATTTGCGGTTGCGCTGCGGCTGCAATTGGCAAAAACATTCCAACTCCCCGTCTTCAGCGTAGCGCGTTGAGACATTTTCATTAAGACAAAAAACGCGGCCTGGAAATAACCCAGACCGCGCTCTTACAGATCACTTACTTGCGGGGCAGTGCAACGGTCACGGCCGCCGCCGCTTTCTCCTGCGGCTTAATCAGCGAGTAGCTGAATCCACCGGGAACGTTGATGGCCGATAAGAGGATCGTAGCGCCGCTTCGGCTGAAAGTGACGGCAGCCTTGTTCGCTGTGGACGGTCCCGCGTTTACTGCCAGAACCATTGCGGACGAATTTGGTTCGCCACCTCGGATCAGGAGAACGCCGCCGTTGGTCGGCTCCTCAATCGTGTAGCTGCCCGCAGGCAACACCTTGCCGGCCGCCACGAAGGAGAACGGTACGTTGACATTGACCAGAATCGATTCGGCGCTCAAGGTAGTCGCGAGTGCGAGCAGACCGCCGAACAATAAAGCAGTTTTCAAGAGTTTCATGTTAATTATGTTCCTTTTTTATGTCTAAATACACTAATTCCACGCACCGGTAACACGGTAGCTACTGGAATTAGCGACGTATTTTCCTCGCGCATACGCGTTGCGCATACGCCAAAATCTTCAGCGAGGAAACAGGACGTCTTCGCGGACGACTGACTTTGCCAAGGCTTTTATTTTCAAAGCTCTCTGGCTTACTTGCTTACAATCCAAGCATACGGCATGGATGGAAAAGGATCAAATCAATAATTTCTATGCAGGCGATATTTGGTTGTAAGCAATTGTAAACAATCACCGCTAAGCTATAGATTTTACTTACCGGTCGGAGGAATCTCTATGACAAGTTCTTCAAATATAGTTTAACGGCGTGCGAGCAACGCGCCGCACCATAGCGCCAGATAGCCGGCCACCACACTGACGGCGACGTTTGCAAAACCTTTGGCGAAATCGCCGTCTCTCACCAACTGGTACGTTTCGTAGGCAAAACTTGAAAAAGTGGTATAGCCGCCGAGGACTCCGACCACCAGCAGCAATCGCCAATTCGGATTCGCCTGGCGCTCCGTGAGAATCGTCATCACCACACCGATCAAGAAACATCCGGTGATATTCACGATCACGGTGCCGTACCAAAATCGCTGGGGAAAACGGGCGGCGATCGCCGATGCCAGCAGATAACGCCCTAATCCTCCAACGGCGGCACCGGCCATGACGAGAAGATATTTTTCCATTTCAGATCCGATGAAAGCTCTTCAGAATATCGCGAGTGGAGTAGCGTAGCGCAATCGGGCGGCCGTGCGGACAACTCATCGGGCAGGAAGTCGCCGCCAGGGCGCGCAGCAGCCAGTCGATTTTTTCAGGCTCCAGGCGCATGTTAATTTTGATCGCTGCGCGGCATGCGATCGACGCCGCCATGGAGCGCCGCAGATCATCGAGCGACGCCTTGCGCAGCTCGCTCTCGGCAATCTCCAGAATTTCAAACAATACGCGCTCGACATCCGCCGCGCCGATTCCAGCCGGAGCCGACTTTACCGCGATGGTGCGGTTGCCGAACGGCTCCGTCTCAAACCCGAGGCCGTCCAACTCCTCCGCAATGCGCGCATATTCAATCTGCTGCGCGGCGCTGACTCCGATCACCAGCGGGACCAGCAGGCGCTGCGTCTCGGCGTGACCTTTTTCGCGCGCCGCCAAAACCTGTTCGAATAAAATTCGCTCATGGGCGACGTGTTGATCGATGATCCACAATCCGTCGCGTCCGGCGGCGATGATGAAGCTGTCGTGAATCTGGCCCAGCGGCCGCAGATCAGTGAGCGCGTCGAGACTCTGCAAATCCGGCAGCGCCGCGCCATCGAACAAAGGACCATGCGTATCCGGAATGGCGGCCGCGGCGGGAGGTCTGGAGCTTTCCGAAAAATCGAATCGCGGCAATGGCGAAGGCGGCCGATGCAGCGTGAATTCGGGAAGAGCGGCCGGATTGGCGACCGGCGGCATGGGCAATAACTCAGTGCCAATGGAATCGAACGTCATGTTCTCGACGCGCTGGCTGAACTCCGAATAGGGCAACGCGGCGCCTGGCTGAGGAGGACTCTGCATCGGGATGCGCGCGGCCGGCCGTTCCACCATCAAGCGTTCCCGGATTGTATCGCGCACGAAATCGTGCACCAGCGAACCATGGCGGAATCGCACCTCCGTCTTCGAAGGATGCACGTTCACGTCGACCTCCTCCGCATCGCAATCGAGAAACAACAGCGCGAACGGATAGCAGGCCGGCGGCATTAAATTGAAATACGCGGCCGAAATCGCGTGCAGCAGCAGACGATCCCGGATCAGGCGGCCGTTCACGAACAGATAAATCGAATTGCGATTCATCTTCTGGACGCCGGGCGAGCTGACGAAGCCGCGCAACCGGAAGCGCCGCGAAATCGGCTCGTCGTCTTCAACCGGCACCTTCAAATCGCGCGCGTGATCACCCAGATCGAACAGGTCGTCCAGCACCTGCGTACCGAACACCTGAAATACGCGCTCACGCAAGGTCGCGACAGGAGTCACGCTGAGCAGTTCCGCGTTGTTGTGCCGGAGGGTGAAACTTTTCGAAGGATGCGCCAGGCTATAATGAGTGACCATGGACGCGATATGCGCGATCTCCGTTTGATCGGACCGCAGGAATTTCTTACGCGCGGGAACGTTGAAAAACAGATCGCGCACCGTGATCGTGGTGCCGCCCGAGTGTGCCATTTCCTCGACACGAAACATTTTCCCACCGGCAATCTCGACCACCGTGCCCACTCGCTCCTCGCGCGCTTTGGTTTCGAGCAGCAGCCGCGACACGGAGGCAATGGACGGCAGAGCTTCGCCGCGAAAGCCGAGCGTCGAGATCGACAGCAGATCCTTGACATCTGAAAGCTTGCTGGTCGCATGGCGTTCGAACGCCAGCAGCGCGTCGTCATGCATCATCCCGGTGCCATCATCGGCCAGACGAATCAGACGCCGGCCGCCCGATTCAACGTCGAGCCGAAACTCCGATGCGCCGGCGTCGAGTGAATTTTCGAGCAGTTCTTTCACAACGCTCGCCGGGCGCTCGACCACTTCACCGGCGGCAATTTTATTGGCAACGTTGTCGGAAAGAATGCGAATACGGCCCATTTTGAAGAGGGATCTGGCGCCTGACGCATGGCGCCTCCTTTACTGTACCGCGATGCCCCGTTCGTCCAGCAGGGTGCCTGCTGCTCTTAGCAGGGCGAGTTCACTCAGCCGATAGTTGATGGTCTGGGTGACGAGCTGGGATTCTGCGGTGGTCAAGTCGGTCTCCGCGGTTAATAGAAAAAAAATCGTGTCGATGCCGAGCTCGTATTTTCTCTGCTCCGCATCCACGCGCTTTTTCGCCAGGTCACGAGCCGTTTTCGCCAACTCCACGCCGGCGCGGCTGCTCTCCAGGTTGCTGATCGCGGTCAATACCTGCAATCGCACACCCTGCTCGGCTACTCGTACGCGGAAGGCGTCCATCTTCTTATTCACCGCCGCGTCCGCCAGATTCGACGCGGCAACTCGATTCTTCAACGGGAGCGTTAGCGTTAATCCGAACCCGTAGGTCGGCAATCCGAATCCGAACAACTGGCCAAGCGCGTCCGTCACGCCACCCGGTAATATTGTGACCACCTGCGGCGATCCGGTGCTGAACGCATTCTGCAAAATATATTGCGGGCCGCCTGTTCCCGACGATCCATACTGCCCGGTTAACGCCAGGCTCGGCCGCAATTGATCGTTTGCTTGGCGAATCATGAGGTCGTCCACGTCCAGCGCCTGCCGCGTCGATTTCAAATCCTGCCGGTAGAGCAGCGCCTGCGCTACCAGCTTTTCTTTATCGAGCGCGGAAGTGGGCGGCGGCGCTACCTGTTCGGTCAACACGATCGGCATGCTGCGATATTTCGGATCGAGATCCGCGCCCATTTGCATGCGCAGCGAATCTTCATTTTGTTGGAGCGTGTAGCGGGCTTGCGTCAGCGCCAATTGCGCGTTGGCGTAACTCTGCTCCGGTTGAAAGATATCGAGCGGCGAGGACGCGCCCAGTTCCAATTCCTTTCGCGCCCGGGTGAGCGCGGTATCGGCCAGCTTCAGGCCTTCTTCGGCGACGCGCACATTTTCGCGCGCGCCGATCACAGCCCAGTATTGCTGCTCGGCCGCCAGCACGATCTGGATCAACTGATCTTCAAAAGTATATTTCGCCGCGCGCAGACGGCTACGCGCAATGGTGATCGGAAGCTTGGTGATGAAGGATCCACGTCCGCGCAGTAGTGGCTGGGAGAAACTGAATAGCAATGACGAAGCGTAGCTGGGATTGATGGTGGCAAACTCGCTGTTGGTGGAGGATTTGAAGTCGGAATAACCGATGCTGTAAGTTGCGCCGGTCGGTATCAGCTGCTGCACTCCCAAGTTTAGCGGCTGGGAGAGCGAATTGATGGTGGCTGCGCCGCTGACCGCGGAAGTGCTGCCGGTGAGGGAGCGCGTGGTCGAGAAACTCGCCGTGGCCAAAGGATCGAACATGCCGAGAGCCCGCGTGATGGCATCATCCGAAACAGCAACGGTCAGCTTCTGGATGCTGACGTTGGGATTGTTCGCCATCACCAGAGTGAGAAACGACTTCACCGACAGGTCCAGAGTCGAGTCCACCACATAGTCCTCGAACTGCACCGGCGGGCCCAGCTCATAGGCGGTCACGGGCCTGGCGAGGTACTTTTTGAAATAGCTGGGTTGTGGAAAAAACGGATAATCGTCAGCGCGAGCGGTCGACAAAGATCCGAGCAAAACTATCGCTACGACCTTCAGCCTGGGCGGGGTCATAACAACTATAGACGCCGCGACCTATGGAAAGTGTTGATTTTTATTTTGTTAGACGCCGGTGCGCTAGCCGCTCATGGCAGCCAAAAACTCACTATTCGAGCGTGTTTTTGACAGTTTATCGATCAATAATTCCATGCTTTCGACCGGCGACAGGTTGTTGAGCACCTTGCGGAGCACCCACACCCGGTTTAATTCTTCCTTCGGCAGCAGCAATTCTTCTTTTCGTGTGCCCGATTTCGAAATATCGATGGCCGGGAACACGCGCTTGTCCATCAGCTTCCGGTCGAGATGGATTTCCATGTTGCCGGTGCCTTTGAACTCTTCGAAAATCACGTCGTCCATGCGGCTGCCGGTATCGACCAGCGCGGAGGCGACGATGGTCAACGATCCGCCCTCCTCGATATTGCGAGCGGCGCCGAAGAATCGCTTCGGCCGCTGCAGCGCATTCGAATCGACGCCGCCCGATAGCACTTTGCCCGACGGTGGCACTACCGTATTATAAGCGCGCGCCAGACGGGTGATTGAATCGAGCAAAATCACGACATCTTTCTTATGCTCGACCAGCCGCTTCGCTTTTTCGATCACCATTTCGGCCACCTGCACGTGGCGGGACGCCGGCTCATCGAACGTCGACGAAATGACCTCGCCTTTCACCGACCGCTGCATGTCCGTCACTTCTTCCGGACGCTCGTCGATCAAAAGAACAATCAGCGTGACTTCCGGATGATTGGTCGTGATCGAATTTGCGACCGCTTGCAGCAGCATTGTCTTGCCGGTGCGCGGCGCCGCGACAATCAGCCCGCGCTGGCCTTTCCCGATCGGCGTCAGCAAGTCCATCACGCGGCCGGAAAAGTTATCGCGCGCAGTTTCCATTTTGAGACGCGACTGCGGATAGAGCGGCGTCAGATTGTCGAAGAAAATCTTGTTGCGCGCTTCCTCCGGCGGCTCAAAGTTGATCGCGTCCACTTTGATGAGCGCGAAATACCGTTCGCCTTCCTTGGGAGGCCGGATCTGCCCGCTGACCGTATCGCCGGTGCGGAGATCGAAGCGGCGGATCTGCGACGGCGATACGTACACGTCGTCCGGCCCGGGCAGGTAATTGTACTCCGGCGCGCGCAGGAATCCGAAGCCATCGGGCAGGCATTCCAGCACGCCTTCGGAGAAAATGAGACCGCTCTTCTCGGCCTGCACTTGCAGGATCTTGAAGATCAGCTCCTGTTTGCGCAGCCCCGCGAATCCCGCCACGCCGAGATCCTTGGCGATGGTGTTGAGATTCTGGATGCTCATGTCCTTGAGCTCCACCAGGTCCAGCGCGTTGCCGCTTTTCGGTCCCTGATTGCCCGCCGCGCGGCGACGGTTATCGAACATGCGCCCAGCCGGTTGCTGGGCAGCCGGCGCTCCCTGGGCGGGCGTTTGCGCTTGCCCGTTCGTCTCGGCGGCCTTCGCTTCGGGAGCCTTCACTTCAGCAGCCGGCTTGGTTTCAACCGGCTTAACCTCAGCGACGGGAGCCGGCTCAGGCGCGGGGGGCTTCGTCTCCGCCACCGGAGGAGGTTCGGCCGCGGCAACCGCAGGCTTAGGCTCGACGGGATGCTTCTCCGCCGCCACGCGGGTCCGTTTCGGAGGAGCGTCCGCCTTCACCGTGTCATTCTTAGTGGCTTCGTGCTTCGGTGTCTCCGCTTTGGGAGCCTCCGCTTCGCCATTCGCCGGCGGTGTCACCGCTTTATCTGCGGCCTGGTCTTGATTTTCGAGATCGCTTGCCAAATTTCCCTCACTCCCCGGCCTGTCACGACCGAGCATTCGAAGATCTCACCCGCATATCCTTCGCGGAGATCTTTCCGGCTATGATGCCTTTCACTCTGAGACTTCAGTTTGTCCGCCTTGGTCGCGACCACGATAAATGGCCGCCCGTGGCATTCGAGCCAGTCTCGAAGCTCGATATCCTTCTCCATCCAGCCTCGCCTTGCATCGAGGATAATCACCGACAACCGCAGTTGCCCGCGGCCAGTCAGATACTGGTCGATAAGCTGCTTCCACGAATTCGATATTTCCTTGGGGACTTTTGCGAAACCATACCCTGGCAGATCGGCGAAGCGGAGCCCATCTTCCATCTGGAAGAAATTGATCAACTGCGTACAACCGGGCCGGGCACTGGTTTTCGCCAGTCCCGCAACCCCCATCAGCGCATTCAACAGGCTGGACTTGCCGACGTTGCTCCGGCCCAGAAACGCGACCTCGGCCTCCGACCCCGGCGGAAACTGATCCGGTCTGGCTGCACTTATTATAAACCTTGGCACGGGGGAGGGGGACAGGGGCTAGCATCCCAGCCGACGAAAATCCTTAGCCTCATCGCACCGTTCTTCCTTGGCCTTAGCGGCCCCTCTTAGTGAGTGACTTTCTCTTCCCGCGACCGCGCGATAATCTCGGCTACGCTCAACATTCCCGGCAGCGCCGCCATTTCGATCTCCCGCTCCAGCGCGATTTTCAAAACCTCGTCCATCGATTTGACGAAATGGAGCTTCATATCGTTGCGCACCACCTCCGGAATATCCGGCAGGTCTTTTTCATTATCTGCCGGCAGAATCGCCTCGCGAATCCCGTAACGATGCGCCGCCATCAGCTTTTCTTTCAATCCGCCGATCGGCAATACCCTGCCGCGCACGGTGATCTCGCCCGTCATCGCGATATCAGCCCGCACCGGAATACTGGTCAGCGCGCTGATGATGCTGGTCGCGATGGTAATTCCCGCCGATGGCCCGTCCTTGGGAATCGCGCCTTCGGGAACGTGCAAGTGAATATCCAGATGGCGGTAGAAATCGCGCGGCAATCCCAGGCCATGCGAACGGCTGCGTAAGTAGCTCATTGCCGCCTGGGCCGATTCCTGCATCACATCGCCCAGTTTTCCTGTCGTCGTCAGCTTGCCGCGGCCTTCCATGATCGCCGCTTCCGTCGTTAGGATGGACCCGCCGACCTCAGTCCAGGCCAAGCCGGTGGTCGCGCCAACTTCGTTCTTCTTCTCCATCTCCTTGTCGCGGAACCGCTGCGGACCAAGGAGTTCGTTTACCTTCGCCGCGTTGACCACGGCCTTGGCCAGCTTTTTCTTGGACGATTCGCCCTGCGCATTCACCACCGTGCGCGCCACCTTGCGGCACACATTGCTGATTTCGCGTTCCAGATTACGAACGCCCGCCTCGCGCGTATAATGCCCGATCAACTCATCGATGCCGGTATCTTCGAACTGGATCTGTTCGCCCTTGAGTCCCGTGCCTTGCAACTGTTTCGGCACCAGGAACCGCTTGGCGATTTCCTTCTTTTCGAGCTCGGTATAACCCGAAAGGCGAATCACTTCCATGCGATCCATCAGCGCCGCCGGAATGGTGTGCATCACATTCGCCGTGGCGATGAAAAACACTTGGCTCAAATCATATTCCACGTCGAGATAATGATCCATGAACATGAAATTCTGTTCCGGATCTAAGACTTCAAGGAGCGCCGACGATGGATCACCCCGGAAATCGGTCGACATCTTATCGATTTCGTCGAGCATGAAGACCGGATTGCGCACCCCGGCCTTTTTCATCATCTGCAAAACCTGTCCCGGCAGCGCGCCGATGTAGGTCCGCCGATGGCCGCGAATCTCCGCTTCATCTCTCACGCCGCCCAGCGATAACCGCACGAACTTGCGGCCGGTGGCCTTCGCAATCGACATCCCCAGCGAAGTTTTTCCGACGCCGGGAGGTCCGACGAAGCAGAGAATCGAACCTTTCGGATCTTTTACCAGCCTGCGCACGGCTAGAAATTCAAGAATGCGTTCCTTGATCTTATCGAGCCCGTAATGATCGCTCTCCAGCACTTCCTGTGCGTGCGGCAGGTCGCGAATTTCCTTCGATTTCTTCTTCCACGGCACGGCCAGCAGCCAGTCGAGATAATTGCGCGAAACCGTCGATTCGGCCGACATGGGAGGCATGTTTTCCAGGCGCTTCAATTCGGCCATCGCCTTCTCATGCGCGTCCTTGGTCATGCCCGCGGTTTCGATTTTCTTTTTCAGTTCGTCGAATTCGCTCTTCTCGCCACGGCCCAGCTCTTTCTGGATCGCCTTGATCTTTTCGTTAAGGTAGTACTCTTTTTGCGCCTTCTCCATCTGGCGCTTCACGCGGCCCTGAATCGTACGATCCACGTTCAGCTTCTCGATCTCGATATCGAGCATCTCCGCAATGCGCGTCAACCGGTCGATTGGATCGAAGATTTCGAGCAGTTCCTGCTTCTCTTCGATCGCCAGTTGCAGGTTCGCACTCACCGTGTCGGCCAGCTTGCCCGGATCGTCGCCGCGAATCGCCGCTACCATCGTGTCGTAGTTCACGTTCTGGCTCAGCTTTGCATACTGCTCGAAAAGTCCAGTCACGCGGGAGGTCAGCGCGTCCAGTTGCGGTCCGGCTTCCACCCTGTAATTGAAGACTTTAACCGTGGCGCGAAAATATCCTTCTTCCTCTGTGACGGAAAGAATTTTGCCGCGCTCCATGCCTTCCACCAGGACCTTGATGTTCCCGTCGGATTGCTTCACGCTTTGCACGATATTGGCCACCGTGCCCACCGAGAAAATTTCGTCCGGACGCGGCTCATCGACGCTCGCGTCATGCTGCGTGGCAAGAAAAATCTTCTTGTCCCCGGCCAGCGCTTCTTCGAGCGCCCGTACGCTCGATTCCCGCCCCACCACGAACGGCGTCATCATGTGCGGAAAGATGACAACGTCCCGGATGGGCATCATCGGCAATTTGCGTGTGTCTGATTTTTCTTTCGAGGAGAGCATTTTGGAAGTAGGAACTTAAAGGGAAGGAACCAAACGGCCAGTCTGTCAGGTTACCGGCGTCTGGCCCCTAGCCAGCTTTCTCAAGCAACGAAATATTGATCTTCTGCGTCATCACCATTTCCTTGGTGACCAAAAACTCGCGGACCTTTTTATACGAAGGCAGGTAGTACATCAGGTCCAGCATCAGATCTTCGAGGATCATCCGCAAGCCGCGCGCGCCAACTTTGCGCTCCATCGCGAGCTGGGCGATCGCCTCCAAGGCGTCATCGCTAAATTTCAGTCTAACATTTTCGAACTCGAACAACTTCTGATATTGTCGGCTGATTGCGTTCTTAGGTTTAGTCAGGATCTGAACCAGCGCTTCTTTGCTCAGTTCGTCGAGCACCGCGACCACCGGCAGCCGACCGATAAACTCCGGAATGAAGCCGCTCTTGATCAGGTCCATCGGCTGCACCTGTTCGAGCATGCTCACGTCGCGCCGGCCGCTTGATCCGCCGCGGCGCGTCTTCTCGGACTTCTCCGCCTCGTCCTGATTCGAAAATCCAATCGTGCGCGTACCAACGCGGCGCTGAATCGTCTTTTCGAGCCCGACAAACGCCCCGCCGCAGATGAATAGAATGTTGGTCGTATCCACCGGCGTGAATTCCTGATGAGGATGCTTGCGCCCGCCCTGCGGAGGCACGTTGGCGATGGTCCCTTCGAGGATTTTCAGCAGCGCCTGCTGCACGCCTTCACCCGAAACATCGCGCGTGATGGACGGATTCTCATCCTTGCGCCCGATTTTATCGATCTCATCTATATAGATGATGCCGGATTGGCAGCGCTGTACATCCCAATCGGCATTCTGAAGCAGCCGTAGAATAATGTTCTCGACGTCTTCGCCCACGTACCCAGCTTCCGTCAGCGTTGTGGCATCGACGATCGCGAACGGGACATCCAGGATGCGGGCCAACGTCTGGGCTAGCAGCGTCTTGCCGGTCCCGGTCGGTCCGATCAGTAGGATGTTCGATTTGGACAGCTCGACTTCCCCTGTCCGGTTCTTATTCATCTGGATGCGTTTATAGTGGTTATAAACCGCTACCGCCAGCTTCTTCTTCGTGGCATCCTGACCGATCACATACTGATCGAGATATTCCTTTAATTCCAGCGGTTTAGGGAGCTTGTGCGGCGCCCCATACTGCTGTTCATGCCGGTCGTCTTCGAGGATCGAGTTGCATACACCGATGCACTCGTCGCAAATGTACGCCCGAGGGTATTCCGAGGGCGAGGAGATTAATTTGCCGACAACGTCCTGGCTTTTCTGACAGAACGAACAGCGCAACGAATCATCGGAGCCAGCACGCTTCACCATGGTCTCCTGCTCATTTCGATTAGTCTCTCGAACAACTTCATTATAGCGAAGTTTGCCAAAAGTTACACCTTCCTTACGCCCCCGCTCCCCGAAGCCGCCCGGTAGCCTCTGCCGGATCGTCTTCGAGGATAAAATAGCAGACGCGGATACACTCGTCGCAAATGTACGCCCGAGGGTAGTCCGAGGGGGAACTGATCAGCTTCCGGACAACGTCCTCGCTTTTCTGGCAGAACGAACATCGGAGAGAATTATCCTTCGCCATTCAATTTACTTCCCTCGTTCTTCACGTCAAGACCCGATCTTAAGAAACGACCAGTTCCACGGTTCCCTTTGCGCCCCGCAGTCCCAACATACTACGATCGAAGGTCGCGACCAAGCCTCCGTGCATCGTAGCAAGGGCTACAAGATAAGCGTCGGTAATTTGCTGATGCCCGGAAATCGGCCCGGCTTTTTCGATGGCTTCCGCAAGCGTCAGATCATCCGGCCAAAACGCGTGTTCCGGCAGCGCCAGCAGCTCACTTAAAATGCGCTGCGCTTCCCCGGCAGTAACATGATCGCGGCTATAACGAGGATGGCAGATAATCCGCGTCAATCCAGCCTGCGTAATCGGACACGTCCTAAAACCCGCGCTTCGATTCTTTGCAAACCAACGGTGCGCCGCCCGATTATGAACATGGGTCGGCCACAATAGCGCCACCAGGACATTTACGTCCAGCAGGAAAGGCTTCAATCGAGATCGTCCTCGATCGCGAGAGTGTGTTCCAGGGTGATCGAAGGCGAATCCTTTGGCAGAACAATGGAAGAAACTCCGTTCTTCACCTCCAAAGTAATCGACGGCCTCAGCCCTTGGCGCACCAGATCCGCAAGCGCATCACCGAGAGAGATGTCCTTGACCCTTGCCACTGAACGAGCCGCTTCATACACATCGTCGGCAGATTGATCGTGGTTCTCATCATCATGATTGTAACATCATGATGCGCGAAACAAACCATCGGCCGTCGACTCAAACCGATAGAAAAAGGAGGGCCCACCATGGCCAGCAAAAATACCGCAGTTTTCGGAATCTATAAGAATGTAGCCCAGGCCGAACGGGCAGTCGAGACCCTTCGATCAGCGGGGTACGCCAACAACGACATTTCTGTGCTCCTAACCGATGCCCAGACTTCTCATGACTTTGCCCACGAGAAGGGCACGAAAGCGCCTGAAGGAACCGCAGCCGGCGCCGC
>JBEKPC010000019.1:0-48099 GCA_049521155.1 Bryobacteraceae bacterium
GATGAACTTATAAGTTGGATTGGATAAATCGCGCGAAACTTCCTGCTCGATGGCCCCTCGCTCCTCGGTCCATTGCTCGTCTGAGTCCTCGACCTGCTGCATACACGCGGAATCGACTCGCAAGGCGACGTCGAGATCCTGGGCCGGCACGGTGACGAAATATTGAGTGATGTTCTGTTGCGTATCGGCGTTCTGCTCGCCGCCTAACTGCGCGTAGATAGCGGCGATCTGCTCCGCGCTCAGACCCGCGCAGCCCCGGAACGCCATGTGCTCCTGGGCGTGCGCCATGCCCGGAAAGCCGGCCGGTGTTTCGTTGCCGCCGACCATGTAATTCTCTTCAACCGTGACCACCGGGGCCAGCGGATCCCGTACGATGACCACGCGGAGTCCGTTATCGAGCGTGGCTCGCACGACAGGAGAATCATTCTGCGGTGCGGCCAAGCAGGCCACAAGGAAAACGGCAAAAAGCAGTACAGGACGCAAGCGATTCCTCCTTCTCCGTTTGTACCATGTGCATTGGAAAGATTTTCGTCAGTGACGACAAAAATGGCCGACTGGCCGGTCTAATGGGGCCGGTGCGGGACGTTTCCCCTTTAAATTTATTAGAAACAGATTGTGGAACCTCGCTTGCTAAGCGGTATGCTATGCAAGACCTGATTAAATTCCCCGCGAAGAAACAGCCCACCACAGCCGTGAAGAGCGTGACGCCGAAGAAGCTCTTCAACATCGCCGAATCGATTCGGTTTAAGGGCGTGACGATTCCGTCCGTCGCCCCAAAGGGTTTAAGCTTCGCCGTGGGTGTCGATAAGTGGCCGTTCTCCGCGGCATAAAGTTGAGCCGACCTACACGAATAAGCGGGTTGACCGGTTTTTCTGCGAACCCTATAATCCCCGCATGATTAAAAAACGTGTGCTCACTCCTATCGTTGCTTCCCTGTTGCTTATCGGAGGAATCGCGATCGCCCAACAACCACCCGCCCAGAATGTATCCAAAGGAAAACACCCCAATCTCGCTGCCGCCCAGCGGATGTGCCTGAACGCCTATGAAAAGATCAATGCCGCCCAGACGGCCAATGAATGGGACATGCAGGGCCATGCGAAGAAAGCGAAAGAACTGCTGGATCAGGTCAACAGCGAATTGAAGCAGGCGGCGCAGTCGGCCAATAAGAACAAGTAGACAGCCCTACGGGAACAGCCCCTCCCGCAGGGCGCGCGCGACCGCCTCCGATCGCGAATGTACGTGCAATTTCTCGTAAATCGAGCGGAGGTGAAAGCTGACGGTGTGAACGCTGATCCCCATCTCAGCGGCAGCGGTTTTGTTCTGATGCCCCTCCGTCAGCAGCTTCAGTAAACGCATTTCCTGCGGGGAAAGACTCGCTGAAGATTGTGCGGGTTGTGATTTGCGAAGCAGTTCCACCACGCGAATGGCCACCTCAGGAGACATTACCGCTCCCCCGCCGGCAATTTCCCGGAGGGCTTCCAGCAGGCGGGACGGCGGAGTTGTCTTCAGAAGGTAACCGCAGGCGCCCGCGCAAATGGCTTCAAATATTCGTGCGTCGTCCTTATAGACCGTCAACAAAACGGGCGCGATCGACGGATGGCGCGCCCGCAAAATCCGGACTCCGTCAATGCCGCTCATGCCGGGGAGTCCGATATCGACCAGAGCGACCCGCGGCGGGTTGCTCGCGATACCCTCCAGGGCGGCTTCCATCGAAGCATAGACATGCCGGCACTCGAAGCGGTCGGCGCTGTTGATTAGAAAAGACAGGCCCTCGCGAGTCTCCTTCTGATCTTCAATGATCGCTACCCCGATCATTTCCGCTTGGTTTCCGTCCACTGATCGACAGTTTAATGCATGGAACCGCGTCTACCAGCTACATAAACGCGCAGGGAGATCCTAGGCAAACGTGCCGCGGCGCACGGGGAATTGAATCGCCACCGAACACCCGCCGCCGGGCTTCGAGGTCAATTGCATTCGTCCTCCCAACTCTTGCGATCGTCTTCGCATGTTGGAAATTCCTGTACCGCCGGATGTTTTTTCTTCGGGCCTCAATCCTGTCCCGTTGTCCTCGATCGTAAGAACTGCATCCTGATCGGCAATCTTCAGTTCAGCCACCACCGCGGTGCAGCGGGAATGACGGGCGGCGTTGTGGATGCTCTCCTTGAAAATCAGGAAGACCTGGCGCCGGGCTTGCAAACTCAATTGCATATTGTTTTCGATCTGCGTACGCAATTCGAAATCGATTCCCTGGGAGGAGAGCAGATCGATCGCAAATTCCCGCATGCGGCGGACCAGGGATTCTGTGCCCTGCTCCTCCGCGCGGATGGACCACACGATGTCGCCCATGGAATCGACTAGCTCGCGGGCCAGGGTGGCTACGCGTTCCAGCGGCTCGCGTCCATTGGCGGTCGCATTGACGCGGGCGACTTCGCTCAAAATGGCGATTTGCGAGAGGCTGGCTCCGATGTCATCGTGCAGGTCCGTGGCAATCATGGTCCGAATCCGTTCCAGGCTTACGGCTTGCGCCACCCGGTAGCGGTGCGCCGAGAATACACCGGCGACGGCCAATGCGAGGGCCAGACTTTCGAACCACCAGCGCCTCCATAACGGCGGCAGCACGATGAAATCGATTTCCGCGGGCACCGTGCTTTCGAGGCCGTCCGAAGTGACGGCTTTCACCAGGAAATGATATTTTGCGCCGGAAAGGGCCGCATAGTTGACCGAATGTCCGCTGCGCGGCGGGCTCCAGCCGGAATCCGCGCCTTCCAATTTATAGGTATAGCGAAGCGTATCTCCGGGTTCGTAATCGATGCCTACGAAACTGACTTGTAGTTGATTTTCCGACGGCTTTAGTTCGAGCCGCGAGACGTGCGCCTCGCCGAGTTGCGACACCGGATAAGACGTAGCGCCGATGCGCAGATCGGTGATGAGGATCCTAGGCTGCGCGACCGCCCGGTCCTCGCTCGGAATCAGCCTCGATAGACCCTGCGACGTGGCGAACCAGAGCGAGCCGCTGCGATCGCGGAATGCCGACCGGAATCCGCCGTGCGCCAACCCGTTGGCGCTGGAGAAGTGACGGATATGGCCTGTTTTCGGTTCCAGGCGATCGATGCCCTTACCAGTGCCGGCGTAGATTCGTCCCTGGAGGTCGCTGATAATGCAGACGACGGTGTTGCTGGCCAGGCCGTGAGCGGTATTATATGTCTCGATTCGCGCTTGCGGCCCATTGGTGGCGGCGATTTTGCTCAGTCCGCCATTCGATCCGATCCATAGAGTGTCGCCTTCGATCAGAAGCGCATTGACGGTCCCGCCGGGGAGGCCATCGCTCTTTTTGAAGTAATGGAAGCGGTGGCCGTCATAGCGGTACAAGCCGCCGGCCCAGAGGCCCATCCAGATATTTCCCTGGCGGTCTTCGGCAAATGCGCTCACCAGATCGTCGGTGCGGCCGCCGGGGAAACGCGGAACGGGAAAGATGAACATCTTGTTGGTCCGCGGATCCCATCGCATCAAACGATTTCCCGGCTTGGACTGACCGGAGGCCCAGATGCCTCCCTGCGAGTCTTCGAAAATGCGAAAAACGGTGTCGTTCGTATAGCAGGTCCGCGGATTGCGGCGGTTCAGATCCTGAGGCTTCGCCGAGCCAAACCGGCACAGGCCGCGATTGGTGGCGGCCCACCATTCTCCCGTCCGGCTTTGCAAAAGGATTCGATCATAGCCCCAGGTGGGATTATCGGCGAACACTCCGGGCGCTACGCTATGGAATCGAACGCCATCGAAGATATTGACCGCATGAGTTTTCTTACCCGGACCAGCGGTGACCGTCAGTAAGTCGCCGGCGCGATCTCCGAACACCGAAAATACGCGGTCGGTCGCCAAGCCGTCCTGCTCACGATAGGTGGTGAACCCGACGCGGTCGATCCGCATGACGCCCGCACCTTCTGTTCCAGCCCAGATATTGCCGGCCTGATCTTCGGCCAGGGAGAGAATCGTGCGATCGCTCAATCCCTGATCGCGGGTCAGGTTTTCGATCCGCGGAGAATCGCCGTTGCCCCAACTCAGCCTGCTGATTCCAAATTGTGTCCCGACCCAAAGACTGCCATCCGATCCTTCGTGCAGAGCCTTCACGTCAAAGCCGACGAGGCTGGAGGGGTAGGTATAGACTTTCTCGACGCTCCAGCTTCCCGCTACGCCGCGGGTGATCATCGCCAGGCCGCCGCGGACGCCGGCCCATAATCGGCCTTTGGAATCGAATAACAAGACCTGGGCCCAGTTTCCAGGCAGGCCATTCTTCATGTCAAAATACTGAACGAACCCACCGGGTCCATAAACGTAAATACCCGTTGTTGTCGCGAGCCACAAATCGCCGGTCCGGTCCTCCGCCATGTCGGTGATGGTCAACTTCTCGATTCCTGATAGCTCCTTGCGGTGGAAGTGAGCAGGGTCAGTCCATTCGAACAAGCCGGCTTCGGTTGAGGCCAGGATTGCGCCGGACCGGGTTTGGAGGAGCGGGCCGATGTCGTTTGCGGCGGCTTCCGGGGCAATACGGTGGTTGGTAAAACCGGTGTTCGCGATCCGGCTGAGTCCGAGAGGGGTGCCAATCCAAAGATCGCCAGAACGGGTTTCGATAAGAGAGTCTATCTCCCGGTGCGGCAACCCTTCTTCGACGCCATAAGTAATGAAGCGGTACCCGTCGAATCGCGACAAGCCTTCAGTGGTGCAGAACCAGAGAAACCCACGAGAGTCAGCCACGATCCCGTAGATGCTATCCGCCGCCAAGCCATCGGCGGTGGTGTAGGTGCGGACGGGCAGCAATTCGGCCTTCAGAAAGAAGGAAAAGAGAACGAAGCCGAGCGTGATCGCGCGGAAGTTCATGTTATCCAGTTCATTCTACGCCTGCCTCGGGATGGTTGTGGAGAAGAACAGCGCGAAAATGCGGAACGAACCCAAGAGGGCGGTTTGGTCTGATGGGTCATATAGATAGACAACTGGAAAATAGGCAACGGCGCGGTGTAGGAAAGAGCCGCCTGAAAGGGCGGCTGCCGCAAAAAATGGCCGCCCCACAAGACAGCTCCGAGAAAATACGGAACGAACCCAAGAGGGGCTTGAACATTCGAAAATACGGAACGAACCCAACCACTGATTTCAGAGGGTTGTGCGTCGAACTGAAATCGATCCCAAAGTCCTTTTATTGAGGCCACTGCTTATAGTGGCAGCGCAAGGCTTCTGAGGGTTCCCGCGAAGGCGCCAAGTGATAAAAAGGAAGGGAGATTTCTACCAAAAATGTGTGGCGATTACCTTGGGAGAGCTGGGGGTGCCGGAAATGACTTTGACATGGATGACGAGTTGCAGATTCTTGCCTCGCCAGTCTGGAGGAGCGCCGCGCAGGGCTTCGGCCATTAGATCGGCATTTGTGACGAGATCGGCGGCGGCGTCGGTTCCGTATTGCGTGATACCCGCAAGTTCCACCATCATGGCATGCGTATCCGAAAGAAAAACTCGCGACACAATGGCGTAATCTTCCGTCGTGTGACGGTCCGGAGGCAGGTTGGGAAGCGTGAATTGAGTGGGATGGCCGAAATCGGTGATGCCGACCGGGCTACGCGAGGCATCGATAAAGAAACGGAGCTGGCTACTGATTTCCTTCCAGCGTGTGTAGGAGTAGCCGATCAGGACGGCGGGCGCGGTACGAAGATCGTGAAAAGACACATCGTTGCCGATGCGCAGACGGTAGGGCCGATCCATCCTGGTGAGCAGGGAGCTCAGGCGGGAGGTAGCGATCAAGTCTCCTCCACCGACGAACTGGTCAGTGAGGGACACGAAATCCTCCGAGCCAACCGGCTTGGTCGAACTCGGGTCGCGGTTCAGACCGAATACGGGCACGTAAGCGACGCATAGCGACACAGGTGACGTGCTGGCCAACACCGGAGACCAAAACTGATCGATGAGCGGCGCCGGCCGGATCCGCATCCAGATTGCGCCGGCGACAGCGATGCAGAGGAGCGCAAAGGCGGCCAGGGCGAGCCATTTGAAATCGCGCCTGGGAGCAGGCGCAACGGGAGTCTCGACATGATGAGGTTCGGGCGGCCGCGTCAGTTCCCATTTGAACTCCGGCACATAGGTGCCGGCGGGAAGTTCGATACGCACGGGGTTCTGAGATCCCTGCTCGGCATAATAGAGACCGAGCCGCTTGCGGACGTCGCCCGCTTTGACGCGAACTGTAGCGTCGTCGCTAGGCTCATAGCTGGTAGAACGGCCGAAGACCTCGATGCCGATGGTTCGTTCCTTCAGAAGGTCGGTATGTCCATTGAGGGTGTTCTCAACGGCATAGCGCAGGAATTCCTGACTCCGCTTACTTGCACGGAATTCATGGCTGCTGAGCACGCGCGCCAGCTCTTCTCTAATGGTCTCTTCCGGAACACGCTCCGGCCGAAGGTCCCCTGAACCGTTGGTCGGAGGGGCCATGGGAGATTCGCCATGCGCCATGATGATTACCCCCGCAAGAATTTGGATTCGATTTTAACACGCTTTTCTTAAAATCTCGAATGTATTGAAAACAAATACGTTCGATTTGGTAACGAACCGGGTCATAACACTCCCGCAACCGTTTGGAACTGGACAGGGAGCCGGGTACAGGGCAGGATTCCAGAGGTGAGAATCATTTGTATCGGGGCGCATCCCGACGATTGCGAGATCGGGTTTGGCGGGACGGCGGCCAAGGCTGCCGCGCAGGGACACGCCGTCAAATTTCTCTCGGTGACGAACGGCGCGGCGGGACATTATCGATATTCGCTGGAGGAGACGGCGGCGATTCGGAAACGGGAGGCGTGGGAGGCAGCCCAACGGATCGGGATCGCTGAGTCGGAGGTGTTGGAGAATGCCGACGGCGAGTTGGCGCCGACGCTCGATGCCCGCCACGAAATTGTCCGCCAGATTCGCCGATGGGAAGCGGACGTGGTGCTAACGCATCGGCCCTGGGACTACCATCCGGACCATCGGTACACCAGCCAGGTAGTTCAGGATTCGGCCTACCTGGTAGTGGTCCCGCGTGTTTGCGCGGATACGCCGGCGCTGCGGCGGAATCCTCTTTTTCTGTATCTTCAAGACCAATTTCATTTACCGGCGCGGTTTAATCCGGAAATTGCGGTGGATATTGATGATGCTTGGAGCCGCAAACTGGACGCTTTAAGCGCGCACGCTTCGCAGGTTTACGAATGGCTGCCCTGGGTGGAGGGGCGCGGAGTTCCGGAGGATGCGGAGGCGCGGCGCGAATGGCTCGACCAGCAGTGGAGCCGTCCAATCGACAGCTGCCTGCGGGCTTCGCTCGCACGGCGCTACGGAACGGAGCGGGCGGGGCAGATTCAGCACGCCGAAGCGTTTCAGATATGCGAATACGGGCGCAGGCCCACCGAAGAGGAGAGGGAAGAGATTTTTCCCCGCTAGCATGTCGAAAATGCTCGACGAGATTCGCCACCAGCCGGACGCGCTGACCAAAACCCTGGAAACGGGTTGGAAAACCGCCAGCAGCTTGCGACGCCATCTGGAAGCGCATCGGCCGCGGTTGATCGTGATGGTGGCGCGAGGGACTTCGGACAATGCGGCTCAATTCGGGCGCTACTTAATCGAAATTACGACGCGGATTCCGGTGTCGCTGGCGGCGCCATCGGTATTGACGCTCTATGATTGCCCGCTTGAGCTGCGCGATGTGCTGGTGGTGGGGATTTCGCAATCGGGTGAATCGACCGATACCAACGCGGTTCTCGAAGATGCCCGGAAGCGCGGCGCGACGACGGTCGGCATCACGAACGATCCACGGAGCGCGATGGTGCAGCTCGTGGAATTTCCCTTCCTGATCGAGGCCGGCGCGGAGGAAAGCGTCGCGGCGACGAAGACGTACACTTGCCAACTTCTGGCGCTTTATTTACTGGCGGCGGCGCTGGAGGGCGACGTCCGGCTGGACGATTTACAACGCATTCCGCAGTGGGTGGAGCGCGCTTTCGAGCTGGAAGAACATATCGAGGAACTCGCCGCGCGCTACCTATTCATGTCGAGGGCGGTGACGGTGGGGCGCGGGTTGAACTACGCCAACGCGTTGGAATTCGGCCTGAAACTGATGGAAACGTGCTATGTGGTGACGGAACGTTTCTCCTCGGCTGATCTGATGCACGGACCCATCGCGCTGGTGGAGCGATCGTTTCCAGTGTTCGTATTCGCCCCTTGTGGAGTGACGTGGCCCTCTATTTCGCTGGTGCTCGATCGCTTACAGGAGCTGAAGGCGGAGACGCTAATTATTACGGACCTGAGGAATACAGAGGTTCGTGGACGCGCGGCGCGATTTCTGCTGCTCCCTAGCGAGCTGGGGTCCGATCGCGGCCCTAAGGACTTGTATACGCCGATTCCTTACATCGTGCCGACGCAGCTATTCGCGGCCAATCTGGCGTCGATCAAGGGAATCAATCCGGACAGTCCGAGAACGCTTACGAAGATTACGCGAACACTCTAAATGACACTGACCTATCTCGACTGGTGCGTCATCGCTCTCTATTTTGTGATCAACGGCGGCATCGGTCTGTACTATCGGGCGCGCGCGGGGAAAAGCGTCGACGAGTTTTTCCTCTCTGGGCGCAATGTGCCGTGGTGGCTGGCGGGCACTTCAATGGTCGCGACGACGTTCGCGGCGGATACACCGCTGGCCGTGACAGGAATGGTGGCGCGCGGAGGCATCGCCGGAAACTGGCTGTGGTGGAGCTTCGTCGCAAGCGGAATGCTGACAGTCTTTTTCTATGCGCGGTTGTGGCGCCGCTGCGGAGTGATGACGGACATCGAATTCACAGAGATTCGATATTCAGGGCGCCCGGCGGCGTTCTTACGCGGATTTCGCGCGCTTTATTTAGGCATTCCGATCAACTGCATCATTCTAGGTTGGGTGAATCTGGCGATGGTCAAGATTCTCGGGCTGGCTTTAGGGATCAGTCGTATTGAAGCGCTGTTGATCGTGCTGGGACTGATCGCTGTGACCTCGCTTATTTCCACGCTTTCGGGATTGTGGGGAGTGTTGGTGGCGGACCTATTTCAGTTTGTGATCAAGATGACGATGGTCACGGTGTTGGCCGTCGTCGCGGTTCAGGCTGTGGGTGGAATGGGTCAAATGAAGCTGAAGCTCGCGGCGATCGACCACGCGCGGGGGGCACAGGGCTCAGTGCTTAGCTTCGTTCCAGACCTGCACTCCGCGTGGATGCCGATGATCACGTTTTTTGTTTATATTTCGCTCAACTGGTGGGCCACGTGGTATCCCGGCGCGGAGCCTGGCGGAGGCGGATATGTCGCGCAAAGGATGTTCAGCGCGAAGGATGAGAAGAACTCGCTACTGGCGACGTTGTGGTTCAATATCGCCCATTTTGCAATCCGTCCATGGCCCTGGATACTGGTGGCGCTGGCTTCGCTGATTCTTTTCCCGGGTCTCGAAGATCCGGAAACCGGCTACGTTCGAGTGATGATCACCTACCTGCCAGCCTCGCTACGGGGCGTGATGCTGGCAGCTTTCGCCGCTGCTTATATGTCAACCATCGCGACTCAGCTCAACTGGGGCGCAAGCTATATCGTGAATGACTTCTATCGTCGGTTCCTGAAGCCGGATGCCAACGACCGGCACTATGTTCGCGTGTCGCAGTGGACCACGGTTTTGCTCACGGTAGTCTCCGCCGTCGTTACTTTCTACATGACCTCGATCGCGGGGGCTTGGAAGATGTTGATCGTTACGGGAGCCGGTACCGGACTTGTCCTGTTGCTTCGCTGGTATTGGTGGCGAATTAATGCGTGGAGCGAAATTTCGGCGATGGTCGCTGCGTTTATCACCTCACTCTCGCTACAAATTGTGGGCCGGTTCGATAGCGACAAGCCGGAGGACTTCGCGTGGATCATGATCATTACCGTGTCTGTAACCACGGTAGTTTGGCTGGCGGTTACATTCCTTACCAAGCCGGAATCGGAAGCTACCCTGGTGAGCTTCTACCGGCGATCCCGTCCGGGTGCGGCTGGATGGAAACCGATTGCGCGTCTGGTGCCGGAGGTGAAGGACTCTCGCGTGGGAATCTACAATGCTATGGATTGGATCGCTGGGTGCGTCTTGATCTACGGGATTTTATTTGGCGTTGGGAAGCTGCTGCTGAGTGAGTGGACGGAAGGCGCTTGGCTACTTGCCGCGGGTCTGTTCGGGGGAGCCGTGATTTATTGGGACCTCTCGCGCCGTGGGTGGAGCTCGATTGTCGATTAGGATGCAAATGATAAAAACCCTGCTGTTTTTTGCGCCGTTTGCCCTGGCTGAGGTAATGCCTCTGCCGTCGAAGGTAGTCTCTGCCGCGGGCAAGCTAACCATCGATTCCAGCTTCACCGCGGCTGCGTCCGGATACTCCGATGCACGCCTCCAATCCGCGATCAAAAGGTTCGTCGATAGAGTCTCGCGGCAGACTGGGATTCCTATGAGTAAGGTTGGGCAAAAGGCTACACTGTCGATCGAGTGCCGGGAGGGTGGAAGTGAGTATCCGACACTGGGCGAAGACGAAGCGTATGTGCTGGATGTTTCGCCACTTGGGGCGCGTCTCAAGGCAACGAACGTTACGGGGGTACTTCGAGGGCTCGAAACGTTTGCTCAGCGGATAGGGCCCGGAACTAATGTTCAAAGCGTCCACATTGAAGACCATCCGCGATTTCCCTGGCGCGGATTGATGCTCGACGTGTCCCGTCACTGGATGCCGGTCGAGGTGGTTGAACGTAATCTTGATGCGATGGCGGCAGTGAAATTGAACGTGTTTCATTGGCATCTTTCCGACGACCAGGGGTTTCGGGTGGAGAGCAAACGATTTCCCAAGCTTCAAGAGTTCGGATCCGATGGAAACTTCTATACACAAGCGCAGATCCGGCATATTGTCCATTACGCGCGTGATCGAGGCATCCGCGTGATTCCAGAATTCGACATTCCGGGCCACACCACAAGTTGGTTTGTGGGATACCCCGAGTTAGCCAGTGCTCCTGGTCCGTATGCGATTGAGCGTAAATGGGGCATTTTCCTTCCGACGATGGATCCGACGCGCGAGGAAACCTACGCCTTCCTCGATGACTTCATCGGGGAAATGGCGGGTCTGTTCCCGGATCCATATTTTCACATTGGCGGCGACGAAGTGGAAGATACGCAATGGGAAAACTCCACGTCCATTCAAGCGTTTGAAAAGCAGCACGAGCTTGGCGACAGCCGCGCGCTTCACGCCTACTTCAACCTGCGCCTTCAGCAACTGTTAAAAAAACACGGCAAAACGATGGTCGGATGGGATGAAGTTCTCAATGCAAGCCTTGCGCATAACACAGTAATTCAATCCTGGAGGGGGCAGGCATCACTTGCGGAGGCGGCTCGAAAAGGCTACCGGGGAATTCTTTCATTCGGTTATTACCTTGACCATCTACAGTCGGCGGCTGCCCATTATAGGGTCGATCCTTTGTCTGATGCGCCGGACCTGCTTACTTCGGAGCAGGCGTCGAAAATCCTTGGCGGAGAGGCGTGTATGTGGTCTGAATATATCAGCGATCAGACGGTAGACTCACGCATTTGGCCTCGTGCGGCAGCCGTCGCGGAGAGACTGTGGTCGGGAAGGGAAGTGACCGATGTCGATGCAATGTATTCCCGTCTTGAGTCGGTGAGCCGAGAGCTGGATTGGGTAGGCGTCCAGCATCGTTCCACCTATGAACGGATGCTGGACCGGATTGATCCGTCCGACGCTCTGCGGGTCCTGGCCGACGCGTCTGAGGCTCTGGGGATAGAAGGACGGCGGGACGCCCACCATTACACGAGTGAGGTTCCTTTGAACCGGTTTGTGGATGCGGTACGGCCGGAAAGCGAAATCGTCCGGCATCTGGAGCTAGCAGTCCAGAGACTTGCGGCTAATGACCTGGCGGAGCTGGAGGTAAGCCTTACGGAATGGTCGAAAAACGAGACTCGGTGGAAGCCGCCGGCGGAGTTAGCTTCGCTCTCTCGAAAGTTGTCGCTTTTGGGATCAATCGGCCTCCGAGCCCTGGAGTATCTCAAGAAGGGAGCAGCCCCCCCGGCGGGGTGGGTTTCGCAACAGTTGCAAGTAGTCAACGAAATTCAAAAGCCGAACGCCGAAGTAATGCTGGCGGCGGCGAGGCCGGTCCGCTTGTTACTGGAGGCAGTGTCAGCAAAAGGTCTCAACAAGTGATTGAAAAGGCTAATGTTCGATGTGTAACGAACCTATGCATAACGCGTGACACAACCGTTTTAAACTGGACATCCGGGTCGCCCGGCCCCAGAGTTAGCAAAAGCAGAAATCGACAGATCGTTAAAAGGAGCAAAAGGGGAGTACAATGAGACGTAATAAATCGCATTCACCTATTTCCAGTAGTATCGCGCGGATGCTGCTGGCAGTCGCCGTTTTAGTTCTTCTAGCCCCTCGCTCGTGGGGGCAACAGGTGACCGCCGCGATTGTCGGCACGGTCTCCGATCCTTCAGGCGCCGCTGTTCCGTCGGCGACGGTAACGGCGCGAGACACAGATCGAGGGACGATTTCGAAAACGCAGACAAATGTCGAAGGAGTCTACAACTTTCCCCATCTTCCTATCGGTAAATACGACGTTCGCGTCGAAGCGCAGGGATTCCAAACCGCTATCCATTCACCCTTCGCTCTTGAGCTGAACCAGACCGCCCGCGTCGATTTTGCCATGGCTCTTGGCCAAGTGTCGCAGGTAATGGAAGTGTCGACCGCAGCCCCGCTGCTGCAGACGCAAACCACGGAGGTTGGGTCAGTAATGGATGCAGCCGCCATCGCGCAGCTCCCTCTTGAAACTCGCAATTACAATCAGCTCGCCTTGCTGGTGCCGGGTTCTGTGACCATCAGTCCTGCATCCTTTAATACAGGTCTGAAGACCTTCAATGCCGCTCGACCTAACCTGAACGGCAATCGCGAGCAAGCAAACTACTACCTACTTGACGGTATGGAGAACGTCGAGTTTGTCGATAACAACGTAGCTTATTCGCCCAGTGTCGATGCTATTCAACAATTCAATGTGATCACAAACAATCCCGACGCCGAGTTCGGGCAGTTTCTTGGCGGAGTCATCAATGTGAGTTTGAAGTCGGGTACCAATCAGTATCACGGCAACGTGTTCGAGTATCTTCGCAACGACTTCTTTAATGCCAATGAATGGTCGAATAAGTTCAACGGCCTGCCGACCCCACGGCAGCGATGGAATGAATATGGAGCGACTGTGGGTGGCCCTATCAAGAAGAACAAGCTGTTTTTCTTCGCCGACTATCAAGGCTCGCGGTTCGATCTTCCGGCAACTCCCGCTCCGAAGACGACGTTCACGGCGGCGGACCTGACCGGTAATCTGACGGATTTGGGGGTGACCCTATACTATCCGGGCGCGGTGGATGCGAACGGAAATCGTATTCCGATGCCGTCGAATCTAAGCCAGGCGGCGATTTGTAGCGGCACGCAGAAGATGGGGGTGGATCCTTGTATCAACGGCATTAGCCCCACGGCGTTGAAAATCGCTAATGCTTTGCCGAAGCCAAATCTTCCCGGTCAGGCCAATGGGACCATTAACAACCTGAATAACACGGTGCAGAACTATACGCACGGGAATCAGGGCGACGCTAAGGTAGACTGGAATCCGACCGATAAAGACCATATCTTCGCGCGCTACTCTCAGCAGTACATTACGAATCCGATTGTCAATAGCGAAGTATTTCAATATAGCGGCAGCGGCAGCAATATCTTTCCGCTACAACAAGCGGTGCTCGATTATACACGCACGGTCACCGCCAACTTCTTGAACGATATTCGCGTCGGAATGAACTACTATCCCGCCGATGCCAACGCGCAAGAACTCACGACTACCGCGGGCGCCAATTTAATTCCCGGCCAACCGACTCAATACCTGCCTGGGCTTTCTTTTGCGAGCTCGAAAATCGGTGGCCAACTGAATGGACCTTTCGCCTTCGGCACCAGCGATAGTCCAGAGATTTTCCATCAGACTTCCATTCAGTTTGACGATACCGGTACGTGGATCAAAGGGGCCCACACCATGCGCATGGGCTTCCAGTTCAACCGGTATCGGAACAATTACGTTCCCGCGACCAGTAGCGATGGAGCTGCTGGACAGATTGGTTTCAGTGGGACCTACACAGGCAACTCGGAAGCGGATTTCTTTCTCGGTCTTCCGGCTTACATGGGATATGGCCTCGGCTTTTCAGGCACCGTCGGACAGCGTAATGACGCGGTCGGCGCCTTCTTCCAGGATGAGTGGCGTGTCTCGCGGCGCTTGACCTTGAACGGAGGGATTCGCTATCAGCTCTTCACGCCAATCTACGAAGTACACAATCGCATGACGAACTTCAGTGAATACTCCGGCCAGATTGAGCTTGCCGGTGTAGATGGCAACAGCCGGGCGTTGTATAACCAGTACAACGGTATTGCGAACTTCCTGCCTCGCCTTGGACTGGCTTACAGTCTCGACGACAAGACAGTCATTCGGGCTGCTTTTTCACGCTCTAGCTTCCAAGAAGGAACGGGCGAGTATAATCGTCTGGCGACCAATGCTCCCTGGAATGTTGATCTGGTGGGACAGTGGGGCGCAACCAACTCGTATGGCGGGATTCCGGCGAACCAGGTAACACTTGACCAGGGATTTGGCGCACTCGGCTCGACCGGTGGTTGTACGATCGCCAATGTGACTTCAGCGCCGGCGGCATGCTTTGCCGGTGTTCGCATTCACGCGACAGATCCGAACTACCGGCCGGCGGTATCGAATCAATGGAACCTGACGATTCAACGACTGTTGACCAAAACACTTACCCTGCAAGCAGGGTATGTTGGCCAGCACACAGATCATATGGCCGCGATCTACGACATGGGGCAGAACATGCTTATTCCGAACCCTGCTCCCGGCGGTCCCTACAGCACCCCCGGACCCTATCTGGCGGGCAATCAGGCTCTAGTCAATGATGGTACCGGCCAACAGCGGCTGAACACTTCCACCGCGATTCAAAATTACGATGCGCTTCAGATGGTCGCCCGTGAACAACCTATTAAGGGACTGGTGTTCCAACTGAACTATTCGTGGTCGAAGTGTCTCACCAATAACCAGGGTTACTATGGACGCTATGGGAACGCGGCTGCGTCCCAGACCACCGCTGACGTGTCGTTTCAGTCCTATGTGTATAACCTCAAATTGGACTACGGTCTCTGCGATGCTGACATCACGAATAACTTTACGGGATATGTAAATTTCGACCTGCCATTCGGCCGGAATCGCGCATTCGGCAAGAACATGAACAAGGTCGTTGACGGGATTCTCGGCGGCTGGCACTACGACGCGATCTCGACCTTGCACGGCGGATTCCCGATTTCGATGATTCAGTTCGGCTACGATCCGACTGGCGCATACTTCCAGCCTCGTCCGGATTGCAACAGTCCCTCGATCGCGACTCCGTACAAGAACTTCGCAGGCGGCGGGTATGTATGGTTCGACCCAACTACGATGTCGATTCCTCTGCCGGGACAGCTTGGAACCTGTGCCATTTCCACCGAGAGAGGTCCGGGGATCAAGCAGTTTGACATGAGCCTTTCGAAGAAGTTCGGCATCACCGAGCATCAGACGCTGGAATTTCGCTTCGATGCGATTAACGCCTTCAATACGCCGATCTTCGCCGTAAATGGTTACGCCACGGATGTGTACCCCGGCGGCGGGATCAACAAGGCGCTCTATGGTAGCGATCCCACCTATACTGCTGGTATACCGACGGGTGTGATTAACACATCGATTGGGGCGCGGAACCTGCAATTCGCCTTGAAGTATCAGTTCTAAGTCATCAAGTGACGCTGGGGCATTCTGTTCTCATCAGGATGCCCCATTCCCTTATCTCTTCTGCTCGTCGCGCTTGATCAGGTATTGCACCAACGCGGGACGTTCCTCCGGATCGAGCTTTCCATTGTGGTTCTTATCGAACGCATTCAACAGCATCGTCAATTGCGCCGCACGCTGTGGGCCCAGTGCCTCGCTATCGACACCGTTCATCAGCATGTCCGCGATAAATTCCGCTCTCGTACCGCTTCGAAACTCGGAAACCTCAGCGGGATTCTGGAGCGTCAGGGAGACGAATGCGAAGCCCATTTCATTGGTGGTTTCTTCTCCGAACTTTACCTCGCGCGGCGGGTCGCTCGGGTTATGGGGATTTGCGGCCGAGTTGTCGTAGGTGTATTGCATCTCCAAGCGCGTGCCTTGCGGCAATTTCACCGGGCTTTGATAGCGGTACGAACCCTGCCAGTTAAAATCCCAATCCTTGATCCAGATCAGCGGGATCACCGATCCATCGGGAAGATGCGCGTCCACTTTCATGTCCTTGCAGAGATAGTGCGCGTGCGGAAAAATGGCGATCGCCTCGGCATCCATGGGCAGCACGCCGGAGGCCTTCACAACATAATGCGAATCGCCGGCCGGAATATCGATCTTTTCGTTGCCAAGCACCATCAACGTCAGCCCCTTGGTAGGCGGCGTCTTGGAAAACGTCAAACCGACGGTGGATTGGTCCAGTTCCTGTTTGCCGTCCAAGTGATAGTGGATCTGTAGCACCAGGTCGGAGCCCTTTTTGATGGTATGCGCAACGCCCTCGCGGGCAGTCGCCGGCATCGCTCCCGGAGCCCATCCGCCCAGCGAACCGGTGATATCCAACCCAGGTCCGCCGACGCAGGAATAACCTTGACCCGGCGTGGTCTCGCGACGCCGAGCCTCCCCGCTGGTATCGAGGAACAGAATCGCATGATGCACGATGCGCGGATTACCTGGACGGAACTCGACCTTCTTGACGTATTCATCCTGATCGGCGTTTAAAGGGATCACAAAGCATCGGAACTGATCCGGACCCTCGGTCGGCAACGAATAGGCCTGCGTCATCTTGAACACTTGGTCCGGCTCCCCCGCCAGCCATCCGTTGGGGAACTTCGGCGGTGTGGGTTTTTCGGCGGCGTCGCCCTCGGGAGCGCCATGCGCGGCCCAATTCCGGATGGTCGCGATTTGTGGATCAGTCAATCTGCGCACGTCTAAGAACTCGCCATATCCGGGCGTGGCTTTCCACGGCGGCATCACGCGAGCTTGGGTGATGTCCGCGATCTGCTTGGCGCGTTTGGCCGCATCCTGATATGTGAGCAGCGCGAACGGCGCCACCTCGCCGGGCCGATGGCAGTTCGAACAGTTCTGATAAAGGATCGGCGCAATGTCTCGATTGAACGTCGGAACCGCGGGCGCTTTGTTCACATCGTTCGCCGAAACTAACCCGGCAATTGCCACGACCATCAGCGGTGCCGTCAAAAGTCGCATTGATTCATCCTCTTCTCAATCTATTCCCGGGATCGCGCAGCCAATCGTTCGCGTGACAGGATGAGGCGCGGACTTACCCTTCAAAATGGCGTCCAGGGCCTCATCGAGGTCATTTTCCGTCGGCTGATAGCGCGTCTTGCCCGGCTCGATAAACCGGTTGTCGACCCGTCCGCGATAAAGCTGCTGTCCCTCCGGACCGAGAATCACTACCTCTGGCGTGGATTTCGCGCCTGTTTCGCGCGCCAGTGTCTGATGAGGATCGAGCAGCGCCTGAAAGGGCGTCTCGAAATCCGTATCATGCTTACGTACGGTCGAGGAGGTCTCCGCCGGATCGGAATACACATTGAAGAAGGCCACGCCGCGCGGCGAGTACTGGCGATACAACCGCGCCAGGATCGGCGCATAGGTATTCGAGTTCGGACAATCGGTGGCGACAAAAATAAGGACTGTCGCCTTTTGTCGCGCCAATTCCGCCGCGGTGTGGGTGGTCCCGCTGGTGTCTTTGAGCGAGAAATCCATGCTTCCCGCCCATGCGGAACTGATCAGAAGCAATAGGGAACACACGCGAATCTGCATGGCGCTCTAGTATTATTCTATTCCTTATTTTCCGGTCAGGTTTCCGTATAGAGTTGAAACATGGGCAATCTATTGCAGGATGCGCGGTATGCGCTGCGTACATTGTTTCGGGCGCGGACGTTCGCGTTGGTCTCGATCGCGACGCTCGCCTTAGGCATCGGAGCGAACAGCGCGATTTTCAGCCTGGTTTACGCGGTGCTCCTAAAGCCCTTGCCTTATCGGGAGCCGGCGCGGCTGCTGGTGGCTTGGGACACTTACCTTCCGAAGGATAAATCGCTTCCCATGTTCCCCAAACTGGGAGCTTCTCCGCCGGAGCTGGACCTGTGGCGCGCACAGACCGATATTTTCGAGGCGGCGGCGTGGTACCGCTACGTTCCTTACGATCTCACCCTCACTGCGCCCGGCGCCGAAGCGATCAGCGCTCAGGCCGGATTCCTTTCGACCAATTTTCTGCCAGTGATGGGTGTCGCGCCTTTGTACGGCCGCGGTTTCGGCGATGATGAGCCCGTCGATTCGGTGCTGCTGAGCCATCATCTCTGGCAGACGCACTTCGCGGGCGACCCGGCGGCGCTCGGCAGGACGATTCGGATGAACGATCAGGTGTTCCACATCGTGGGAATCATGCCGGCGGCGTTCAAGTTTCCCGACTGGGCAGACCTCTGGCTGCCTCCCGGTCCGCTGAACGGCGATGAGCTTACCAATCCGGTGCGGCATGCGGCGGGCTTCATCGGCCGGCTTAAAAACGGCGTCACTTCGCGAGCAGCGGCGGCGCGCCTCGAAGCTTTGTCGACCCGCCTTGCCTTGGAGCATCCCAGCACCAGCACCGGCTGGGGAATCCGCGTATCGTCCCTGCAAGACGATGTGACGGCGAACATCCGTCCGGCTCTTTTACTGCTGTGGGGAGCGGTTGCGCTGGTATTGCTGATTGCCTGCGGCAACGTCGCCAATCTGCTGCTGGCGCGCGCCAGCGGGCGGGTGAAGGAAATCGCCGTGCGTAGCGCGCTCGGTGCCGGCGGATGGAGGATCGCGCGGCAACTGCTGACGGAAAGCGTGATTCTGGCGGCGATCGGAGGCGTCCTCGGCGTGGGCGCCGGCGAAGTGGGATTGAAGTTTCTCTCGCCGGTCGATGTCCCGCTCGATTCCAGCGCACTCCTGATTCTCTTCGCGACGACGATCGTGACGGGGATCGCGTTCGGATTGGCGCCGGCGCTACAGGCGTTACGGGTAGACCCGAATACGATGATCAAGGCCGGCTCCGTGACGGGTGGCGGCTCCTCTCCGATGCGGGCGGCGTTGGTGGTCGTGGAAATCGCACTGGCTCTCGTGCTGGTGACCGGAGCGGGAATTCTGGTGAAGAGCTTTATGCGGCTGATGCAGGTCGATCCGGGCTTCGAGTCGCGCGGCTTGATCACTATGCGGATCGCCTACCCTCCCTCGCGAGATCCCGGCGCCCTGTTTCATCGCCTGGAAGAATCTGTCAAAGAATTGCCGGGCGTGGATCTGTTTGCTTCGACCAGCGCTTTGCCGCTGACGGCCAACCACGGCAACGCCGGCCGCTTCAACGTGCCGGGCAGTCCTCTTATTAATCCGGAAGCTCTGCCCGCGGCGCAGCTGCGATTCGTGAGTCCCGGCTATTTCGAGACGATGCGCATTCCGATTGTGGCCGGCCGCGCGTTCACCGCCCATGACGTGGACCGGCCGGTCGTGGTGATCAATCAAACCATGGCGCGGCGCTTCTGGCCGGGCCGAGATCCGGTGGGGGCGAAGTTCATCAGCGGGCCCTGGGGACCGCATCCGACCTGGGCAACGATCATCGGTATCAGCGGCGATGTGAAGCAGTTCGGGCTCGACTCCGCGCCGAGCTTTGATCTCTACTCGGTCGGTTTTGTCCCGCTTTCGCTGATCGTCCACGTCGCCGGCGACCCGCGATCGATGACGCCAGCCGTTCGACAGGCGATCCAAAAAGCAGATCCGGACCTGGCCGTATCGGAGGTTCGAACTATGGACCAGGTGCTGGCGGAATCGGCCATCTCGCGGCGCTGGACTGTGGTTTTGCTGGCCGCCTTCGCGGCACTCGCGTTGATTTTGGCGCTGGTGGGAGTTTACGGCGTGATGACCTGGTCGGTGGCGCAGAGAACCCGCGAAATCGGCATTCGAGTCGCGCTTGGCGCAGGTTCCGGAGAAGTGCTGGCGATGATCATCGGCTACGGACTCAAGCTTTGCGTGTTGGGATTAGCGCTCGGCATGGCGGGTGCCTTCGCGCTGCGCCGCCTGCTCACCAATCTGGTCTTCGATGTCAGTCCGGCGGATCCTCTGATCTACGCCGGTGTTGCGGCGCTGATGTTTCTGGTCGCGCTTCTGGCCTGCTACATCCCCGCGCGTCGCGCCAGCCGCGTCGATCCACTGGTCGCGTTGCGCTGCCTCTACTGAGCCTTGGGCAGCTCCCGCCGCGGAAGCATTTCCTTGCGCGTGGCAGTTTCATAGACCACCGTCGCGATCACGGCGGAGGCCTGCATCAGATCTTCCGCTACCGCGTGATCCCAGGTGTCCATGTCGGAGTGGTGCGTGATCGTGCCGTAATCGAGCGGATCCTGAATGAACTGGAAACCCGGCAGACCTACCGCAGCGAAGCTGAGATGATCGGTGCCGCCGGTGTTGCGGATCGAGACCGTAGTCACACCTAAATCGCGGAACGGAGCCAGCCACGTTTCGAACACGGGCCGCATGGCCTCGTGACCTTGTAAATACACGCCGCGAATTTTGCCGCTGCCGTTGTCCAGGTTGAAATAGCCCGATAACTTACCGTGCTCCGATGTGACCCGCATACTTTTCGGATCGGCAAAATGCTCCTTCACATAGGCGCGGGAGCCGAATAGACCTTCTTCTTCACCGCCCCAGAGACCGATGCGGACGGTGCGGTCCAGCTTCAGGTTAAGCGCTTTCAAAATGCGCATCACCTCGATCATCACTGCACTCCCCGCTCCATTATCGGTAGCGCCCGTACCCGAATGCCAGGAATCGAAGTGGGCGCCGATCATCACGATCTCGTTCTTCTTCTCCGGATCGGCGCCGGGAATTTCACCGATAATATTCATCCCATCGACGTCGTGATCGGAAGTTGTGGCTTTCAGATTTAAGCGGATGCGCACAGGAATCTTCTTTTCGACCAGTCGGACGATCCGGTTATATTGTTCAGCCGTCACCACGAACGTCGGCGGGGGCGCAATGCCCGTGAATCCGCCGGCAGCTTCGCTGAACAGCAGTCCATCGTGCGCGCGATCGTCTTCGAGCAGCACTCCTGCCACGCCTTCTTTGGCGAAGAATTCGCCGCGATCAGCCGCGCTCTGATCATAGAGGTCGTAGATCTGATCCATCAGCGCATTGGGCAGCGCATTGAACAACTTTCCGACGTCGGCCCTGTCTTCCGGCCAATCCAGATCTTCGAGTCTCTTTGCGGTAAGCATAGCGGCTGGAGTCGGAGCGTTCTGCATATCCGAGAGTTCGGCAGCCGTGTAACGCCGGAACGGCACATTGGTCTGCGGAGCAGGTACTTTCGCCACGCTAAGCAGTATGATCTTGCCGCGCAGCTTCCCCGTCCAGGCCGCCTTATACGCCTCCCAGCCCTCCTTGAATTTTTTGGGACCATCAATGAAGGATCCGTGCGAAGGCGCCAGCACCGGTTCGCCTGTGACGGGGCCGTTGGTCGATCCGCTCCAGGCCAGCGGCACGGCGGTAAGCTGCGAGTAGCGCGGCTCGATCAACTCGACCGACGATTGTTCCAGCGTCCAGGCGCGCCCGCGCGGTTCAAACTTTTCGAAGTGAACCTTGTCCAAGCCATAGCCGTTCAGCTCCCCCATCGCCCATCGCGCCGCATCTTCAAATCCCGGCGACCATGTGAGCCGGGGACCGTGGACATCACTCAGGTTTCGCAAAATCTCCATGACTTTGGAATGATCGAAAGCCTCGGCTTTAATGCGGTCGACCATCCCCAGGTCGACGTGTTCCTGACAGAATGCGGGCACGGCCAGCAGCACAAGGATGGCGAATTTTCTCATCCTCAAAGTATATAAGGGATGCCAAGTTGAAACGCAATCCACACCGGAAGGGTCCTATAGACATGCTCTTCCGGGCGTTTCTGTTGATCTTCATCGTTTCCGCACTTTTATTTGCTCAGCAAACGAGCCCCTCTACGCCAGATGGCCAACCTCTCGCGACCTCCGGTCCGCAATCCCCACAATGGCAAGGCCTCAGCGTGGAAGATAAACTTCGCTATGATGCACGACACTTGTTCGACATCGACAACCTGATTTATGCTGGAATCGGCGCCGGTTTCGACCAGTTGCGAGACCGTCCAGGCGAGTGGGGTGAGGGCGGAGACGCCTTTGCCGAACGATATGCCTCGCACGTGGGACAGTATCTGATCCAGCGCAGCATTATGTTCCCTGTGCAGGCGATCGATCATGAGGATACCCGTTTTTTCCGTTCCAAAAGGACCAGTTTCGGGGGACGCGTGGGTGATGCATTTCTTCACACCGTCTGGCGCCACAACGATAGCGGCGGCATGATGCCCGCCTATAGCGAGTTCCTGGGCGATTACGGAGCAGCCGCGATCTCGCGCACCTGGTGGCCGGATCGGTTTCATACCGGGTCCGCAATCTTCGTCGCCGGATCGGACACGGTGCTGGTCGACGCGGGCATAAATGTTCTGCACGAGTTCGCGCCCGATATTAAACGGTGGCTGCATCTGTCGCATTGAGCGTTCGCAATACGGATGTAACCAAATTCCCGCGCTGATGTTCATCGCCGCGCCGTATAATTGAGAAAAAGATCACCCCTGATGCGCAAACTGTTGCTCGTAATCTCGCTGTCTCTTCCTCTATTTTCGCAGGGCCAGCCAGCCGCTCACCCCTTATCTGATGCGATTCTCAACCGTGTCCTTCCGGACTATCGCGATCAGGCCAGGAGCCTGCTTACGGCGACCGAAGAACAGCAGGCATCGGCCCTGCGGATGTCTGACGACAACCTGGCCGCCTACATCGTCACCGGCCTTTGCCGCCAGCCGGAAGCGTTCGGTTTTCTCCTCGCCCAGCTTGAGAAGGAGGCATCCGCAAAGCTGCGGATCGCGATTCTCCAAGGCCTCAGGACTTACTGGGCGTCGCATCCGGAGGCGCAGAAGATCGTCGAGAACCATGTCACTTCCGATGCCGACGCCAACGTGTCGGTAAAGGCGCTCGACCTGTTGCGGCAGATTCGAATGACGGAAATGAACCGGCTGCTCCAGACGCGCCTGGCGACGGCGCTCAAAAGCGGCGACTCCAATGCCACGAAGCAACTGGGACAGGCGGAGGAACACTGGTACGGCTTGATGAACGAAACCACGCTGCCCGCCTTTCTGCGAACTCCGCCTCCCCTCTTTTCGCTCAAGCCTCCCGATAAGCCGATTCGTGTTCTCGCCTTCGGCGATTTCGGCACAGGCTCGCCCGCGCAGGTCAGCACCGCCAAAGCGATGGTGGAGTTTCACCACTCGCATCCCTTCGATTTCGGACTCACGCTGGGTGACAACTTCTATACCTATGGCATGATGAGTCCGGCCGATCCCCGCTGGCAAACGCAGTGGGAACAACTGTACGGCCCGATGGGGATTAAGTTCTACGCCACTCTCGGTAACCACGACTGGGCATCGCCCGATAGTCCCGCGGCCGAGATTCTTTATTCCGAAAAGAGTCCTGACTGGCGTCTGCCGGCTCCCTATTACACCTTCACCGCTGGTGCAGTTCAGTTCTTCGCCTTCGACACAGTGGAATGCAATGAGGCGGAGTTGCAATGGCTCGACTCGGAATTAGCCAAGTCCACCGCTCCGTGGAAACTCGTTTATGGCCACTATCATATCTACTCGGCCACGCGAGGCGACAATAAAGTGCTCATCGAGAGGCTGTTGCCGGTGCTCAAGAAAAACCATGTCGACATTTACCTCAACGGGCACGATCACAACCTCCAGGAGGAGAAACCGGAAGACGGCGTGCATTTTTTCGTGAGCGGCGGCGGCGGAGCCGGACTCTACGAATTCAATCCCTACGACCGCACCATCTTTAAGCAGAAGCTGAATGGCTTCACCGTGCTTGAGGCGGATCAGAAGCACTTCAAGATAAGCTTTGTGGGAACGGATGGGAAGGAACTCTATCAGCGAACGCTGGACAAGTAACCTCACACGCCGGTCCTTTCTGGCCACTCTGGCAGCGGCCCCGGCTCTGGCTCAGCCGGCTGACGTGACTTTGAACATTGCTCCTACGCGCGTGGACGTTGCGCCTGGTCACACCATCTCCACCACCGCTTACAACGGCAGCGCCCCCGGTCCGTTGATTCGTCTGCGGCAGGGATCTCCTGTCACGGTCGATATCTTCAACCGTACCGATCATGCCGAATACGTTCATTGGCATGGCTTTGAAATCCCGGCCAAGATCGACGGCGCGGAGGAAGAGCATAGTCTTGCTGTTCCGGCAGGTAGTCATCTGCGCTATCAAATGACGCCTCTCCAGCCAGGCTCCCGTTATGTGCATTCGCACTCCATGGCTATGGACGATCTTTCGCAGGGCACGTATAGCGGCCAGTTCGCCTTCGTTTACGTCGATCCGAAGCGCCATCCCGGCCGCTACGATCAGGAAATATTTCTTGCCACTCACGAATGGGAGCCGTATTTCATCGAAGGGGAAGACGAAGAGACTCAAGGTATCGAATATCTCGGCGAAACAGACTGGGCACCAACTTCGGTCGAAGTAGCCTATCGCATTCGCTCCATCAACGGGAAGGCGCTCGGCAGTGGCGAACCAATCCGGACGAAAGAAGGTCAACGCGTCCTCTTTCACATCCTGAACGCCAGCGCCACTGAGAATATTCAACTCTACTTGCCCGGCCACGAATTCGTGGTCGTCGCCCTCGATGGGAATCCCGTGCCGAGGCCGCGCCGCGTAGGTCTACTCGAACTGGGAGCAGCAGAGCGCGTGGATGCCTTTGTCGATATGAAAAATCCAGGTGTGTGGATTCTAGGTTCGCCCGATAATGACGTGCGCGGCAGCGGTTTAGGGATCCTCGTCGAGTATGCCGGCAAAAAAGGTCCGGCGACCCACGCCCAACCCGCCGGCCCAGCCTGGGACTATCGCCTCTTTGGTAAAAAGCCCGAAGCAGCTACTCCCGCCGAGACTCTTCCCATGCTGATTGACCGCGTAACTCCCAACGGGAATGGGATGGAACGTTGGACCATCAATAGCAAGAATTACAACCCGAGCGACGAACCCCGGACCCTTCGCAAAGGAACCCGCTACCGCCTGGCCTTCACCAATCGCACCGCCGACGCCCATCCTCTGCACCTGCATCGCAACACCTTCGAATTGACAGCCGCGCCTGGCGTGAGAAAGGACATCGTCCTGGTGAAGGGATTTCAAACAGTGGAGATCGACGTCATACCACAACAGCAAGGTTTGACACTCTTCCACTGCCATCAACAGATGCACATGGATCACGGCTTCAAGACAGTATTCAACGTCGTTTAGCTCGCGTCTCTTCGGCGTAGTTTCGTTTGTCATTAGGCTACTCCACGCCCTTTAATTGGAGGTTGATAAACATTACTATTGCGAATGTAGCTTCTGGCGGAAATTGTGTTGACTTGGTATGACAGTTCTGATAAAAACATCTAATACCGAGTTTGGCTAGAATCTGGCTTGTTAGCTCTTCAGCTTCCTTGCCGGCAATTCGTTGGGGCAACTTTTAGGGAGTCTATTTATGATGAAAGTTTCTTTTGCTCAGGGCCGGTGGTCTGTCTGCTCACTTTTGACGGCGCTTGGCTTATTGTTGCTGTGCTCGCTGGTTCCCGTGTTTGCTCAGGACGCGACCGGCCGCATTATTGGCTTAGTTACCGATCCTTCCGGTTCCGTGATTCCACACGCCAAGATCACCGTTACAAACACCAAGACGAATGTCAGCAATGTAACCACCTCCAGTGACGATGGTAGCTACCAGGCTCTGCTACTGCCAATTGGCTCATATCGAGTCACGGCGGAGGCACAAGGCTTTCGCAAGGCAGTCACCAGTGCGCAGACTCTGGAGATTAATCAGTCGATGAAGGTCGACCTCAAACTTGAGATCGGCTCGACTACGGAGACTGTGCAGGTAGAGTCAATCGCCAGTGGCGTCGAGACGACCAGCGCCACAGTGTCTAATACCGTCACCCAGGAGCAGATCGCCACCGCGCCGTTGAATGGACGCGACGTCATGGCTCTCGCCTTCATGATGCCCGGCGTCACGCCGACCACTGAGAATGTTCCAGGCACAGCCGGAGCGGCCGGGACGTTCAGTATTAACGGCGCCCGCCCGGATTCGATCACCTATCTGCTCGACGGCGGCGTCAACAACGATCTGTTGAACAACGGATTGGTACTGAACCCCAATCCCGACGCGATCGAAGAGTTTCGAATCCTAGTTAATAATTACAGCGCTGAGTATGGCCGCAATGGCGGCGGAGTGGTCAGCGTTGTCACCCGCTCCGGAACCAACACTTTTCACGGCAGCGCCTTCGATTACCTCCGCAACGGCGACCTCAACGCCAACACTTTTTTCAACAACCAGCAGGGATTGCCCATCGATCCTCTCAAACGCAACCAGTTCGGCGCCACCATCGGCGGCCCCATCTGGATTCCTAAACTGATTAACGGAAAAAACCGTCTGTTCTTCTTCGTCGCCTATGAGGGACAGCGCCAGACAGACCTTGCAGCTACTTCGAAAACGGCAGTCTTCACACCTGCCGAGCTGACCGGAGATTTTTCGCATGGCAACGCGTCCGGAACCGGCCCCGACCCGCTGGTATCCAGCTTTCTGCAACAGTATCCTTTCTTCCAACCCAATCCCGGTCTGGCCGCGCAGGCAATCATCAGTCCCACCGCGATTAACTCCGCTTCAGCAGCCTATATCAAGGCAGGCCTGATTCCAAGCTCCCCCGCCGGCAGCGAAGTTTTTCAGGGAGCCGCGCTTAACAACGCCGATGAGCTGACGGAAAAAGTCGACTATGTGGTCACTCAGAACGATCGCCTCACGGTGACCCTCGGATCGAACCGCAACCCGCAGTTGGATCCGTTTGATGGTGGCAACGTTCCCGGCTTCCCCAATACCAACGGCGATAACCACTATTCGGGAACCGTCGCCTACGTCAAGACCTTTTCACCGAAGCTCATCAATGAATTCCGCTTCAATGCCCAACGCAACAATAATCAGCAGGAGATCCCTGCCTCGAAACTGCCCACCGCGACCCAGCTAGGCATCACCGCCGTTGACGACAACCCGATCGGACCTCCATCCATCTCCCTCAACGGCGCGTTCCAAGCCGGCTTCAGTCCGCAGGGACCCACTCATCTGATCGATAACACCTATAACTACACGGATTCGCTCACTTGGATTCATGGGAATCACAGCATTAAAATGGGCTTCAATTACACCCCCTTCCAGAACAATACTGTGTACGATTTCTACGTCACCGGCACTTATTTCTACTACGGCACCGGCGGCGGCAGCTATTCCCAAAATCCTCTCGCTGATTTCCTTACCGGACTACCGGACGAATACTTCCAGGCGCCCCAAGCCCCCTCGAACGTCCGCACGCACAACGTCGGCAGCTACATTCAGGACGAATGGAAGGCCAGGAAGAATCTCACCGTATCACTGGGTGTCCGTTATGAGTACAGCTCGCCGAAGTACGACACCGAGGGCCGCGAATTTTCGGTGATCCCCGGCGACCAGTCCACCCGCTTCCCGAATGCCCCTCCCGGACTGGTGTTCCCCGGCGATCCGGGTGCCCCCAAAGGTACCAATTTCCCCGACCGTACCAATTTTGCGCCTCGCTTCGGAATCGCGTGGGATCCCTTTGGAGACGGTAAAACCAGCATCCGCACCGGCTTCGGAATGTTTTACGACATCCTGAAAGCGGAGGATAGTCTCCAGTTCAACGGGCAGGAGCCGTTCTTCTCCGAGTCCGATTTATTCTTCAATCCGCTCGCCACCAATCCCGCTTCGGCCCCGACGAATTTTACCGATCCCTTTGGAACCCTCGGCCTCACGAATCCGTTCCCGTCGAAGCCGCCCACCGCTGCCACCAATTGGGTGAATTCCGGTTTTCTCCCGGTCGGAGGAGGCGGCGTCTTCGTCGTCAATCCCCACCTGAAAACACCGTATATTTATCAGTACAACTTCAGCATTCAGCGGGAACTCGCGAAGAACACCACCTTGACCGCGTCCTATCTGGGCTCCGATTCGCATAAACTCACCGGCCTCGACGATGAGAATCCAATCATGCTCGGCACCAACCAGCGCGTCCTCAACGCCCAGCCGGACGTGGCGAATTTCTGCGCCGGCCAAGGCTTGGTATGTCCGTTCAACTACCTCGACGAATTTCAAAACAACGGCGCCGCGCACTATAACGCGCTCGCCATTGGACTGAACCGCCGCGTCAGCGATATGCGCTACGTCGGAAGCCTGCAATACCAGGTTTCCTACACCCGCTCCAAATCGCTCGATAATGAGAGCGGCTTCCGCAGCGCCCAATCGCAGGTGCCAACCGCCAATTGGAATCAGTTCTGGGGACCCTCCAGCTACAACGTCCCCAACACCTTCGCCGCCAGCGCCGTTTGGACGCTGCCCTTCGATCAGGCATGGTCCAGCGCTCCCAAAGCCCTCACCAAGGGGTGGGAACTCATTCCGGTCTTTAACTACCGCTCCGGTTTGCCGCTGAACGTGCAGGCCGGTTTGTCCACCAGCCCGACCAATCCCGGCCCCTCCGGATATGGCGATGCCGGTATCGTGCAAGCCGATCTGGTTACGTCCTCCGTGCAGCAGTACGATCCCAAGATGTTCCAGTCGGTGGGAGGCGGGCCAACGGGTAACTATTTCTTCAACCCCGCCGACTTCTCAAACACCGCCCTCCAGGCCATTAACACCATCGGCGATCCCGGCGCGTCCAGCTACGGAAATCTTGGCAAGAACGCCTTCCGCGGACCGGACCTGGTCAACGTGAATCTCTCGCTGCTCAAGACCATCGCCATCCGCGAGCACGCCAGGGTCGTGATTGGAGCCGACTTCTTCAACCTGCTCAATCACACCCAATTCACCGGCGTATCAACGAACATCACCAGTTCGCTGTTCGGCCAGGCCACCTCCACCAACGCGGCCCGAATCATTCAGCTCTCCGCCCGTTTCAGCTTCTAGATACAGGCGAAACCGCGCCACCTTTGTTGCTGTTTTTTGACTAGGTAAACAAGGTGGCGCGGGCGGTTTCGCCTGCGTTCTTCGACGACGCCATGCGTAAGCATGCGGACCATCCCTTATCGAGACTCCGCCCCCGGATTCCGCTCCCCCATCGCCTTATCCAACTCGATCTTCAAGATTGGATTCCTAGGAAAGGCCCCCGTCAATTCCGTCAGCAATGGGATCGCGTCGTCCGGCCTGTGTTCGCGTAAATAGATCGCCGCCAGCAGCACCATCGCGTCCGCCCGATTCATCCGCCCCTGCTCGCCGACTTCCTGTAAAGTCCGCATCCCGCGCTTCTTGTCCCCATGAAATCCGCCCAGGAATCCGAACATTTTCCAATGCAGCGGCAGACTCCCCACCACGTAATCGTTCACTCCCTGCGTCAGCTTCGCGTCCACGAACCCCGGATCCAGTTCCGTCACACGTAAATGAGCCTTGCGCGCCGCCGACGCATCATGCAGCGCCTGCACCCAAGCCTTGGTCACGACAAACGAATAGTTTGCCTGTAGCCCGTAGCTCACTCCCATCGAGTACAAAGCTGCCGTATCGTTCGGATTGGCCGCCAGCCGCTCCTGGCACAAGCTGAGCGCATGGTTCAAAGCGTCGTGGAACTGTTTCTGCTGCTCCTCCGTCAGCGGCAGTTTCGGTTGATGGACAAATTTCGTTCCGCCGACGAATTCGCTCGATAGCATCCCCGCTCGGTACATTTCTTTATAGAGAACTGTCTGCGCAATGTGATTGTAGACGTCGGGTGACGACGGATTCTTCGCCGCTTCTTCCGAGAATATTGCCAGCGCTTCATCGTATTCCAAATTGTAAAAGTGCTCGAATCCGGGCTGGCTGTTCACGGTTTCGTGCAGCGACCCCGCCCATGTGGGCAACACCAGCAAAAGGATTCCTACAGTTTTCTCAATCCCCATTGCGCATGCTCGGCCACCATCTGGTCTTCAGATGCCGCCAAATCCTCCAATGACTCGCGAAACTGCCCGAGCCCTGCATTTCCCATCGCCACCGCGATGTTTCGCATCATTCCTGAATGCTTGGCCCTCGCAATGGGGCTCTCTACTAGCTTGTGATTAAATTCCTCCCGTGAAAGTTTCGAGAAATCTTCCAAATCCGGTAGCGCCCGAGCTGAAAATGCCGGTTCTTCGGTCACCGGCGCCCGCCGATTCCAGGGACAAACGTCTTGACAGATATCGCAGCCAAAAATGTGCGTGCCCATCCCCTCCCGATGCTCTTCCGGAATCGGCCCGCGCAGCTCGATCGTGAAATAAGAAATACAGCGCCGCGCATCGAGCGTCCATTCAGCGCCATCCGGCACCAGCGCCTGCGTCGGACAAGCGTCGATACAGCGCGTGCAGCTCCCACACCGGTCCGGCGGCGGGCAGTCCGCCTCGATTTCGAGCGAAGTGAGAATCTCACCCAGAAAAAACCACGACCCCAGAGGCTCATGAATCAGGCACGTATTCTTCCCGATCCATCCCAGCCCCGCCTCGCGCGCATAGCTTCTTTCGAGCAGCGGCGCCGTATCCACGCAGATTTTATGCTCGAACGCCCCAACTTCGCGCTCCAGCAGTTCCACCAGCCGCCGCAGCCCGTCCCGCATGACGCCGTGATAATCCTCGCCCCACGCGTATCGCGAAACCCCATCCGCCGGCCCGCCCGGCGCGTTGTAAAGCTTCCCCACGCAAATAATCGACCGCGCGCTCCCCAGCAGATTCCGCGGATCCCCTCGAACTTCCGCCCGCCGGTCGGTCAAATACCGCATTTCGCCCGCGAACCCTTTTTCCACCCACTCCCGGTACCGTCCAAAATCGCCCGCCGGCTCCGCCGCGGCAACCCCCGCCAGTTCGAACCCGCACTCCCGAGCCAGCCTTTTTACGATTTTTCCCGAAAGTGTCACTAATGATAATCCCCTATTCCGACGATAAGATTGCTTGATGCCAAACTGGCCAGCCGATCTCACAACATGCAGTCTAGAGGAAATCTTCACCTCGGAGATAGATAACCGCGCGTGGTATAAGGAACTACGCCTTCAGAACACGGCGCTCGTCAACAGTCGCCTTGCGAAGAACATCAGTCAGGACGAATACGCGGTCACCCGCCGCGAAACCACCGAGGCCGCCGCCGAGTGCAAACGCCGCGGAGCCATCCTGGTCCGCGAAATCACCCGCCGCGTCGCTCGTTAGCCTGTCTTGTAGGGGTGGGCGGCGCCATGCGCTGCCGCCGGCTCAAACCCCAGCCACGCTAACCCGATCTTCCGCCCGGGTGGACCGGGCAAACTCATCCCGCTCCGCCTCATACCACGTGCCGTTCTTCAGGAATTTGATAAAAACTCCCGCATGATCAGCATCATCGGTGAACACATCCTTCACCCCGGGCGAGATCGATATTCGCCTTTCAGAGTGGCCTCGGTCGCTCGGCGCCCAAGCCCCGAACGATTGATACACGACAAACCGTTTCAGGCACATTCTAACTTTTCCTAACGAGAATTCTAAGAATTTGTTACACAAGTTTACATCTGCCGATAAGCTTATTTTAATATGGTGTGTGCCGCCATCTTTTCAAGTCCGCGCCGTCAACACCGCTCCCGATTCCGAAAATCGAATTCATGACGATCAGATCGCAGCCCAATACGGCTTCACCGCCGGCCTCGTTCCGGGCGTAACCATTTATGGCTACATGGCTTCGGCCGTGGTCGAGCACTTCGGCCCGCAATGGCTGTCGCGCGGCGCCATGGACGTTCGCTTCTTTCAGCCATTTTATGAAGGGGAACAAGTCTCGGTATCCATCACCGAACAGGAACAAGGCCGAATTAAAATCGACGCCGGAACCCGCGCCACGGCAACCGCCTGGCTGCTCGATACGCCTCCGCCGGCAGACGATCCTCCGTCCCGCCCGCCGGCCGACCGCATTCCCGCCAGCCGCGAAACCATCCGCCCCGGCATAATCCTGGGAACACTGACTAAAACCCTCGACCTGTCGCAACCCGGCATGAGCGCCCCACTCGACGCCTTCATCGGCGATGAGCGTCTCGCCCATCCCGCTATCATTCTAGCTTTGGCAAATGAAATCCTGATGAGCAATTTCATTCTCGGCCCCTGGATTCATTCTTCGAGCGAAGTCCGCAACGCCTCCGCCGCCCATGATGGCGAGCATCTCGAAGTACGCGCTAAAATCGTGGACGCCTATGAGCGAAAAGGACACGAATTCGTAGTGCTGGACGTCGCCATCCCGAACGTGGCCCGCATCCGCCACACCGCTATCTGGCAGCCCCGCAAAATATGAACGGACTTCGCTTCACCTGCCAGCCCGGCTGCATCAACTGTTGCGATCAGAAGGGCTTCGTCTATTTAACCGAGGACGACCTTAAGCGCGCCGCCAAATTCACCGGCATGACGCCCCGCGCCTTCGAAAAAAAGTACGTCTACCGCACTCCCCACCAACTACGCTTCCGCAAACCACGCGAAAAACAATGCCCCTTTCTGCTGGAGCATAGTTGCAGCATCCACCCCGCCAAACCCACCCAATGCAAAACGTTCCCCTTCTGGCCCGAACTGGTAGAGAATCGCGACCAATGGAATCAAACCGCCACCTACTGCCCTGGCATCGGCAAAGGCGACCTAATCCAAATCGGCACGGCAATGGAATTAGCAGAAGAGCACCGCCGAGCCTACCCCAACGACTACCCGAACAGATGAACAAAACCGGAACCAAACCGGGACAGACATTTCTCAGATTTCCCGAGAACTGCCTCGCTCGGCGCACGAAGAAACCGTGGATGAGACCGTCACTATCTCTGACTCAGCCCCCCATCCACGGCAATTAACTGCCCGGTGACAAAATTCGTCGCCGTCAGAAAATACATCACCGCATCCGCAATCTCTTCCGGAGTCCCCGCTCGTCCCGCCGGAGTCGCCGCTATTAATTTCAAAATCCGCTCGTCTTCGGCGCCAAACGGAATCACCCCCGGCGCCACTGAATTCACCGAAATCTTCGGAGCCCACGCCTTTGCCAAAGCCCGCGTCAACATCACCACCCCAGCCTTCGAAGCGCAGTAATGCGCATGATGCGCCCACGCCTTGATCGCGCCCAGGGAGCTGATGTTCACGATCTTTCCGCCCTCACCCGCCAGCATGTGCTTCGCGGCTTGTTGGCAGCAAAAAAACGTCGCCTTCAAATTGATCGAGTGAATGAAATCCCAATCCGCCTCGGTCACCTTCAGCGGATCGATGCGAGTGAACCTCGCTGCGTTGTTCACCAGGCCGTCAATCCGTCCGAAATCGCGCGAAATATGGTCGAATAAGGCCTCTAGTTCATCAACTTTTGATAGATTAGCGCGATATAAGGACGCATTACCGCACTCTTTCGCCGTCTTCCGAGCCTCTTCTTCGGACTCATTGTAGTGAATCACCACCCGCGCGCCTTCGCTCGCCAGGCGCAAAGCGATCACCCGTCCAATGCGCTTCGCCGCGCCAGTCACAACAATAACCCGATCTTTTAAATCATCCACGTCACTATCTTAGACCGTCGGATCGTCGTGAACTTCGATATCGTCTGGATCAACCCCCGAAAGCGCCGGCTCCGGCAGCCGTCCCGTCCAGTTCGCCCAAGCCCAGAAAATCCCCGTACTGGAGCTGAAAACCCCCGCCCAAGCCCCAATAATCCGCGGACTTACGTGCGTCGACGCCAATCCCGCGATCGCCATCGAGAGCATCATCGTCATCCAATTCCAACTTTCGGTAGTGGCGAAAACTCGTCCGCGAAATTCGTCCGAAACGTGCCGCAATTGCTGCGTCACATTCAAGACACTGCTCACCGCGACGGTTGCGCGCGACAAGCCAATGAAAAATAAAGCCCATCCAAACGTCCGCGCCTGGCTGAACAAAATGTACGATCCGCCATGGAGCACATAACTGATAGAAATCAGCCGTTTGTAATTGTCGAAACTGATTGTTTTTCCAATGCGATACGCGAACAACGCGCCGATCACCAGCCCAATCCCAGCGCAGCCCCAAATCGTACCGATGCCGGAAGGTCCGCGATGAAAAACCACTTCGCCAAAAACGCTGAATAAAATCTGCGCCGCGCCTCCGCCGGAAGCCCAACCGACGGCAACTAAACCAATTCCGAGAATCAGCGGCGAGGACTTCATGTACTTCAGCCCTTCCGTATATTCATGCCAGGGCCGAACCACCGTGTCTCCTGAAACATCGGTCCGGTTCACCCGAAAGCCGTTTTCAACATGCAGCCGTGAAATGCACCATGCTGAAAACAGGAAGGAAAACGCGTTGAATAGGAACGCCAATTTATAGCCGAACTGAGTCACCGAAGTACCGCCCAGAAATGACCCCACTGTGAGCGTGGTCCATTGCGTCAACTGCGTCAATGAGTTGGCGGAATGCAATTCATGTTTCGTGGCGATGGTCGGCAAAATGGACGCGCGTCCGCTGGAGAAAAACGGCGAAGCGAACATGAGCGCCCCGCTCAAAACATACAGCAGCCAGGTGCGCCCTCGTGGAATTCCTAAAATGAAAAGGATGGCGACGCCCGCCCGCACCAAGTCACTGATAATCATGATGCGTTTCCGGTCCATGCGATCGAGCAGTACGCCCGCAATGGGTCCGGCCAGGACGGCGCAGATTGCGCGCGCGATCAGAATCCCGGCGACAACCAGTCCTGAGCCGGTATTGGCCAGCGCCAGCGCAAAAACAGCAACATTGTTATAGTGGTCGCCAATTTCGCTGACCACTTGTCCCGACCAGGTGAAGCGGTAATTGCGATTCTCGCGTAAAAGTCCCCGGAATCCGGTCAACTAACCGTTTCCTCCCTGACCGTTACCGAGTTCAGGAAATCATGGTCGATCTCATACCCAAAGCCCGCGCCGGTAGGCACGGTAATCGTGCCCTGCGGAGACACTTCGACATCAGGCGTGATAATGTCGCGCGACCAGTAGCGTTTGCTTGCCGATACGTCGCCCGGCAGAACAAAATTAGGCAGCGTCGAAAGCGCGATATTGTGCGCCCGTCCAATCCCCGATTCGAGCATCCCTCCGCACCACACCGGAATCCCGTGCGCCTGCGCCACATCGTGAACACGCTTCGCTGCCGCGAAACCGCCCACGCGTCCAAGCTTAATGTTGATGATTCCGCAAGCCTTCATGCGGATCGCCTGCTCCGCTTGATGCGCGCTGCGAATGCACTCGTCCAGACAGATCGGCGTTTTCAAACGGGCCTGCAACTGAACATGGTCGATAATCTCGTCATGCGCCAAAGGCTGCTCGATCATCATCAGGTTGAACTCATCAAGTTTCTCTAACCGATCGATATCGGCCAGCGTATACGCCGAATTTGCATCGGCCATCAAGCGGATATTCGGGAACGCGGCGCGCACTTCGCGAATGACATCGACATCCCAACCCGGCTTGATTTTCATCTTGATGCGTTGATAGCCGGCGTTCACTTCCGTCTCAATCTTCTTAATCAGTTGTGGCACCGAATCCTGAATCCCGATCGAAACGCCGCAGCCGATCTCGGTGCGCGCTCCTCCGCCGATTTGTTTGGTCAACGACACATTATTTCGCCGCGCTTCGAGATCCCATACCGCGGTTTCGAGGCCGCCGCGCGCCATCAAATGCCCGCGAATGTGCGATGTGCGTGAAGCAGTTTCCTCCGGCCCGGTCAGCTCATACCGAAGCACGCGCGGCGCAACGTAATCGCGAACGATCAGCCACGCCGATTCGGTCCACTCTTCGTTATAGAAAGGATTCTCGCCCGCCGTCACTTCGCCCCAGCCGGAAATCCCATCGGCAACGACTTCGACAAGAACAATTTGGCGCTCGTAAGTGCGTCCAAAACTGGTTTCGAAGAAATGCACCAGAGGCATCCGGATCTGGCGCAGCGTGACGCGTTCTATTTTGATTCCCATGGTGAGAGCAGGTACGTTCCGTTTTCCGCCGACCGTTCGAAGCCGGTAACGGCTAAATTTTTCGCGAAATATTCCAGGAACTGATCCGCCACGCGCTGTTGAATCTCGCGGGCGCGAGCGTAATCCGTCGCCTTGATCTTATAGATATCGTTGGTGATCGAGATGCGCCCGACAATTTCGTGCTGCCCCCGTTCGCGATGCAGCCACCATTCGGCGGTGCAGCGATCGGTCGGCAGGCCTGCGTTTAAAGGGCTCGACGTCGTTCCGTATTGATTCAGCACAAAGCGCCGGACGATGGCGCCGAGGCGCTCAATGTTGAAAAACGCGTTCTTGATTTCGAGTGGATCGAAGGTCCATTCAATCAAATCGATGCCTTCCTTAATAGCGTCATCTCGTTGCGCCAGCTTGAGTTTTCGACCGAGCCCGGCATCGCGATACTCTTTCGAAACGCCGAGCATGTGGCTGTGCAGATAACTTTTCGCGCCGGGTTTGATGCCCGGAATCGCGATGCAAAATCCCACCATGCGGTCGCCGTCGAAAGCGCCGAAAGAATGGCCTCCGATTTTGTTGGCAGTCACGAATAAACGAACTGGCAGCAGGTCCACATCGTCGAATCCCCAGATGGCTTTCTGAAGCTTCACGGCTTCGTGAAACTCCTGAATCTGGGTCAGTTGCCTGATTGTTTCGCCGCCTGCCATAGCGCCTCCATTTCCGCAATGGTTGCATCCTGAAGCGGTTTTCCCAGGCCTTGTTCGACGTGGCTGAAGCGTTTCCGGAATTTGGCGTTGGTGCGCCGCAGAGCCTGCTCCGGATCGACCTTCAAAAAGCGCGCGATGTTGACGATCACGAAGAGCAAATCGCCCAGCTCGTCTTCTTTTTCGTCCTGCAATGCCGCGGAATGCAGCTCAGTTAGCTCTTCCTGCAATTTATCAAAAACCTGATCGACGTTTTCCCAGTCGAATCCGGCAGTTGCCGCACGCGAGGCGATCTGCTGCGCTTCGACCAAAGCGGGCAAAGTGCGTGGAACCCCTGTTAACAGGCCCTTTTGCGCAGGTTTCTCTGTCTTCTTAATCTCATCCCACTTGCGTAAAACGTCGTCCGAGGTCTTGGCTTCGCCGTCTCCGAATACATGTGGATGACGCCGCACCAGCTTGCTATTAATGGCTTCCAGAGAATCGCGAATATCAAAGAGGCCTTCTTCAGAAGCCATCTGCGCGAAGAAGACCGACTGCAAAAGAAGATCGCCCAGTTCTTCCGCTAAGCCCTTCCAATCACGAGTATCAATGGCATCCATGACCTCATAGGTTTCCTGGAGCAGGTAGGGCTTGATGGTATCGAAGTTCTGTTCTCGATCCCAAGGGCAGCCGCCAGGTGCGCGCAGTTGCGCCATGATTTCGACAAGGCGGGAAAAAGCTTCTCCTGGCTCAGATTTTTGCATGGGAAGTCTCAGGTTAGCATGGTGCCGACCCGCCTATTGCCTGTTGACGTTGTGAACTATTTGGTTTACACTTATTCTTGGTCGGCGGATTGAAGCACAAGGGCCTGCGGGAACTCTTTTTCGCCGGCGAAAGCCGACGGGTTCCTCCGGCATATGTCGCTAAATGCGAACGCATCCTAAGAATGCTAAACGCGGCGAGCAGACCGGAAGATTGGGTGTATCCGGATTGCGGTTCCATCCGCTTCAGGGATCTCCGAAGCGCTGGTCCGTTCGAGTATCCGCTAACTATCGGATTACGTTCGGATGGCGAGGCGAAGAAGCGATTGAAGTTGGTCTCGAAGATTATCACTAACGAGGTGTACACGAGTGGCGAAAAGAATACAGGTCAGGCCGGTTCATCCGGGGGAAATTCTGCGTGAAGACGTTTTGCCGGAAGTGCATATGACCGTCACGGACGTAGCGAGATCCTTGGGTATTTCCCGGCAGATGATGCACAGTATTTTGGCTGGCCGGAAGCCGATATCCGCGGTGATGTGCTTAAAAATCGCTAAGTTGTTTGGCAGCACACCAGAATTTTGGATGCGGCTCCAGGCCGACTACGATCTCGCTATTGCGACTCACGACGAGGGAGTGATGCGGATCGTGGCCGGGATTGCTCCTGTTCGAGAGATGTCTACTTGATGATGGAAAGGGCTCGGATTATCCCCTCCCTGACGGTCGGGGTTCGGTTGGGGATTTCTGCCTTCGCAGCGTGCGTCGCGCACATTTTCACGGGTACGCCTGTTTGGTGCGTGGAGGTCGGGCAACGACGGGAATGAAAACGCTGCGGGTCTGAGCGGACGGGGCGAAAAATTGGGACAGCCCGCTCTGTCCACGCGGCGTCAAACGGGAGCGGGTTTTCACGAGTACTGACGGCGCCTTGGGACAGAGTAGGCAGTCCCAATTTTTCGCAGGTTCTGCTGTTTTCGAGGTGCCACAAAACTCTCACGCGAGCTTCGGGGTTAGCATCCATTGGAGGATGCCTTGTGGCTGGGGACTGAAGCCGTGGAGGTCGATGCGGACTAGGGCGGATTTGCGGAAGTCTACCATTTGATTGGTCGAGCCTAATAGGAAGGCTACTGTCGCGGAAAAGAGTGGTTCGTGGCCGGCTAATAGGATGGACGACTCGTGGCGATGCTCGCGGATTTCATTCCATACTGAGGGCGGGGAGGAGTCGGGGGTTAGCGAGCCTACTCGCAGGATCTTTCCTTTGTAGTCGAGTTCGGATGCGGCGATTTCGGCGGTTTCGAGGGCGCGTTTGTAGGGGCTCGATAGGATGAGCGACGGCGAAACTCCGGCTGAGGCGGCGCGCTTCATGACGCGGTGGACTTTTTCGCGTCCTTCGTCCGTCAAGCGGCGGTCAGCATCGGTGGCGGCGTTGTCTTCAGCGATGCCGTGGCGCAGGAGATACAGTTCCATCAATCTAATTATCCTTGCGCGGAGGAATGGTGACGGCGGGGATGTTGGAGTCCTTCACCAGTTTATTGAACTGGGCGACGTCGTCCTTCAGGAGTTTGTCGGCGGCGCGGAGTTGCGCGTTGGCTTCGCTCGCCAAGCCTTCGTAGACTACGTTCGATTGCTTGGTGGGACCGGCGTCTGTGTCTTGCACTACGCCCAGCAGCGCGGCGATGCGGTTGTTTAGCTTGATGGGGAAGTTCAGAGGGTCCTGACTGCTTTGATTTTTCACCTGATAGAGTTCTTCCTCGACGGCGGTTAAACGCTTGTCGAGATCGCGGGCGGCATCGGCCACTTTCTTGGCTGCGGCGTCGTCCTTGAGTCGGGCGGCGTAGTCTTCGAGTTGTTTCTTGGCGGCGCGAATATCGACGACGGCCTGATTCACCTGCGACAACTTGTCGCGGAGCTGGAGCGATAAAGAGAGCTGCGCGCTGAATTCGGCCGCGGTGGTCTTGAGGCGCGGATCGCTCTTTACAACAAATTGCTGCGTTTGTGTTTTATCGCCGACGGTCAGCTTTGCGGTATAGGTGCCGGGAACGATCATCGGGCCGCGCGTTGATCCAGCCCACATGATGAGGCCGGGGAAGGTGGTGGCGTCGGGATAATGGAGATCCCAGATGAACCGGTTCATGCCGGCTTGGGCGTGGATGCGGGCGGGTGCGCCGAAACCTCCACGGCCTCCACCGCCTTGTTCGTCGATGGCGGGAGTGGTGTCGTCAGAGCCGGCGGGATGGTTGGGCAAATTACTGGAATAGTGGTTGACTGGTTTGCCGGAGGAGTCGAGGATCTCGATCTTTACTTCGCCGGTGGGTTTATCCTTCAGCCAGAAATCAATCACAGCGCCGGTAGGGGGATTCGCGCCCACGGGGATGAAGCCGCGCGGGCCCCGGCCACCGCCTTCGGCGCGCAGGGTTTCCTTTGGTGCGAAAAGGCGCACGTCCTCGGTGAGCGTAGCGCCCTTCAGCTCGCGCAATAGCGGAAGATCGTCCATGATCCAGAAGGAGCGGCCCTGAGTCGCGACGACGAGTTCGTCATCCCGCTTGTGAAACGCGAGATCGGTGATGGGCACCACGGGGAGATTGAGCTGGATGGATTTCCAATGCGCGCCATCGTCGTAAGAAACATAAATACCGAATTCTGTTCCGGCGAATAAGAGGCCTTTTTGTTTGAGGTCCTCTCTAACGACGCGCGTGAAATGATTCGCGGGGATGCCGGTGACGATCTTCGTCCATGTTTTGCCGTAGTCGCTGGTTTTATATAAATATGGGCTGAAATCGTCAGATTTGTACTTCGTTGCCGCGACGTAGGCGGTGGCGGGATCGAACGGCGAGGGCTCGATTGCGTTGATTTGCGACCACTCGGGAAGAATATCTTTAGGCGGTGTGACGTTCGTCCAAGTTTTGCCGCCGTCGCGGGTGAGATTCACCAGCCCGTCGTCGGAGCCGACCCAGATGAGGCCTTTGGTAATCGTCGATTCGTTGATGGTGAAGATGGTGCAGTAATATTCGATGCTGGTGTTGTCCTTGGTGAGGGGACCGCCGGAGGAACCTTGCCGGGTTTTGTCGTCGCGGGTGAGGTCCTTCGAAATGGGCTCCCAGCTTTGGCCTTCGTCGGTGCTGCGGAACATGACGTTGGCGCCGGCGTAGATGACCTTCGGATCGTGCGGCGAAATGATAATCGGGAAGCTCCACTGGAAGCGGTATTTGAGGTCCGCGGCGGGATGTCCCATGGGATTATCGGGCCACGGATTGATATCGCGCTGGACGCCGGTGAAGGCATCGAAGCGGGTGATGAGATTGCCGTAGGAGCCGGCGTAGACGACGTTCGAATCGCGCGGATCGGGGGCGATCCAGCCGCTTTCACCGCCGCCGACGTCGTACCAATCGCGTTCGGTAATGCCTCCGCGGCCGCGCGTTGCGGTGCGCACGGTGCTGTTGTCCTGCTGCGCGCCGTAGGCGTGATAGGGAAAATCGTTATCGAGGGCGACGCGATAAAACTGCGCGGTGGGCTGATTATTTTCGGGGCTCCAGGTGCGGCCGCCGTTGATGCTGGCGTTGACGCCTCCGTCGTTGGCTTCGATCATGCGGTCGGGATTGTTGGGGTCGATCCAGAGGTCGTGATTATCGCCGTGCGGCGTGGGAATCGCGGTGTAGGTGCGGCCTCCGTCGTTCGATCGATAGACGCCGGTGTTGAGGACGTAGACCTCGTCGGCGTTTTTCGGATCGGCATAAATGTGGGTGTAATACCAAGCGCGCTGGCGCAGGTCGCGATCCTTATTGACGCGGGTCCAGGAAGTTCCGCCGTTATCGGAACGATAGACGCCGCCTTCTTCCGCCTCGACGATGGCCCAGACGCGGTCGGAATTGGCGCCGGAGACGGTGATGCCGATCTTGCCGAAAATTCCGCGCGGCATACCGGTCGAGTGGGAAAGATCTTTCCAAGTTTCGCCTCCGTCGGTTGATTTCCAGATGCCGCTGCCGGGGCCACCGCTTTCGAGACTGTAGGGCGTGCGATAGACTTCCCAGAACGCGGCGTAGAGGACGTTAGAATTGTTGGGGTCCATGACGATATCGACGGCTCCGGCTTTTGGGCCGCGAGTGAGGACCTGTTTCCAGGTGGCTCCGCCATCGGTGGATCGATAGACGCCGCGCTCCTCATTGGAGGCGAACTGATGGCCCAATGCGGCCACGAAAACGATATTCGGGTTACGCGGATTCACGACGACCGCGCCGATCTGCTGGGTCTGTTCGAGGCCGATGTGTTTCCAGGTGCGGCCGGCGTCAGTGGATTTATAAACGCCATCGCCGGGGGACGCGTTGCCGCGGATGCAAGCCTCGCCCATGCCGGCGTAGACGATATTGGGATCGGATTCGGAGACGGCGAGCGCGCCGACGGAACCGGTTGCGACCTGACCATCGGAGACCGGGAGCCAGTTGAATCCACCGTCAGTGGTTTTCCAGATGCCGCCTCCGGTGGCGCCGAAATAGTAGGTCTGAGGCAGGGAAGGAATGCCGGCGACGGCGACGGCGCGGCCTCCACGGAAGGGTCCGATGGAGCGCCATCGCACTTCATGAAGGGGATCCGGCGCGGGCTGCGCGGGCGCAGGGAGGCAGCAGAAGGCAACTATTACGAACGGTAGTAGGCGGCGCATATCATAAGATCTTAGCGCGAATGATAATCTGGGAGCGCTGCAAATGAATATTATCAAGGCGACTCAGAAATACGAGGCTTGGCTGGGCGAGCGGATTCCGTTGCTGGCGGCTGACCTGGAACATAAGCACGAGTTGATGCGCTTGGCTCCTTTTCCATTTTTGCGGGCGACATTTTATCGCTGGGCGCAGATGTGGCCTGAGGTATCGCCCACGACGGCGGCTGCACCGGAAGTGCTGGGCGTGGGCGATCTGCATGTGGAAAATTTTGGCACCTGGCGCGATGTGGAAGGGCGGCTGGTGTGGGGCATCAACGATTTCGACGAGGCTTGCTGGCTTCCTTATACGTGCGATCTGGTGAGGCTCGCGACCAGTGCGCATTTCGCGATTGCGGGGGATCATTTGAAAATGATCACGCCGGGCAAGGCATCGAAGGCGATTCTTGATGGCTATCGCGCGGCGTTGAAGGCGGGCGGAGGCGTGTTCGTATTGGCGGAGCATCACCCGGTGCTGCGGCACATGGCGGTGGAGCGGTTAAAACAGCCGGAGCTGTATTGGGAAAAAATGCTGGCGCTCAAAACGCTGACCGGGAAAATTCCGTCGAGCGCGGCGAAATCGTTGAAGCGGATGATGCCCGATCCACAGTTGAAATTTCGCGTGGTGCATCGGATCGCGGGGCTGGGAAGCCTGGGACGGTTGCGATTCGTGGCGCTGGGGAATTGGCATGGCGGCACGGTGGCGCGCGAGGCCAAGGAATTGACGACGTCGGCATGGCTGTGGGCTCGCCCTTCCAAACGGAAAGCGAAGATTTTCTATCAGCAGATCATGGGGTGTTCGATTCGCTGTCCCGATCCGTTCGCGAAGCTGTGCGGACGCTGGATGCTGCGGCGGCTGGCGCCGGACTGTTCACGAATCGAGCTCGCTTCGCTGCCGGAGACGCATGACGCAGTGAAACTTTTATTCGCGATGGGATGGGAAACAGCCAACGTCCATTTGGGAAGCGTGAAGGCTCCGGTGCTGGCGCGCGATCTGGCGAAGAGGCCGTCGGGCTGGCTGCACAGAGTGGCGGAGGAGATGTTCGAAGCGACCGCGCGCGATTGGCAGGAGTGGCGGAAACACAAGTAGAGGCGCTATAAAACGGCGGTTTCTTCAATGAGGCGCCCTTCGGAGAAGCGCGCGTAGTCGAGCAGCTTTGCGTCGATCAGGTCCGTTGTGCCCTTCAGAATGAGGTCGGCTAAAATTTTCCCCGTGGCGGGCGAATGCATCACGCCGTGGCCACTGAATCCATTCGCGAAATAAAATCCGCCGACGCCGGGCGCTGCGCCGAGCACCGGATGATGGTCCGGCGTCATCTCATAAAGGCCGGCCCAGGCGCGCGATGGATTCACTTCCAGGTCTTCAAACACAGGCACGCGGTCGACGGCTCGGGTGAGAATCTTTTCGATGAATCCGCGGTCGAAAGTCGTGTTGAAGCCGGACTTTTCTTCGGGATCGTTCCAGGCGAGCAGCAGGCCCAGGCCTTCGGGGCGGAAATGAAAACCGGTGGACATATCGACCACCATGGGCGCGCTGTGGGCGACCTTATCGAACGGCTCAGTCGGCACCAGCATGCGGCGCAGAGGTTCCACGGGCAGATCGACGCCGGCCATTTTCGCGATTGCCGCGGACCACGCGCCGGCGGCATTGACGACAGTGCGCGTAGCGATCGTGCCTTGCGTGGTCTCGACCGATGCGACGCCCTTCGCATCGAGCGACAGGCCAGTTACCTGCGCATCGCGAATCAACTGCGCGCCCTGATCGACGGCGTGCAGCGTGAATCCGGTCATGACGCTATAGGGATCGACGAAGCCGTCGGTCGAACAAAAGCTGCCGCCCAGAATATCGTCCGATCGAAGCTGTGGGACCATTTCGACGATGTCCTCGCGGCTCACCAGCGAAGCGGTTGTGAGCCCCGCCGCGATTTGCCGCTCATAATTCGCACGCAGATATTCCAGATGCCGCTCGGCGGTCGCGACGAACAAATATCCTTGCGGGCGATATCCGGAAGGATGCCCCATCGTCTCCTCGAAATCGCGAAAGAAAGGGATCGAGTAGAGAGACATCTGAATATTCACAGGCGTCGAAAATTGCGCACGCACGCCGCCCATGCTTTTTCCCGTGGAGCCTTTGCCCTGGCTGCTTTCGCGTTCCAGCAGGACCACGCTGCGGCAGCCGGCCGCCGTGAGCTGATAGGCGATGCTTGATCCGACGATGCCCGCGCCGATGATGACGATATCCGCTGTTTCGATCATGTTCTAGCCGATGCTGCTCCGCGTCAGCGACGATCCTCCGTCGCAATGATAAATCGCGCCGGTAATATATGACGCGGCCGGCGAACAGAGGAACAGGGCAAGGTCCGCGAGCTCATCCTTGGTTCCATAGCGGCCTAGGGGAACGCTTTTCTCCGCCGCCGCGCGAGCCTCCGGAGTGGGCGCCAGGCGGCGCATACCTTCCGTATCGTCGGTCGGTCCCGGCGTGATGCAGTTCGCGCGAATTCCTTGCGGACCCCACTCGATCGCCAGCGTTTTCATGAGCAGTTCGACGCCAGCCTTCGCCGCGCACACGTGAGCCTGATACGCGATGGCCACGTGCGCATGATTCGCCGAGATGCTGATCACGGACGCTCCAGGCTTGCGCAACGATTCATACGCCGCGCGGCAGGTGTTGAACGTGCCGAGCAGATCGATATCGATCACCGATTTGAATCCGTTGGCGGACATCCCGGCAACGGGCGCGGGAAAATTCCCGGCGGCGCCGCACAGCAGAATGTCGATCTCGCCCAATTCTTCGCGTGTCTTTTTGACGGCGGCCTCGACGGCGGCATAATCCCGCACATCGAGCGCGGCAGTCTCCGCGAATCCTCCTGCAGCGCGAATCACAGACGCAGCGGCGTCGAGTTTCTCCTGTTTGCGGCCCACCAGTACGACTTTCGCGCCATGCTCGGCAAATCGCTCCGCCATTTTTTGTCCGATCCCACTGCCGCCTCCGGTCACGAACGCAATTTTGCCGGTTAATAAATGATCGCGAAATATGCTGGGCATCCTGGAAACGATAGCACTATTTTAAAATCACGAAAAAGGCCACGCACGCGGCCAAGGAAAGGATGCCCATCCATCCAATCGCGTCGAGCACTTCCGGCAGTCGGGTGGGCGCCGGCATTCGCACGCGATGCATGACGGAAGAGGCGAGACTGGCAGGCGCGGATATCCCGCTGAAGGTCTGCGCCAGGTCCTTGTCAATGCTACCGTCGATCTCGTCGTCAAATTCTTCGAACGCCACGATCCGCCTCCTTCACCATGGTAGCGAGTTGTTTGCGCGCCCGGTGGAGATACGTTTTCACTGTGCCAATCGGTAAATCCAACAACCGTGCGACCTCTTCATACGATCTTTCTTCCATATAAAACAACATCACGATTTGCCGGTAATTGTCGGGCAACTGGCCGACCAGGCGCAGGATGTCGCGCTGCCGATTCGGCCGATCAGGCATCGCGTTCCCGGCCTCTTCTATCGGCGCGGTGCGGCGCGCGGCGCGTTTTGCCAGGAACGTGAGACAAACATTTCGGGTGATCGAAAAAATCCAGGTGCCGAGCGCCGATTCGCCGCGATACCGCTCCATCGCTTTCCAGACCCGCAGAAAACTCTCCTGCGCGGCGTCCTCGGCCTGCGCGCGGTCTCCCAGCATCGAATAACAGAGCCGGAATACCTTGTCCTGATAGGCGGCGAGCAGCGCCTCGAACGCTACGGTGCGATGTCCCGCTGCCAATAGCGCTGCGATATTTTCGTCCGCGGGCACTCTTTGCATTAGACCTCGCGCGGCGCACGCAAAGTTTCAGCGCGCGTTGAAACATTCGGATTGCGCGGCCGAGTCTCAATCGGCATGAACCCAACCACGATGCTGTTCATGTTGGTATTTGCCGCGGTGATGATCATTTTTATCATCCTCATCAGCCGCTATTACGCACGCGAGCTGGAGCACAAGGAAACGCTCGCCGCGCTTGAAAAAGGCGTAGCCGTGCCAGTCCGCCCGTCGGCCCCATGGACGCCTCGCACATATCTGCTACACGGTATGATCTGGCTATTTGCCGGACTCACCTCGTTCGTCGCGCTGTTTGCGATTGCCGTGACGTCCAATCAACCGCCGTCGGTGGAACTAAAGTTGCGCGAGGTCAGCAATGCCCGCGCCGGTGGCGCTACGCCGGAGGAAGTCCAGATGCTCCTCAACGACCAGCGCGGGCAAGGGCTTCCCGTCGGAATCGGATTCCTGGGTCTGATCCCGGTCGGCGTCGGACTCGCCTACCTGATCTTTTACCGGATCGAAAGCAAGAAGCTGCTATCCTAGAGGCTGGCGTGCGGACCGCATGCCCGTTTAAGCGGTAACAAAGGCAGGTGAGTCGAGTTTGGCAGAAGTCCATATCCAGGACGGAGAAACCCTGGAAAGCGCGTTACGCCGGTTCAAGCGTAAGGTCCAGCAAGAGGACATTATTAAGGAAATCAAGCGGCATTCCTTTTACTTGAAACCGGGTGAGAAACAGCGCACGAAGGAAGCTCTGGCGCGCAAGCGCAACAGGAAAAAGCGTCCCCGCGAAGCTGAATAAAGGGTCGTTTCGACATCACCGATCACCAAGGGCAGGCTCTCTGAGCTTGCCCTTTTTCTTTGGGCTGCGCAGGAAATCCCTTCCTTTACAGTCGGGGTTCGGTTGTTAGTATGACTGCGCGGATCGGGCCGGGATGGACACCGCATGGGGATACGCTTGCGCATCCGCTCGCCACAGCCGTGGAATCGCCGTGCGTAAGGGCTGCTGAAAAATTTTTGAGGTACGTCGAATCGAAGGCGGAACCGCCTGCCAGCGAGTTTTTCAGCTCTCGTAAGTATGCGGACATTCGCAAATCATGCATCAACACCGAACCCCGACCGTCAGGAAGGGATTCCCAATAAAAAAGGCGGGCCCGATTTCCCGGACCCGCCTCGTGTTCCTTACGACCTAAGCCGAAGCTTAGGGTGCGTAGGTGATAGTGATCTCCTGCGTGGTGGACATGCCCTTGCTATCCGTCACGGTGAGATTGAAGTAGTACGGACCAGGCGTCGCGCCGAGTACGATGGTGGGCGTCGCCGTAGTCGGGTTGACGATTTCCGCCGACCCGTACAGTGCGACCAAGTAGTACCCGATCGGGTTATTGCCCGCCGGGCTGCTCGAACCGGAGAAGTTGAGCTGGATGTTGCGTACCGTCGTCGTCTGGCTGCTGCCACCGGCGATCACGATAACCGGCGGCTGTGCCGTCGGCGGCGCGGTCGACCCGACCGTGACCGTTACCGACTTGCTGGCCACCGCCCCGTTCTCACCCGTCGCAATACAATTGTATGCCGTGGTGGTCTGCGGGTACACCGTGTAGGTGATGTTCGGTGTCAGGAACGTCAGCCCGGCCATCGTAATGCTGGCCGCGTTCTGCGTCTGGCAAGTCAACGCCACCGCGCCTCCCGGCGTAGTGGACGGATTCGGAGTCGCCGTAAAGCTGACGACAATCGGATTCGGGATTTGCGTCACCGTTACCGTCGCCGTTGCCGTCACGCTACCGGCTTGGTTGGTCGCCGTCAACGTGTAGGTGGTGGTCACCGTCGGGGATACGGTCTGCGAACCCGCCGCAACCACGGTGCCCAGAGTCGTGATCGTCTGTGAAGTGGAGTTATCCACAACCCACAACAGAGTCGACGTCTGGCCACTGAGGATTTGGAGAGGCGCGGCCGAGAACTGAATGATTCTCGGCAGATTACCCGCGTTCACCTGTACCGCGATGCTGCACGAGGTCGTG
>JBEKPC010000020.1:0-48011 GCA_049521155.1 Bryobacteraceae bacterium
CGCTCAATCTTCGAAAGACGGATTTCGCCCCCGTCGTCTTCCTGAAGCGCGCAGCGCGCGACAAAACCCAGGTCGTAGATCGTGAATAGAATTGCCTCGAAGATTGGCTTGTAGCTGGGGTCAAACGGGCAGTTGATAAATACGTCTTTGCTGCGAAGACGACTACGCACGCGGCGCGGGGGCGATCCCGAGTGGATCAGCTTTGAGACGGGCCAACACAACCTTACCGACTGCCTTGGCGATTCTCCGCGCTCCCAGGCGGCTCCGGCCAGGAGGGCGTTGGACTTTTGGCAGGCCGCGCGTCACGCGGTCGGTAATCGTGCCGTCTCTGCCATGCACTACCATTTGTCCGGATGCGGATTTTTTGACAAGCGTCAGGGCGCTCGAAACCGCATCCTTTTTCGTGGAATGGACAGAACCGGCCTTGCCCTCTCGTTTTACGGCCCATCCTTCGTCAAACTTGAAAACGTGGATAGTCTTGGCCATCTGCATTCATTTTATTCGATTTCGTGGGCTGGCAGGAGGCAGTAGTGTCCTAAAAGTGCGTTGATTTCGAAATGTGTGTTTCCCTACAATAACAGGGCATGCGCCCCAAACCGCGAACTTGGGATTCGGAATTAGCAGAGATAGTGCAGACCACATGGCCTGTTGGGGAAACTTTTACGATGCAGAATGTGTACGGCAGATGCGAGACGGAGAAGAATCCAGTGAAGTCGGCTGCGGTGAGGAAATCGGCGAAGAAGAATTTTAGAGATACGGATTTGGCGGATGATGATGAGTTGAATGCGATTCTGTAGGATGCCGTACGGAGTTATTTTTCGAGGTGAGACGCCTTTATATTCAGGCGCGGGCGCCTCGGGATTTCAGGAACTCAACCATTTTCTCGCGCTTTGCTTTTATCGCGATGGACAGTGGAGTCTCTTGTCCGCGCGATTTGGCGGCGGCGTTCACGTCCGCGCCGTGCAGTAAGAGAACATCGGCCAGCTCCAGGTAGCCTTTGCCGGCGGCCAGGTGCAAGGTCGTTTGTCCACCGAACGCCTTCGATTGAACATTCGCTCCGGAGCGCAACAGGAAGTCGGCGATTTCCGCGCGCTGGTCGCCGTAGGCTGTGTAGGCCAGGAGCGCGATGTCGTGCGCTCCGCATTCCCGCACGCAGGCGGCGTCGGATTTTACGAGTCCTTCGACCAGATTGCGCTGTCCCAACAAAGTCGCGGTGCAGGTGGAAACGGGTGCTCCGTGATCGGCGAGGTGGCGCGCCAAAGGGACCAGCCCCATGTGGGCGGCGGCTTCGATGGCCAGTTCGTCCCAGGTGGCGCGCGCACCGATCAGGCCGGGGGCGATCTTCAGCAGATGCTTGACGCGATCGGCGTCAAAATGAGCCAGGCGGGCGAAATCATTGATGAAGTTCTGCGGCAACCCGTCGATGTTTTCCGGGGTGTAGGGACGGCCTTCGGCGTCCGAACGGTAGCGGTTCCCAAAGTAGACGCGTTCCACTGTCACAGCGGCGGCTTGGGGGCCGTTGGCGCCGCGATGAACGAGCAATTCCACGATGTCCGAATAACCGCGGAGCGCCGCGAGATCGAGCGCGGTATGGCCGTCGGCGCGCTTGGCGTTGGGGTCCGAAGCATTCATGAGAAGTATCTGGCTCATCTCGAACGCCAGGGCGTGATCTGGATAATCGACGGCAGTTAGGAGCGGGCTTTCCGGACTGGCGCTGAGGTCGGCGCCCAGGGTGGAGAGAAAAAAAATCATGGGGGTTTGCCCGCCCGCTACCGCATAATGTAGCGGCCGGCGACCGTCGGCCGAGCGGAGGTGAGCGATCGCAGGATTCAGTTTTGCCAGTTCCGTGGCGCGGGGAATGTCACCTTTATAGGCGGCTTGAAAGATGTCGGCCGATGGATCGGCGGATGGGGCGGGCGCTGCGGATGGGGTTTGCCCGGAGGCCAGACCGGTGGCGCCCACACTCAGCGTGGAAAGGAAGGTTCGACGGGGTTGCATCAGCAGAATCGTACTCGATTTGCGCTTAAAATACGCGCCAGAAAAATGTAAGGCGCGAAGCCCTTGCAGTTCAGTGGGTTGCCGAGAGCGGCTTGGATCCCAGATGTTGGGAAAACTCCGCTGCAATTTGTCGCGCCAGCTCGTTTTCCGTTTTGAGCGGGTCTGTGACATCGCGATCGGCGCGCACGACCCAGAGGTGGGTCTGCTCCGGCAGGCGAATCAAATGCGCCAAAACGCGGATGTGGGAAGCATTGCGCTGTACCTGGCCGAGAACGACATAGCCGGCCTTCAGGGATGAGCCGATTGCCAGGATGTCGCGCTGAGCGCGGGGCCGGCGGAGGATCGCGGCATTTCCAATGATGCCGTAGTGCGTGCCTCCGGCAGAAAGCTCCGCTACCACGGCATCGGTCAGGCCGTCCGCGAACCGGTCCATTTCCGGGACGCCAGTTTCATTGTCGAATCTCACTACCGCGATGTTCTTTGCCGGACGCCACAGCGCAATGATGATCGCCAGCGACGCGCAGACGGCCACAGCGAGTCCCGCAGCCAGGACGTATCTTTTCTTCTGAGGAGGCGGGAGCGCCGGGCCTAAAGGAGCGACAAACTGGTAGCCCCGCTTCGGGATGGTGCGCACAAAACGGGGATTTTCAGCCGAATCGCCGAGCGCGGTGCGAATCTGCGCGATGCAGAAATTCAGGCCGCGGTCAAAATCGACGAAGGTGTCCGTGCCCCAGACGGCGCCGCGCAATTGCTCCCGCGTAACGACCTCACCGGCGTGTTCCACCAACACGGCCAGGACTTGCGCCGGCTGGGCCTGTAAGCGGACCAGGATGCCTTCGCGACGCAGTTCCCGCGTGGCCGTATCGAAGTCGAACATGCCGAATCGAACGCGGTTGGTCACGTTTATAGAATAGAGCTACTATCGTTGCCGGCGAGGATGGTATTTCTAGATTTAGTTCTACTGCTTTCATCAGGCGGACCTGGCGGCGCCAGAACTCGAAGTCGGAACCTACTTCGCGGCGGAAGAGGCGCTGCATGGTTCTGAAGCCTTACGCATTTCGGTTTCGGGCGCGGAAGGCTGGCGGCAGAGACTGAGGGAATGGTATTTTTAGACAAGCCCTCCTTCGAATGACGACCCTCTGTTTTCTTTGGCACATGCACCAGCCGTTCTACAAGGATTTGTGGACTGGCGAATATAAGCTTCCCTGGACTCGCTTGCACGCGATGAAGGATTACGCGGGCATGGTGGAGATTCTGGGCGAGTTTCCTCGTATTCATCAGACCTTTAACCTGGTCCCGTCGATGGTGGCGCAGATTGAGGAGTATGCGGAGGGGAAGGCATCCGATCCTTTTTTGACTTGCGCGCTGACTCCCGCTGAAGAGCTGACGGAGGCGCAACGAAATTTCATTCTGAAGTACTTTTTCCAGGTGCATCTGGAGAGGATTGTGCATCGTTATCCTCGATACCGGGAGCTGCATGAGAAGCACGACACGTTTTCGATTCAGGACTTCCGGGATCTGCAAATTTACAATCAAATCGCCTGGTTCGATGAGGATTTGCTGGCGCGCGATCAGGAGCTCCAAGCGCTGATTCGGAAGGGGCGCGATTTTTCGCGCGAGGATCAGTTGATGGTGGCGCGCAAAGAAAGCGAGGCGCTAAAACGCGTCCTGCCGGTGTATCGCGAGTATGCGGCGAAGGGGCAGATCGAGATTTCGACGACTCCGTTCTATCATCCAATCCTGCCGCTGGTGTGCGATTCGGATATTGCGCGCGTGGCCCATCCGGGTGTGCCGCTGCCTGCGCGGTTTCAATATCCGGGCGACGCGAAGGTGCAACTGGAGCGGGCCCGATCGTATATGGAAGAGAAGTTCGGGGTACGTCCGCAGGGGGTGTGGCCGAGCGAAGGGTCCGTTTCAGACGATGCTTTGGAGCTGGCGGCGCAGTGCGGATTCACCTGGTCCGGCACGGATAACGGGGTGCTGGCGCGCACCCTGGGCCATGGAGCCGGAGCTTATGAAACGTATCGGGCTTATGCCTGGAAGCAGCGCGGGCATGAGATGCGGATGCTGTTTCGCGATCATTATTTAAGCGACTTGATCGGGTTCACTTATTCGCGCATGGGCGCGGCGGAAGCGGCGGAACATTTCCTGCATCAGATCCGGCAGAGCGCGGCGGGAACGGCGGGGTTGGTGCCGATCATTCTGGACGGGGAGAATGCGTGGGAGTGGTATGAGGCGAATGGGCGTCCATTTTTGCGCGAATTGTACCGGCGCATTTCAGAGGATCCGCAGATGGAGGCGCTGACGGTTTCCGAGGCGCTGGCGAAGTTTCCGGCGGAGCCATTGCAGGGGATCTTTCCAGGGTCCTGGATCAACGCGAATTTCGATGTGTGGATTGGCGCGGAGGAAGATAATCTGGCGTGGGAATATTTGCTCGCCGCACGGCGCGCCTACGATGATGCGAAGAATGTTCCGGAGGAGCGGCGCAAGCTGGCGTACGAGGAATTGCTGATCGCGGAGGGCAGCGATTGGAACTGGTGGTACGGGCCGGAGCATGGGTCAGATAATCGGCCCGAATTCGACGAGTTGTATCGCGATCATTTGAAGAACGTCTATCGCGGGTTGGGGCTGGCGCCGCCGGCGGAGCTTTCGAGGCCGATTTTAAAGGGATTCGGAGAAGGCGAGCATCTTGAGGCGCCGGTGAATGCGATTCATCCAGTGATGGATGGGGAGGTGACGTCGCATTTCGAGTGGCTGGGCGCGGGTCGATATCGCCCCGATCCGCGATCGGGAGCGATGCATTCGGAAAGTCTCGCCGGGGCGCAGGAGATGTTCTATGGCTGGGATGACGCGAACCTGTACATTCGCCTCGATGGCGCGGATGGGGATTCGTTCGGCGTGGAATTTGACTCCGGCGCCGCGGCGGCGGAAGTGGCGCGCGGACGGGTGGTCGAGATGAAGGCGCCGAAGTCGGGCAAGCAGTTTCGGGTGACGGTGACGAAGGACGGGCTGGTGGTGGCGACGCTGCCGGCGCACGGCTGGATCGCGATGGGATAGAATGAAATTGCCCCGATTCGAAGGGGACCAAGAAGTCACGATCCAGAAGTCAAACATGTTCGACGCGACGAGGGGAGCTTAATTGCTCCCCTCTCGTTTTTTTTTGCGTATCCTTTCTCGACGAAAGGCGTATTATCTGCTATGGACCTGAAATACGCTCTTCGCTCGCTGCTCAAAAATCCTGGATTTACGGTGCTCGCGGTCGTGGTGATGGCGCTCGGGATCGGGGCCAACACGGCGGTGTTCAGCGTGGTCAACGCGGTGCTGCTGCGGCCGCTGGCTTACAAAAATCCCGAACGGATTGTGATGCTTGGACCGCTGTGGAAGAACACCGGGAGGATGGGAAGCAATTCGTCGGCTCCGGATTTTCACGACTGGCATGACCAATCGACCGCCTTCGATGCGATGGCGTCTTACAACTCTGAGCCGACGGCGGTGATGGCCGGAGCGGCGGCGGAGTATGCGGTGGTGGCCTGGGTATCCCCGGAATTTTTCAAAGTTTTCGGCGCGGAGCCTGTGGCCGGACGGTTATTTACCCCGGAGGAGTGGAAGAGGACTGGCGCGGTGGTGATCAGTCATTCGTATTGGCAGACGCATTTCGGCGGAGACGCGAATGCGCTGGGCAAGACCGTGCGCATGATGGATCGGACATTTACCGTGGTAGGTGTGATGCCGCCGGGATTCAGTTTTCCGGAGAAGACGGAGCTGTGGATTTTCCAGCCGGAGGGGAATCAGCACCGGTCGGCTCATAACTATCACGTCGTTGGATTATTGAAACCGGACGTCAGCATCGGCCAGGCGCAGGCGCAGTTGACGGCGATCGGGGACCGCTTATCGGCGCAATATCCCGATAGCAACCGGAATAAGAACGTTGCGGTGGCGGGGATGAGGGACCGGCTGGTGCGCGACGTGAAGACAACGCTCTACCTGCTGCTGGGGGCGGTCGGCCTGGTGCTGCTGATTTCCTGCGCGAACATGGCGAATTTGTTGTTGGCGAAGGCGACCTCGCGGACGCGGGAGATGGCGATTCGCGCGGCGGTGGGCGCGGGGCGCGGTCGAATCATCCGGCAGTTGATCACCGAAAGCGTGGTGCTGGCGCTGGTGGCGGGCATCGCCGGGTTCATCCTGGCGATCTGGGGAGCGCAGGCGCTGGTGGCGATCGCGCCACAAGATGTCCCTCGATTGGCGGAGGCCGCAATCGTCGATAAGTGGGTGCTGGCATTTACTCTGGCGATTTCCGTGGCGGCCAGTTTGCTGTTCGGCTTGGCGCCCGCGCTGACGGCGTCCCGCATCGATTTGAACGACGCGCTGAAGCTGAGCGGCCCGCGCTCGGTGGTCGCCGGGGGAGCGGGAAAATTGCGCAGCGTGCTGGTGGTCGCGGAGATCGCGCTCTCCGTAGTGCTGCTGATCGGCGCCGGATTGCTGATGAAAAGCTTTATCGCGCTGAATAGCGTGACTCTCGGATTCCGGCCGGATCATTTGTTGCTGATGTCGGCGGAAGTGCCTTCGTCGTCGCTCGAAACCGCGAGGACGGGAATGCAGTTCTATAAGGAATTGATCGAAGACGTGGCACAGATTCCCGGCGTGACAGCCGTTGGTGCCACCAGAACGCCTCCCGGCGAGGTGGGATCGGATGGAACGTATTGGATCGACCGTCTCCCGAGCCATCCGGCGATCGACCTGGACCATGAGGCGGTTTTCTCGGTGGTCACGCCGCACGAATTTTCGACGCTCGGCGTGCCTCTCTTGCAGGGGCGCGATTTTAACGATACCGACAGCTACGACGTGCCCTTCACCGTGATCATCAATGATGCGATGGCGAAAAAGGCGTTTCCGGGCCAGGATCCTCTCGGACGCATCCTTTATTGCGGCTTCGATTCGATGAATCCGATGACGATCGTCGGCGTCGTGGGAGACGTTCACCAGTACGGGCCGGCAACGCCTCCAAGTCCGGAAATGTTCATGCCGTACCAGCAGCATCCGCTTCCCAGCGCCACTCTCACGGTTGTCGTGCGGACCAGCGCGGAGCCGGGAGCGCTCTCCGAAGTCCTGCGGAAAAAAGTTCGCGACCGGTCGCCGGAAGTCCCGCTGAAGTTCACCACCATGGAAGCCTCGCTCGCCGAAAACGTCGCCAGGCCGCGTTTTCGCACACTGCTGTTCCTGGTATTCGCCGGGCTCGCCGTCTGTTTGGCGATGGCGGGAGTCTACGGCGTAATGGCCTACGTGGTGGGGCAGAGATTGAACGAGATCGGGCTGCGGATGGCGCTGGGGGCGACCCCGGGCGACGTGCTCGGCTTGGTCATGAAACAAGGCCTGGCGCTGGCCGCAGCGGGAGTCGTATTGGGGCTGGTCGGCGCGATGGCAGCCAGCCGCCTGCTGACCTCGTTCCTATTCGAGGTGAAGGCGGGCGATCCGTTGACGTACATGGGGGTCGCCGTTCTGCTGGCGGTGGTCGCAATAGCGGCTAGTTATCTGCCGGCGCGTCGCGCCACCAAAGTGGATCCTTTGACCTCCCTTCGGCAGGAGTGATGTGGCATAGTAAAAGCCGGTGCATACGCGGAGAGTTGCGACGTTTCTCCTGGGGGCCTGGCTCGGATGCAGCATCTTCATGGTGCTGGTGGTGCTGCAAAACCTCCATTCCGCGGATCTGGTGCTGGTCTCGCCCATAGGGCCAGTCAGCAATATGGCCAAAACGCTGGGGCAGGACCAGATCACGCTGCTTTTGCGCCACCACGCGGCGGAACAGACTCGCAACCTTTACTACGTATGGGAGCAGGTGCAGATCGTGCTGGCACTCGTCCTGGGAGGGTGCCTATACTTCGCGACGCAGAAGCGGGTTTTCTCCATCGCGCTGTGCGGAGTGATGCTGGGCCTGGTCATGTTCCAATATCTGGCGATCACGCCGGAGCTGTCCTATCGCGGCCGGGAGACGGATTTCCCACCCGGCAGCAGCACCAGCGGCGCGATGGTGCGCACCCTGCTGCTCTACCAGGTGATGGTGGTGTCGGAGGGGCTGAAGGTGATTATCGGAGGGGTTCTGGCCAGCTATCTGTTCGCCTTCCGCACGTCGCGCAAGCGCACCGGCCGGCGGGAGATCGATACGGTGGATAACGCCAGCCCCAGCCACGTCGATGGGTAAGTAAACCGCGAGTTGTTCTAGTAAACGCCGCGGACTTTAAGCGCTTCGTCGATCACGGCCAGAAGCTGCTCGCGCGTAATTTCGATCTTTTCGTTCGGTTCCGGCATATCCTCCGCGGCCAGCGGAGCGCCCTGGTCGAAGCCGTTGTTCGAATCGACCGCGTAGCGCTTGCGCGAATCGAATAGTTTCTGGATTTCCGCGCGCGGCAGCACCTTCGGACCGCCCAGCAGTTCGGCAATCAGCGCAATGCGCGCGAAATGCTCCACCGATTCCATCTTGAAATAGGCATCGAAAACATCTGTGCCATAGGAGACCACGCCGTGGTTGGCCATCAGCAAAGCCTCATATTTCGGGATGTACGGCAGCATGCCTTCTGTCAGCGCGGGGGTGCCGGGAAGTCCGTAATCGCACAGCGGAACGGAGCCAAGGCGAATCACGATCTCCGGCAGCAGGCCCAGATTCAGCGCCCGTCCAGCGGTCGCGAATCCGGTGGCGACCGGCGGATGGGCATGGACGATGCTGTGAATATCGGGCCGCAATTTATAGATGGTGACGTGCATCGCCATCTCCGTGGTGCGATCCCGCTCCCCGGCGATTTTGTTCCCGTTCAAGTCGCACAGGATGAGATCCTCGGGACTCATCATGCCCTTTGATACGCCGGTGGGCGTCGCCAGGATGAGGTTTTCCTCTAGACGGATAGTAATGTTGCCATCGTTGGCAGCGATCCATCCCTTGTCGAACATCAGCCGCCCGACCCGGATGATATCGTCACGAAGCTGTTGCTCGCTCTTCGACATCGGACCTTTGATTGTACCGCAAGGATGCGGTCCGGTTGACCTCGCTACAATGAAAGACTAAACATGGACAAACGCCGCATGTGCCCCAACTGCCGGGCATTCATTACGACAGACGACAAGGTCTGTCCCTACTGTCAGTTTACCGTGGGACCGAAGGCAGTGGATCGGCGCACCCCGGCCGACGCCCTGGGCGGATTGATCCCGCATGCGCGCTTTACCACCATGCTGATCCTGCTGATCAACACCGGGCTGTACATCGCCATGGTGCTGCATACCCAGGCCGAAGCCCAAGGGATGTCGTTCGATTTCGACGGCCGGACACTGCTCGAGTTCGGTGCGAAATTCGGCCCTCTGATGGTCCAGGGCGAATGGTGGCGCCTGGTGACAGCCGGTTTTCTGCATGGAGGAGTTCTGCACATCCTGATGAACATGTGGGTGCTGTTCGACCTGGGCGCGCAGACCGAGGAAATGTATGGCACGGCCCGCTACCTGGCCATCTACTTCGTGGCCACGGTGATGGGATTCCTGGCCAGTTTCTGGTGGGCTCCGATGACGCCTTCGGTGGGCGCGTCGGCGGGAATTTGTGGATTAATCGGCGCGATGATTGCGCTGGGGGTTCGCGACCGCACGTCGTTCGGTGCGGATATCCGCAAGTTTTATATGCGCTGGGTGATTTACCTGCTGGTCTTCGGCCTGCTGTTTCCACAGACCGATAATGCGGCCCACATCGGTGGATTGGCGGGCGGATTCGCGCTTGGCTATGTGGCCGGCACGCCGGGATTTTCCCAAAGCGTCGAGCGAGTGTGGCAGATTGTGGCTGGAATCGCGGTCGCACTGACGGCGTTCTCGTTTTTCAAGATGTTTATGGCGCTGGTGGCGATGAAGGCCTTCCAATGAAAAAGCCCCGATCCGAAGATCAGGGCTTTTGAATCTGGAGCCACCCTCCGGAATCGAACCGGAGACCCTCTCATTACGAATGAGATGCTCTACCAGCTGAGCTAGGGTGGCTTCGCTTCAGGATATCATAGGCGCGTTCTGAGCTTCTCAGTAAAGTCGCGAATCAGCGCTCCCGCTTTCGACGGGAAACGATGTTTCCCCGGCAGCATGTGGAACTCGACATTCCCGGCGTGCGCCCGCAAACGATCCGGAAACCCACGCGCCGTCGCCTCCGGGAAAAATTCGTCCTCGGACCGCGCGATATGCAGAATCGGAGCCTCCACGCGTCCGTACTTGTCCTCTTCCCAATCTTTCGGCACCCCTCCACACATCGCGATCACTCCGCCCGCTTCCTCCGGATAGGTCCCGATAAAGCGGTAATTCAGCCCCACCGGCTGCGAAAATCCCATCAGGACCACTCGCCGGGCCGGGATTTCAAAGCGCGCGCGCAGGTCCGCTGAAATCGCCCGAACCACCTGGTGATGCAATTGAATGTTGGCCGCCGCATGGGTCGTGGTACCCCAGTTGTACCCGATTGGGCTGCCCGGCATCGGCGTTCCCAGTGGACCGGAGCTCAGATAGTGTTGATTCGGCGCGCGTAAGCTGGCAATAATCGCCCCTTCGCCCAACGCCGTTTCCGATAACCGCAGCATCACCTCCGGATTCGACCCGTACCCATGGAGCGCCAGCACCAGCAAGGTCCGCCCATCTACCATCGCCGGTTCATGGAGTAAGTATTCCGCTTCAAAAGGGACAGCAGCCGAGTGGCGCACGCCTCTATCATAATCCCCCGCTATCTGCCGATAGAGGAATAGTGAAACAAGTGGCTGAACCAGATGCGTCCGACGTGGTTTTCGACCGCGCCGTAGCCCTGTCACGGGTGGGCGGCGACGCGGAATTGCTGAAAGAGATCGCGATCCTGTTCCTCGACGATTACCCTAAATCGTTGACCGAGTTGCATCAAGCCGTCGAGACGGGCGACGCCAAGCGGTTGGAGCGCTCCGCTCACGGTTTAAAAGGCTCGGTCTCAAACTTCGGCGCGCGTCCCGTCGTGGACGCCGCGGCGGAGCTGGAAACCTTGGGACGGAATCAAAAACTGGTGGAAGTCGAACAGGTGCTGCGTACCCTCGAACTCGCGCTGGCCGCCTTGCGCCCTGAACTCGAATCCTTATAGATGGCGCGCGATCGTGAACCCGTCGTACCCTTTGCTGCCGACCGTTTGAATCGTCGTCGCGGTCAGCCGCGTCTCCGCGGTCAGCAGTTCGTTAAACCGCCGCACGGCTTGCACGTTCGGATCGCTGCTCTCTGCGTCGATCACCGCGCCATCGCGCACCACATTGTCGGCGATAATCACACTGCCGGGGCCTGACAATTTGATGGCCCATGAAAGATACTCCGGATAACTTACCTTATCGGCATCGATAAAGATCAGGTCAAACGGAGCTTCGTGCAGGAGCGTCGGAAGCGTTTCGATCGCCCTTCCGACGCGGAGATCGACCACATCGGCAAGCCCGGCCCGCGCGATGTTCGATTGGGCTACGTCAGCGTGCTTAGGATTGGCTTCGAGCGTAATCAATCGCCCTCCGCCGACCAGGCCGCGCGCCAGCCAAATCGTGCTGTACGCGCCCAGCGTGCCGATTTCCAGAATCTTGCGCGCCCCTTGCATCTGGGCGAGCAGCATCAGTAATTTTCCTTGCGCGGGGGAAACAGCAATCGCCGGCATCCCCGCCTCGGCAGTGGCGTGCAATGCGGCTTCGAGGGCCGGGTCGGCCGGCACCAGCAAATCGGTAATATAGCGGTCGACCGCCGTCCATAGATCCTGGCTCATTCTAAAATTATCTCAGGAAATTTGTGTCTAATCTTTCAAGCTCGCCGGTTTCATTCGAAATTCAAGATGACCTTCGCGGCTTGGCCGCCGATCATGGCTTGAAACCCTTTTTCGAATTCCGTGTAGTGGAAGCGATGGGTGATCACCGGCATGATATCGAGCCCCGACTCCAGCATGACGGTCATTTTGTACCATGTTTCGTACATTTCGCGCCCATAAATGCCCTTAATCGTCAGCATATTGAACACAACGGTGCGCCAGTCGATCGACATGTCTTTATCGGGAATCCCGAGCATCGCGATCTTCGCGCCGTGACTCATGTTAGTCAGCATATCCCGGAACGCCTGCCCGTTCCCCGACATTTCGAGGCCGACGTCGAAGCCTTCTTTCATTCCTAACTCTCGTTGAACCTCCACCAGCGTGCCTTTCGATACGTCGAGCGCCACCGTCGCACCCAGTTTCCTGGCCAATGCGAGGCGGAACGGATTCATATCGGTGGCCACCACGAAACGCGCGCCGGCATGTTTTGCCACCGCGACCGCCATCAATCCGATGGGTCCGCAGCCGGTGACCAGAACGTCTTCGCCCAGCACGGGAAATGACAGCGCCGTGTGCACAGCGTTGCCGAACGGATCGAAAATCGCCGCGATATCGAGATCGACCGCCGGCGCGTGCCGCCAGATATTGGTCATCGGCAGGACAATATATTCGGCGAACGCTCCCGGCCGATTCACGCCCACGCCCATGGTGTGCGCGCATAAATGACGGCGTCCGGCGAGACAGTTGCGGCAGCGTCCACAGACTACGTGGCCTTCGCCGCTGACGATGTCTCCGGCATGAAAATCAGCCACGTTCGATCCGGCTTCGACCACTTCGCCCACAAATTCATGGCCGATCGCCATGGGAACGGGAATGGTGCGCTGCGCCCAATCGTCCCAGTTGTAGATATGGACGTCGGTTCCGCAAATCCCCGCGCGGAGCACGCGGATGAGCACATCATTCATCCCCGGCTTCGGCCTATCGATGTCTTCGAGCCACAACCCAGGCTCACGTTTACTTTTGACGAGTGCCTTCATGAACCTTTATTGTCCGATATTGTGAGCCTCAAGCTCTAAGCGGCGGACTCGCAGCGGTACTCGTAGGCTGCGGAGGCGAGGTTTTCGCGGTTGCGGGTGCGGATGGCGGCCTCGATTTGCGGGTCCGAAAAAACGAAGCCATCGTCGGAGGGGCGATAGGCTTCTCCTTTGTCCTCGTACATTTCGATGATGTCGAGAAGGTTCGACAGCTCCTGCTGCTCTTGCACCCGGCGGATTTTCTGGATGTCACGGAGTTGGATGACGGTGCGTTCGAACTGGCGGGAGAGGCGCTGGCTGTGCATGCTGAGGTTGGATAGGGCTTTGGACTGGCTTTCGAGCGCGGAGACGAGCGCCATGGCGTCCTGGATCTGTTGCGGGGCGGTGGTGAGAGGGTCGGGCTCGCGAGCCATGCCTAGCGTGAGGAGGTTGGTTTCTAACGCGGCGACGCGGTTGAGGCGCCAGGAAGTATCGGCGAGAGCCTGGACGAGGTTGGCCTCGGTTGCGCCTTGGGGATGGTACTCGTCAGTGAAGGATCTCAGGTGAAACTGGTAGGCTTGCAGGTCCTCGGTCGGCATGACGACGATTTGGCCGGTGAGTCCGTGGCGAAGTGCGTTGAGGGAAGATTGTTTCTTGCCGGCCTCGGTTTTGGGTCCGGTAGAATGCTGAGCATTTGCCCTGTTGATTTCGATTCTTGATGGTGTTGCCATGCCTTGATATAGCAGTGGGGGGGTGGAGCGGAGGCGCGTGGGAGCGGGAAGTGATTGAAAAGCCGGGGGTTGAGGCGGGGCGATTAGTGGGATTTGAATTGCAATCCCGTCGCTGACGGTTGGGGTCCGGTGATGGATCAGGCTCGGAGAGGCATGGGTGGGATTGTAGTCGATAACATCTTTATCGTCTAATAAAACGCGAACCATCGAATAGCTCCCTCGCCTTGCCCAGTAAGCCCATCGACACCCTCCAGATCCCATAGGCCGCGCTGGCGATCAGGATCGACCAGCACCACGGCAGGTAATAGACCTGAAATGAGGATTCGTCGACGAACAGCGGAAGATGGTAGCCGAGGACCACAGCTCCTTCGGGAAATGTCAGCCAGAGGCCGACGATTGCAACCGTTGCCAGCGCTATTATTCTTAGGGTTAAGGATGCTCCCGGCGGGATTAGCGCGGGAACCCAAAATACCGAAGCCACCATGGACATAAGACTAAGAACAATCAGCAAAACAAAGAAATCTATCCGGAAGGTCTGAGCGAGCCAAACGAGCGCAAATGTAGCGTCGATAGGAACCGAGGGCCTCCAGTAGAGGCGGGTGCCACCCATCTTTGCCAACGCCACTAGCGTGACGGACAAGACGATGGGCAGCCAGATTGCCCACACGCCGGTCCAAGCAATCGCGCGGTGAGTTAGACCAGACTTGCCAACCCTAAACGCGAAAATGCTTGCTGGAGCCGAGGCGAGCAGAATTCCTTTGAGCACCTCCAAGTCGTTGCCGAGCGCGTCTTCGCTCCGCAACTGCGCCGTGACCATCCAAAGCCCGCGTGCCTGCGAAACGGCCGATAGTAGGATCACGACGACGCCGAGAAGACCTAGGACCGCCGCGATTGTCATTTGCCAGCGCGCGACCGCTTGGGTGACGAATACCGCCAGAACGAGTGCCGCGACAGCAGTTAGTTCGATAGGCAGGTTGCCGCCTTGCTGGCTACGCCAAGACCATTGCGCCAAGCTTCTGGCGAGCCATATCGCGGACGCAGCTGCGCCAATCGCGAGCCAGGCGCAAACGATCCACGCCAAGACGCGCAGCGGACCCCTCCGATGCTGCTGCGCGAAAAGGGCGGGCACGATGTGGCAGAGCAGAAGCGAAGCGCTCGCTCCCGCGATTACAGCAAGGGCGAACCGGTATGGATTATTCCCTGGCCATGCCTGGTTTCCGGCCAGCACCCAAGTGGGCAGCGAAAAACAAAGAGCAGCTTCCCAAAGAAGCGCAGCAAGAACTCTCTCTGTCGGCTGTCCGGTCTTGGTGTTGAGCAAGATTACCCATTGTGACGCTCACAGGGCTCTGGATGTTCCCGCCGCCAGTCCGGTTCCACTTCCGATAATCCGGGCATTATGTTTACTTTGCCCTTGTCGTCTTTCTGAAAGCCGCCGCGTAGTTGGTGGGAAGGTTGGAAAATCAGGCGTTCGCCTCCCCGGTTTGGATTCGAGAATAGGGAACTCCAAGGTCTTCCCCGTTGGTTATCCAGACGCTCCATCTCCCTCCTATGCTCGATGCGCACAGAAAAGTAGGACACAATTAGACATGGAGTCAGTTATCGTTCGCGATTCCGGAACGATGTCCGGGGCGGCGGTTTTTCGAGGTACGCGGGTCCTGGTGAGCACGCTGTTCGACTACCTTGAGGCGGGAAGAGGCGTTGCGGGCGTTGGAAGAAGCGAAAGAGTCCTTGCTTGCGCCACGCTGATGCGGGTTCTGCTCGATGAGTGCATCGACGAGGGATTTCGTCGCCACTTCGGCGGGCACGAGTGCCAAACCTGCCGCTACGCAGGGCTAACCGGCTTGGCGAATGGCGCTCTGCTGGCCGGTGACGTTGTCCAAATCGAGAGCCGTTAGCGCCCACATCTCCGAAACAATCAACCCTCCCAACGCGCGCTGCTCGTGCTCCATCCGGTAGCCGAGACCTTCTAATACGCTTCGATGTTTCGGGAGCGACTTCGCGCGCAGGCCTGTTGTCAGGCGGAAGAAAAAATAGAGTCCACGCAGCAGCGGCCACGACCAGGGGGTGTTTCGAAATTCGGAAATCAGCCAGGTGCGGGTTTTGATACGGGCGAGCATGGGTGATAGCTCCGAGGTCTCAAAACAATCGAAGAAGAAGTGGGCGGCTGCGAGATCGTACTCCTTTTCAAAAACAAATTCGCGCGCATCGGCCAGATGGAACGTGGCACGGGGTGCGCGAGCGCGGGCGAGCTCAATCATCTGCTCACTGACATCCACCGCATCGATCGATGCCTGCGGATAAAGGGCGGTAAATAACTGTAAAAACCGGCCATCGCCATCGCCTAGCACCAAAACGTTTTGGGGATTTCCCAGTTCAAACAGAAACGCTTCCCGGCGCCTTCGCAGAGCGCCTCCGAACGCCGCGTATTCGAGCCATCGATACCAGTGGGCGATCCGGTCGCAGTTCAAAAGTGAACCACCGGCAGCAGGAACAAAGGACTGAGCAGGGCGACGTCGGCCAGCACGCGCAACGCGTCTCGCGAAAAACGGCGCCGCGCGCGGTCTAACAACACGAAGCACAGCGCGCTGGCGGCGACTGCTCCACCCAATATGGGACGGCTCGAAAACAGCAGCAGTGTGCCGGCCGCGAGCGCCACGAATCCCGCCGCGAACGCAATCGGCCAGCGCGATTCGACCGGCGATTCCCACTGCTCGATGGCCGCGCAGTTGATCCAGCAGAGGCAGGAAAACAGGATGATCGCTTCGATGTCGGCCGCGGTCCGGACGTGCGGCCAGGCCGATAGAGTCGCACCGAGCGCGAACAATACCGCGACCGCAGCCTCTTTCGTCTTCTGAAAAATTCCCAGATGAAGCAGCGCGAAATACAACACCACCGCGACCCCGAGGGCGAATCCGTTCAAGAGCATTTCCCGGGTCAGCCGGGTCCAGGCCAGCGCGGTTCCAGCCCCCAGCGCGAGAATCCAGAGCGGCAGCAGCGCCGGCCAATGGCGGCGGTAAAATTCGTGGCGCGGGCGCAGGCCTTCTCCCGTCCAGGCGTCGATGGTTCTATCCGCAGCGTAGATCAGCCACACCGCCAGCACCAGCAGGACCGACGGCAAAGGGTCCACGCGGGCATGGAAACAACGCGCGAACAAAATCTGCCACAGCAGAGCAACGATCGGCGCGTCGAGGCTCAGCAGGTTCGGCCACAGCCAGACTCTCTCCACAGTTCTATTATGTCCGCATGCTGATGCATGGCGGTTGAGTGCTGTTCTGGCCCGGTCGTGCCACTGACGGGCGTCGACACTCTCGAAAACAGCTACGAAGACACCGCTCCCTGCGGTCACGGCTCGGTTAGAAGTCCGGCCTCTCGCCCGGATGGACCGATTGGCAATGGGTCCGCAGATTGCCAACCTGCCCCACGACGGAGCTAGCTGGTCTGATTCCAGCATTGCAGAACCCTTGTTTCCTTTTCGTGACCCAGCACGCTGATCGAGCCTGTGGAGAGCGCGAAGCAGCGGCCCATTGCTGGATCTACTTCGAGCCAACAAGCGGCCAGGACGCGCAGCATGTGGCCGTGTCCGAAAATGGCTACTACGCCGTCGGGCGCTGCCTCGATCACTCGCTGCGCCCTTTCCGCCACTTGCTCGATCGACTCCCCACCGGGAGGCGTGCCGTTCCAGATGGTCCAAGCGGGCGCGGTTTCTTGAATCTGTGCCGTCGTGAGGCCTTCATAGGAACCGTAATTCCACTCCCGCAAATCATCCGTAAGAATCGCGCCTTGGCCGTAGCCAGCGATGCGGCAAGTATCGACCGCGCGTTTCAGGGGACTGGTGTACACGGCTGCGAACTTCTTGCCGGCCAGCATTTTGCCTACCGCCGCCGCCCTTCGTTCGCCTTCCGCAGTGAGCGGCAGATCCGTCGAGGAGGTGTGCTGGCCGGAAAGGCTCCACGCCGTTTCTCCATGACGCATGAGCCATAACGAAGATGCCATACGCTTACTTTAGCGGAACAACACGCGGCGGTTCGGCGTTATAGTAGTTGAACACGGAGGCAGAAAAATGTCGCTTCGCGACTTTATCGCAAAGCAGTGGATAGACGTCATCCAATGGACCGAATCGGAGGATGGCGTGCTGGCCTACCGCTATCCGATGCAGGACATGGAGATTCAGAACGGAGGCAGTCTGACCGTTCGCGAATCGCAGATGGCCGCGTTCGTGAATGAAGGCAAGGTCGCTGATATTTTTGGGCCCGGCCTTTATAAATTAACCACGCAGACGCTGCCGATTCTGACGTACCTGCAAAACTGGGACAAGAAATTTCAATCGCCTTTCAAGAGCGACGTGTATTTTTTCTCGACTCGCATCCAGACGAATCAGCGCTGGGGCACGGCGACGCCGATCACCATTCGCGACAAGGATTTCGGGATGGTGCGGCTGCGCGGCTACGGAATTTATTCCTGGCACATCAGCGACGCCAAGGCGTTTCACACGAAAGTCAGCGGCACCCGTGAGATCTATCATGTGGCCGATATTGAAGGCCAGCTCCGGAACACGATCATTGGTTTGATGACGGACGCATTCGCGCAGAGCAACGTGCCGTTTCTTGATATGGCTGCGAATCAGGTTGTCCTGGGCCAGAAAATCGCGGCGGGAATGGCGCCCACGTTCGCTGATCTGGGCTTGACGCTCGACAGCTTCGTGGTGGAGAATCTTTCGCTGCCGGACGAATTACAGAAGATGCTCGATACGCGCGTCGGCATGAATATGCTGGGCGATATGAACAAGTACACGCAGTATCAGGTGGCGAACTCGCTACCGATCGCGGCGGCTAATGAAGGCGGCGGCCTTGCTGGTATCGGCGCGGGACTGGGCGCGGGCTTGACGATGGCGAATGTCATGGGAAATGCGTTGCGTCCGGGAGAACAGCCTCCGCCAGCGGCTCCGGTCGCGCCTCCGCCAGCGAGTCCTGCGCCTGCCGGGGCGGCTCCGGTGGCTGGAGCGGAAACGAAGTTTTGTTTCAATTGCGGCAAGCCGATTCCGCGGCCGGCGAAGTTTTGTCCGGAGTGCGGGACGGCGCAGCCTTAATAGGATGATGGAAAGAAATGCTGCCGATATGGAAGGGCTAGCCAGGGATTGACACTCTCGAAAACATCCCTAAGACTCCGCTCCCCGCGGTCACGGCTCGGTAGCGATCCGGAGTCGATATCGCTGGCAGCGCATGGCGCCGCCCTACAATGAGCTCCGGTTGCGAGTGGATTGTCGAGGCTCATCATTGCGACGCCACGGCTGTCGCCGATCCAAGCGCGCTGCGGACTTTGTTTGAGCGTCTCATCGCGGAAATGAACCTGCATCCGATCGGCGAAACGCATTGGCATCAGTTTCCCGGCGGAGGCATTACCGGGCTTGCGCTGCTTCAGGAATCGCACATCGCCTGCCACACTTTCCCGGAGCACCGTTCATTGTGTTTGAATGTATTCTGCTGCCGGCCGCGTCCCGATTGGGATTTTGAGGCGTGTCTGCGGCAGGAATTCGGAGCGGAGTCGGTCGAAGTGCGGCGTCTCGATCGTCCATATTCGGAATGAGCTCACCAACAGCGAACTGCCCCAGTTGCGGCGCGCCGGTCACCTTTCGCTGGTCGAGTGCGGTACAGACGGTGTGTCCGTTCTGCCATTCGATCCTGGTTCGCAGCGATCTCGATCTGAAAAAAGTGGGCACCGTCGCCGACTTGCCGCCGGATCCTTCGCCGATTCAATTGATGACTTCGGGGACTTATAACAACAAGAAGTTCGACGTCATCGGCCGCATCATTTATGAATACGAGCAGGGCGGCTGGAACGAATGGCACATCGTATTTTCCGATGGCACGAGCGGCTGGCTATCCGATGCGCAGTTGCAATACGCGGTTTCGTTTTTGGTGCCGAGCGCCATCCCGCTGCCTCCGGAAGATCAGGTGACGCGCGGCCAGCGGCTAACGTTCGTCAACATTCCGTTTGAAGTGTCGACCATGACGATGGCCAGTTATAAAGGCACCGAAGGCGAACTTCCGTTTCCGTTCTACGGCAAGACGAACATGCTGTTTGCGGACCTGCGGTCGCACGCGGACGATTTCGCGACCTTGGACTATAGCGATTCGTCGGCGCCGATGTTGTTTGTCGGCAAGACGGTCCCGTATGAGGCGCTGCAACTCCAGAATGTGCGGCAGTTCGAGGGCTGGGCATGATGAAAGGGCATCGCTAAATGTCCTCTCCGCTCGTCGGCCCTCCCGTTGCTAAGACCAAGGCGATGTATTGCCCCAACTGCGGCGGGCCGGTCGAGCTGCGCGGGTTCGGACATGCGCTGACCGTAGTTTGTCCGCAGTGCCTGACTCTGCTTGATGCTTCTTCGCCGCTGCTGAAGATTCTTCAGGAAGCGCAGGCGGCGCAGTCGCGTCGAACACCGCTGATTCCGCTGGGGACGCGTGGCAAATGGGGTGGGACCACTTGGGAGATCATCGGATTTCAAACGCGCGCGGTGGAAGATGAGGGCGTCACTTACGAGTGGGAAGAGTACCTGCTCTTCAATCCTTATAAAGGATTTCGCTACCTCACCAATTACGAAGGGCACTGGAATTTCGTCACGCCGGTTGAGTCTTTACCGGAGCGGCGGGCTGTCGGGTCGCGTCCGGCAGTGTTCTTTGAAGGCAATCTATACCGGCATTTTTCGGGCGCGCAGGCCACTACGAGCTTTGTGCTCGGAGAATTTCCCTGGCGAGTCCAGGTCGGCGAGGAAGTGCTGGCCGACGATTTTGTGGATCCTCCGTCGGTGCTTTCCTCAGAGACGACCAGCGTCGAAGTCACCTGGTCCAAGGGCGAATACGTTCCTGGCTCTGAGATCTGGAAAGCGTTCGCGCTCCCTGGCAGCGCTCCCAGGCCACAAGGGGTTTATCTCAACCAGCCCTCGCCTTATGCGAATAAGGTGGGTGGAACCTGGGGCGTTTTCGCGCTGATGCTGTTCGCGCTGCTGGCGGTCGCCATTGCATACGGAATGCTCAGCCGCGGGGACACTATTTTCGATGAGCACTACCGCTATTCCACCGCCGATACAGGCGAGCCATCATTTGTGACGAAGGTATTCGAGTTCGACGGGCGGCCCAGCAATCTGGAACTGACGATCCATACGAATCTGATTAACAACTGGGCGTATTTCAACCTCGCTCTGATCAATGAAACCACCGGAGACACCTTCGATTTCGGGCGCGAAGTCAGCTATTACGCCGGCAGCGATAGTGATGGAGCATGGTCGGAGGGCAGCCAGGCGTCGGACGCCATTATTCCTCACGTACCCGCGGGCCGCTATTATTTGCGAGTGGAGCCGGAAATGGAAGGCTCGCAAACGCCTGCGGAGAAGCCTGCTGTAGCGACTCCGCCTGCTGTAGCGACTCCGCGTTCGCGATTGCCCGGCAAGACCGTGTTCTACGAAATCGTCCTGCGCCACGATGTAGCCAGTTACGGGTGGTTCTGGCTGGCCGCGCTGCTGCTGCTGATTCCGCCGGTTTATTCCACCATCCGCGCGGCCGCTTTTGAAACCCGTCGCTGGTCGACCAGCGATTATCCGCCCACTTCTAAAGGAGGCTAACCCAATGCGCTATGCTGGCTACCTGATCTACAGCATGATGACGCTCTCGACCGCCGTGGTGGCCGAATATCGAGGCTGGACGTTTTCGGGCGTCAACCAAACCAAGGTCGCGCCGAAGACGGTCCGCGATAATCCCGGGGCGTACCGTTCGCATTATGCGTTTTATCCGCGCTATGTGGGAGGAAAGTGATTATGGCTGAATTTCATCCTGGTAATTTGCTCAACGCCGCGATCTACGCGATTCTCGGCATCGTGATTTTCGTGTTCTGCTTCGTTCTGCTGGACAAGCTGACGCCGTATCATTTGTGGCGCGAAATTGTCGAGGACAAGAACATCGCGCTGGCGATCCTGATCGGAGCCATCTCGCTAGGCATGTGCATCATCATCGCCGCGGCGGTGCATTAGATTGAGAGGGGCCCGCGAAACCGGTAACTTGCCGCTGGCTCCTGGCCCTTGGCCCCTTCTTTTCCTCTCCGTCCTGCTGATCTCCGCCTGCGGCCTCATTTATGAGCTGATCGCCGGCACGCTTGCCAGTTATTTACTGGGCGATAGCGTGCTGCAATTTTCGACGATTATCGGCACTTATCTGTTCGCCATGGGCCTGGGAAGCGCGGCTTCGCGCTATCTTAAAGGCTCGCTGGTCGGCTGGTTTGTGCAGATTGAGCTGCTGGTCGGCGTGGTCGGCGGATTCTCTTCCTCGGCGCTGTTTCTTGCTTTCGCCTATACGCATAGCTTTCGCTTGTGCCTGTATTTATTGGTGATCGCGGTGGGTGCGCTGGTGGGACTCGAAATTCCTCTCTTGATGAGGATCCTCGAAGGGCGCTTCAAATTTGGCGATCTAGTGTCGCACGTACTGACGTTCGATTATCTGGGAGCACTGGCCGCCTCGATCGCATTCCCATTGTGGCTGGTGCCGAAGCTGGGGCTGGTGCGCGCGGCGATCCTGTTCGGGATCATCAATGCGGGAGTCGCCCTGTGGTCGACTTACTTATTTGAAGACCAATTACATTGGGTCTGGCGCGTCCGGGCTTCGTGTATCGCGGTGCTGTTGTTGCTTGGCGGAGGGATGTATTTCTCGAACTGGATTTCCGCCACCGCCGACAATCAGCTTTACGCCGATGAGATAATTTTCGAGCGCAACACGCGTTACCAGCGCATCGTCGTCACCAAATGGAAAGACGACCTGCGCCTGTTTCTCAGCTCGCATCTGCAATTTTCCTCGCGGGATGAATATCGTTATCACGAAGCGCTGGTGCATCCCGGCTTGTCGTCGCTGCCGAATGCCCGCCGAGCGCTGGTGCTTGGCGGAGGGGATGGATTAGCGGTGCGGGAGCTATTAAAGTATCCGAATCTTGAAAGCATCACGCTGGTCGATCTCGATCCGGAGATGACGAAACTTTTTACCGAGCATCCCATGCTTGCGCCTCTCAACGATTACTCGTTTCGGGCTCCACGCGTCCACGTCATTAACTCGGATGCTTTCCCTTGGCTCGATGAAAATAAACAGACCTGGGATTTCGTGGTCGTCGATTTTCCCGATCCTACCAATTACTCGCTGGGCAAACTCTATACCAGTGCGTTTTACCGCCTCCTGAAGCGCCATGTGGCGCCCGGAGGTCTTGTGGTTGTCCAGAGCACGTCTCCTATGTTTGCCCGCCAATCCTATTGGTGCATCGTCGATACATTGAAACAGGCCGGGTTCCACACCTGGCCTTATCACGTTTACGTTCCCAGCTTTGGGGAGTGGGGTTTCACGCTCGCCGGCGAATCTGATTCTTGGGAACCGCCCACTCGACTGCCCGAGGGCTTGCGGTTCCTCACTGTCACGACGATTCCGGAAATGTTCCACTTCCCCGCCGATATGACTCCGGTCGAGGCCGAGGTCAATCGTCTGAACGATCAAGTGCTGGTTCGCTACTACGAGCGCGATTGGAAAGACATTGCGCGCTGACTATTTGCTCAAAAACTCGTAGCCGATTTCCTCGCCCTGGAGCCAGATGCTATCGATCTTGTAGCCGTCGCCGTCCTGCTTCAGCACGACCTTCGTCTCGCTGGGCGTCTGATTTTTCGGCGCGATTACTTCCACCGCAATCGCGGCCACGCTCTTGCCTTTGTAGGTCGAGATCTGCATCACCGACGCGCTGCCGTCTTCCTCTAAATTGCGAATGGTATATTCACCGGCCGGAAGCGTTACGCCGCCTACGGATGCGGCAAATGGCAGAGTTACTTTGACCGTATCCACCATCTGCGCCGATGCTGTTCCCATGAGTGCGCCGAGGCACACTACCGTCCCTAAAATTGTCTTTTTCATGTCCAGTCTCCTTCTTAATTGCGCATATTTGCGCTTGATTGCGGCGTTCTGATTTTTTTTCAGTCCGTCTGATTAAGAAGCGTAAATCAGAACGCCGGAGTTACTCGCCTTAAGAAGACTTTACATTCCAGAGTCTTTCCTGTCCGAACTGACTAGCCCGGAATCGCCATCCGGCTATTTGAAGAATTCGTAGCCGATTTCCCGGCCCGCAAGCCAGATTGTCTCGATCTGATAACCTGCCTCGGTCTGCTTTAGTACGACCTTCGCCTCATCCGACACCGGCCGGTTTTTGGGCGCGACCACTTCCATCGCCAGCGCGAGTACGCTTTTACCGTCAGGCCCGAAAATCCGGAGCACAGAGGACGCGCCGTCATCCTGTAAATCGCTAATCGTATAATCGCCGGCGGGAAGCGTTACGCCGCCTACCGAGGCATCGAAGGGCAGGGTTATCTTAATAGTGTTCACCATCTGCGCCGAAGCTGTTCCCATCAGTGTGCCCAGGCACACTACCGTCCATAATATTGTCTTTTTCATGTCCATTCTCTTTCTTGATTGCGCTTAATTGCGCTGCATTATTCTTTGTTCAATTGTCTGATGTGAGTCAGGACAGCGGAGTTGCCGGGCGGGAGAAGTCTTTACATGCGTTTTACATTAACCATGAAAAGCTACCAGATTGTTTTTGAGTAATGCCACTGAATTTTCTCATCCGCGCTGACCAGTCCGGAGTATCCATCGGAACGCGCCTGGGCCACAATGATGCGGTCGAAGATGTCTCGCGTCCAAGCTTCAAACACCGCTGTACGCGCCACTTCCGGAAAGGGATGATTGCTCACCTTCAATCTAATCAACGTCTGGAGCTGGTCGATCATTGCCACGGGCGGCTTCACGATTCTCTTAATTTCGAGGAGATATTCCAATTCGACGAGCACCATTGGTGAGATCACGACGTCTGAAGAGTCAATCGCTCGGAAAGCGGCGGGAGTGAGCTTTTCAACGCGGCCTTCGCAGAGCCAAACTACGATCTGCGTATCGAGATAGATGCTCACATCTCAGACCAATCTTTTTGCCACTCGGCTTGCATTTCCTTCATCAATTCAGTGGTATCGAGGCTGGCGCCGGGGTTTCGGGAACCACTTTGAAAACCACGCCTTGGTGAATGAATTCAATCACTTCACTGTGGAGTGCGCGCAGTACCCACTATAAAAGTTGACAATCATGCACTAATATTGCATACTGTTAGCAGGCTAATAGGAGCCTCAAGTTACCTTCGAGAGGAAGATTATGAGCAAGATCATTGGGATTGACCTCGGCACTACGAACTCCGTTGTTTCTGTCATGGAGGGCGGCCAGCCGGTCGTCATCCCGAACCAGGAGGGTGGCCGGACCACGCCTTCGGTGGTTGGATTCGCCAAGAACGGCGAACGTCTCGTCGGACAAGTGGCGAAGCGTCAAGCAGTTACGAACGCGGAGAACACCGTCTATTCGATCAAGCGCTTCATGGGACGCCGTTTTAATGAAGTCGCGGAAGAGATGAAGTTGATGCCCTATAAGGTTGTAAAGGGCGACAACGACGATGTGAGAGTGGATATCAGCGGCAAGAAGTATTCTCCGCCGGAGATTTCGGCGATGATTCTGGGCAAGCTGAAGGAAGCGGCCGAGTCTTATCTAGGCGAAAAGGTCACGCAGGCCGTGATCACGGTGCCGGCTTATTTCAATGACGCGCAGCGGCAGGCGACGAAGGATGCGGGCAAGATTGCCGGCCTTGATGTGCTGCGTATTATCAATGAACCGACGGCGGCTGCGCTCGCATACGGGCTGGATCGTAAGAAGAACGAAACCATCGCGGTGTACGATTTCGGCGGCGGCACTTTCGACGTCTCGATCCTCGAAGTGGGTGATGGCGTGGTGGAAGTGAAGTCGACCAACGGCGATACGCACCTGGGCGGCGATAATATCGACCAGCGCATTATCGACTGGCTGATTCAGGAATTCAAAAAAGAGCAGGGCATCGACGTTTCGAAAGATCAGATGGCGTTGCAGCGGCTGAAAGAAGCGGCGGAAAAAGCCAAGATCGAGCTTTCGACCTTGCTCGAAACCGAAATCAATTTGCCGTTCCTGACGGCGGACGCTTCGGGTCCGAAGCACCTGGCGATCAAGCTGACCAGGGCCCGGTTCGAGCAGATGGTGGCCGATATTCTCGACCGGTCGGTGGAGCCTTGCAAAAAGGCCCTGGCTGATGCCGGGATGCAGCCTTCGCAGATTGATGAAGTGGTGCTGGTGGGTGGTTCGACTCGTATTCCGAAGGTGCAGGAAATTGTCCGCAACCTGTTCGGAAAAGATCCGAATCGCAGCGTGAATCCGGACGAAGTCGTCGCGGTGGGCGCGGCGGTGCAGGGCGGTGTGTTGGGCGGCGAAGTAAAAGACGTGCTGCTGCTGGATGTGACGCCTTTGTCGCTGGGCATCGAGACGATGGGCGGCGTGTTCACGAAGCTGATCGAACGCAATACGACGATCCCCACGCGCAAGAGCGAAACCTTCTCGACGGCGGCCGACAGCCAGACTTCGGTCGAGATCAAGGTGTATCAAGGCGAGCGTGCGCTGGCTCGCGATAACCGGATGCTGGGCGTGTTTCAGCTTGTTGGGATTCCGCCGGCTCCACGCGGTATTCCGCAGATTGAAGTGACGTTCGATATCGACGCGAACGGCATTCTGAACGTTCTGGCGAAAGACAAAGCCACCAATAATGAGCAGAAGATCACCATCACGTCCTCTTCGGGCTTGAGCAAGGAAGAGGTCGAGAAGATGGCGAAGGATGCCGAGGCGAACTCGGCGGACGATCGCAAACGCAAAGACGAGATCGACGCGCGCAACCGGGCCGATTCGATGGTGTACCAGGTCGAGAAGATGCTGAAGGACCATCGCGACAAGATCGGCGAGGAAGATGCGAAGGCGGTCGAAGCTGCTCTCGAATCGACCCGCAAGACCATGCAGGCGGGATCGGTGGAGGAGATCAACAAAGCCGTCGATACGCTGACGCAGGCCAGCCACAAGCTGGCGGAGGCGATGTATAAGACATCGTCCACGCCGCCGACAGGCGCGCCGCCGCAGGATGGAGCTTCGGCGGAAAAGCCGAAGGAAAAAGACAACGTGGTGGATGCGGAGTTCGTCGACGTAGAAGATAAGAAGTAAAGGCCGGCGCCGGGCTCCAGGCGTCAGTGAAAAACTGACGCTTGGCGTTTTGGCGTTCCGCGCGTGGACGTAAAAATGGCAGCAGATTATTACAAGACGCTCGGAGTGTCGAAGGATGCTGACGCGGATGAGATCCGCAAAGCATACCGGAAGCTCGCGCGAAAACATCATCCCGATCTCAACCCTGGCGATAAGGCGGCCGAAGACCGCTTCAAGACCGTGCAGGAAGCTTACGACGTGCTGAGTGAGCCGAAGAAGAAGACCATGTACGACCAATATGGTTTCTATTCGGAAAACGGGATGCCTCAGGGCGGCGGTCCGACCGGAGGCGGTTCGCAGCGGAACCCCAATATGGGTTTTGGGGGATTCGATTTTTCGGAGGCGCAGACGGGCGCGGGCCGGCGGACCTCGACGGGCGAAACATCGTCGAATTTCCAGGATATTTTCAGCCAGTGGTTCGGAGGGGGCAAGGCGCCGGACGCGAGCGCGGCTCCCCCGGAGAAGGGCGCGGATCTCGAATACGGGCTGAGTATCGATTTCTGGCAGGCGATTAAAGGGACGCAGGTGCGGCTCAACGTTTCGCGCCAGGAGACGTGCACCACTTGCGGCGGCACGGGCTCGCGTCCGGGAGCGAACGCCGTTTGTCCGGAGTGCAACGGCAGTGGCAGCGTGACGCAGACCGCGGGCGCGATGAAGTTCAGCCTGACCTGTCCGCGCTGCGACGGGACGGGACGGTTGCGCAACAAGTGCGGGACCTGCCATGGGGACGGAGTGGTCTCGAAGAGCGAGGTGGTGGATGTGCGGATTCCACCGGGGGCGCAGCAGGGCTCGCGATTGCGGGTGGCAGGAAAAGGGAACTCCGGAACGCATGGCGCGCCGTCGGGCGACCTGTATATCACGATTCGAGTGGAACCGCATCCGATTTTCCGGCGCGACGGGGACGACATCGAAATCACAGTGCCGGTGCGCATCGACGAGGCGGGATTGGGCACCAAGATCGAAGTGCCGACTATCGACGGGCGGGCTCTGCTGAAGATTCCGCAGGGCACCAAGAACGGGCAGAAATTCAGGCTGCGCGAAAAAGGCGTATTAAATTCGCGGACGGGCGCGCGCGGAGATCAATTGGTCGAAGTGTCGCTCGAAGCGCCGGTGGTGCAGGACGAACGGACCAAGGAACTGCTGCGCGAATACGCGACTCTGCATCCGGAAGATCCGCGCGCCGAACTGTGGACGAAGGTGTAAGATGGCGAAAAAGAATAAGGCCGCCTACATGATCTCGGCCGTGGCCGAGCAGTATCAGATTCACCCGCAGACGCTGCGTCTTTATGAGCGTGAAGGATTGCTGAAGCCGTCGCGAAGTGACGGGAACACCAGGCTCTATACCGATCAGGATCTGGAGCGGCTGGAAGTAATTCTAAAGCTGACGCGCGATCTGGGAGTGAACCTGGCAGGGGTCGAGATCATTTTAAACATGCGCGAACGGATGGCGGAAATGCAGCGGCAGATCGAGCAGTTCGTGATGAGCCTGAATGACGAGATTTCGCAGAGATCCAGGCAATCAATACCGGAGCCGGCATATTCGTTGATTCCGGTGATTGAGGCGCGGCGGCCGAAGAAGTGAAAAAACTGTCCTTAAAGAAGCCTGCCGATGACATGGCAAGCGGATGCGCGCCCTCCGATGCCGGAGCGCCAAACGCGGCGACCCGCGAGGCGATCTCTCAGCTTGAGGCGGGTAAAGGCAAGCACTTCACGAGCGTAGATGCGCTGATGGCAGATTTGAATGCGGATGATTGACTGGCGAACGGGTCGACAGCCCAATCAGCCGAGGTCACGGAGGAAAGAACCCTTCAGGGCCAAGCCAGGACTCTATAGCTTCAGCAACCGCACCTAACGTGACCACCTCTATATGGGATAGCCGATAAGGGTGGGTTTCTCCATAGGCTCCCGGTACTAACCATGTGTGATCGCGGAAGAGCGCAGCTCTGCTGATCTGCCGGGGCGAAACCGACATCGCGCCGTCCACATTGTAGTCGACCTGCCACAAGAGGCCCGTCGGGACAACGAGGACTGGGACGATTGCCTTCTTGATGGAAGCCAGCGGCCTATTTGCAGAGCCCCGGACCAGGTCTTGGCAACTACTGACAGCTTGGTTCAGCTTTTCGAATGTCGCCTCGTCATTACTATTTAATTCGTTTGTCGCAGCCAGTCGACATACCTGGTCCGTCTTCTTGGCTACCATTTCTCCAGGTTTGTAAGCGGAAGTGTTTCCTATAATAGCTCCGACGGTGGGGCCGATGCGCTCCGGGCGCAGTAGGACGAGGTCGTGGAAAGCTTCAGGCTGGGTGCGCGGTACTGCGCTCAGCAAGAGCGGATTGTTGGAGCGAAGATTCTTGCACTCGACCGCGAGAGTGAGCACTGAGCCGGGTCGCTCCCTGGACGCGCGAATATCGAACTGCCTGATTTTGGACGTCACGGGGTCTTGGTAAGTTCCAGAGTGAGAGCAGGCGAAGCCGTCGGCTCGAAGCTGCCTGAGCACCTTCATCTCAAACCCAAAATCAGAATCCGCCTCGGCGAATTCGAGGAGATCTTCGGCGGTGATCGGGGAATCGCTGAGCTTGGCCATATCGAAAAGGTAGCTCAAGTTGGACTCGTGCGCGCTCGCCGAATGTCCGGCTAGTGTTGTCTCACAGCCAATTTTCCAGTATCTTTCGGGAATGGAAGTACATCTCACTCCGCAGCAGGAAGCGCAGCTTGCGAAGATTGCTACCAAGTCGGGCACCGATACGGAGCGACTGGCGACCGAGGTTGTTGTTCGTTATCTCGATGAGGAAGCCCGTTTCGTTGCGACGGTGGAAAGAGGGCTCGCTGCCGCCCAGCGAGGGGAGTTTATTGAGGAAGAAGAGATGGACGCGCGCCTTGAGGCCATGTTCAAGGGCTGATGAGGATTCGCTGGACGATCCCGGCGGGCCGTTGTTGACACTTTCGAAAACATCTACGGTGACTCCGCTCCCTGCGGTCACGGCTCGGTCGGGGCTCGGAGTCGATATCGCTGGCAGCGCACGGCGCCGCCCACAAACACGAGTGTCGACGCGGCGCAAGAGTGTTCCCCTGCCCAGAGATGAAAACACTGCGGGGCTGAAGTGGATGGGGCGAAAAATTGGGGACAGAGTCGGCGGCCCTAGGCACTCCCTAATTTTTCGCAAGTTCTGCCGTTCTTGCTATTCTGACTTCAGCGCTAGGGGCGCATCCGGTCCGCGGAAAGGGCTTTGCCCACCTATCGATTTTTCGAAGGTCACGAACCTTCTTTCAGCCTGATTCGTGCGGACTCCAGGCATGTTGTGAAAGGAGCTTCGTTATGTTTTCCCCGCAATCCGCTCTGCCGCTTCCGCCGCGGCCTGACGTTGAACATTACAAAAAACTTGCGAAAAAGATGGTCAAGACCGGCGAGGCAGAGACGCTGACCGGAGCGCAGTTTGCTATTGCTCGATCGCATGGGTTCTTGAGTTGGCCGAAGTTTTCCAAGCATCTTCGAGAGCTTCAGAAAAGCTCGCCGGTTTCACGATTTGAAGCGGCGGCGGATGCGGTTGTCGAGGGCGACGCGGCCACCTTGAAGAGGCTGCTGGATAAGGATCCGCGGCTTGCTCGCGCGAATTCTACGCGGGAACATGGCGCCACGCTGCTGCACTATGTTTCGGCCAATGGCGTCGAAAATTTTCGCCAGAAGACGCCGGCGAATATCGTCCTGATTACTCAGATGCTGCTCGATGCCGGAGCCGAGATTGATGCTACGGCGAATGTGTACGGCGGCGGATACACTACGTTTGGCCTTGCGGCCACTAGCATTCATCCGGAGCGCGCTGGGGTGCTCCCAGTGCTGCTTCAGACGCTGCTCGATCATGGGGCGGATCTCGAATCCTGCGGGGTGAATGGCTGCCTGGCGCATAATCGTCCGAAAGCGGCTGAGTTTCTGGCACGCCGCGGGGCTCGGGTCGACCTGGCGGGAGCGGCGGGGATTGGCTGGCTCGACGACGTGAAGAGGCTTTTTGATGACGCTACCCAAAAGCAGCGGGATCTGGGATTGCTTTACGCGTCCGCATACGGGCGCAACAGCGTGGTTGAGTTCCTGCTGGAACGCGGCGCGGATCTGGCGGTGAAACGCGGCGATGGGCAGACTCCTCTGCACATGGCTGTGATCGGCGGACATCTGGAAACGGTCAAGCTGCTGCTGCGGCACGATGCGTCGCTCGAGATCGAGAATCAGTATGGAGGGACGGCGCTCGGGCAGGCTCGGTGGTCGGCGGCGAATGGCGGGGATCCAGAGGTTTACAGGGCGATTATCGAGGCGCTGGTAGGGTATCATTCTTCTTTCTCATGAAATATCGCGCACTGGGACGGACCGGTTGGAAGGTATCTGAAATCAGTTTTGGAGCTTGGGCGATTGGAGGGTCCTGGGGCAGCGTGGACGATGCGGATTCATTGGCCGCGCTGAACCGCGCGATCGACCGCGGGGTGAATTTTATCGACACGGCTGATGTCTATGGGATGGGACGCAGCGAGAAGCTGATCGCCCAGCTCAAGCGCGACCGGAAAGAGGAGATCGTCGTCGCGACCAAGGCGGGGCGGCGTCTGCCTGCGCAGACTGCCGAAGGGTACAATCGCGCGAACCTCACTACCTTTATTGAAGACAGCCTGCGGAATTTATCGACGGATTGTCTGGACCTGGTGCAATTGCACTGCCCGCCAACCGACGTTTACTACCGGCCGGAGGTGTTCGGGATTCTCGACGATCTGACGGCGGCCGGCAAGATTCGCCATTACGGGGTGAGCGTCGAACGGGTGGAAGAGGCTCTGAAGGCGATCGAGTATCCGAACGTGGAGACGGTGCAGATCATTTTCAATTGTTTTCGGATGCGGCCCAGTGAGTTGTTCTTTGCCGAGGCGGAGAAGAAAAAGGCCGGCATTCTGGCGCGCGTTCCGCTGGCAAGCGGCCTGCTGAGCGGCAAGCTGATGCGCAATTCTAAATTCGAAAAAGACGATCATCGGAGTTTCAATCGCCACGGGGAAGCGTTCGATCGGGGCGAGACGTTTTCCGGTGTCGATTATGAGACGGCGCTGGATGCTGTGGAAGAGATTCGGCGGCTGGTTCCGGCGGGAATCACGATGGCGCAGTTCGCGCTGCGCTGGATCCTGATGTTTCCGGCGGTTTCCTGCGCGATTCCCGGCGCCAAGCGGCCCGCCCAGGCCGAGGAAAATTGCGCCGCTTCCGATTTGCCGCCCATCAGCGATGCCAGCATGGCGGCGATCGCGAAAATTTACCAGGAAAAGATCGGGCCGCTGGTTCATCACCTCTGGTAAACGCTGGTAAGCTAGACACTGATCCGCATGAATGTTCCTGTAGAAGAGCCTTTAGGGCCACGAGTGTCGGCGATTATCGTCGCTTGTAATCAGATCGAAGCGTTGCGGAGGGCAGTGGCTGCCCTCGAGGGCTCGACCGATCGCGAGCGGCTTGAAATCCTGGTGGTGGATCTGGGCAGCCAGGACGGCAGTGCGCAGCTCGATACTGAATTTCCAGCGATTATTGCGCTTCGCCTGCCGCACAATTTTGGAGCGACTAAAGCGATGAACATCGGCACGCGCACGGCGAAGGGCGATCTGATGTTTTACCTGTCGCCCGATGTCGAGGTGGCGCCGGATGCGGTGCAGAAGCTGGCGGATCGGCTGGAGCAGGATTCCGATGCGGCGGCGGTCTGTCCTTTATTGGTGGATGAAAACGGCAAGCCGGCGGCGCGAATTTATAAATTTCCGACGGCGGAGTCGTTCAAAGGCGAAATGCAGCCGGTGGCGATCGACCTCGAAGCCGAGAGCGTCAACGTGGAGTACGCGAAGCGCGATGCGCTGCTGGTTCGCAAGCAATTTGTCAAAGGGATGAATTATTTCGACGAGCGGTATGGCGAATTTTGGGCTGATGCGGATCTGGCGATGCAGATCCGGCGCGGCGTCAAGAAAATTCGCCTGTATCCATCGATACGGGCCGTGCGGCATGGGGATAGCTCGGCTTCGGCTGCAAAGGGTTTGCTGGCGGCGGATCGCGCGGGCGGCGCGGCGGCATTTATTGGCAAATATTACGGGTTTATGGCCGGTTTTGGCTTCCGTGTGGGCGCGATTTTCCGGGCTTTGGGGCATTTCGATTTCAAACAACTGATTGCGCTGCTGAGCGGCGCGAAAGTCGACGGGTCGCAAGAAGGATAGCCGACTGGTGTAGTATGACTAAGGTTTTTCGCCTACTCCCCTAACTTTCTTCCCATACTCGTCCGATAGATTCACAGTATGCACATGGAAGCATTCTTGTGGATGTTCCTGCCGGTGTTTGTGGCCGGAGGGAGCGCATTGTTGTCGTTCTACATCATGCAGGCACGGATGGAAGTCGCATTGGCGAAGGAGCGCGAGTCGCTAGCGGAGGCTCGGGCGACGATCAGCTCCCAGAAAATCACCATGGAGGAGCGGATTAAGGCCACCGAAGAGGCCACCAAGCGCATCGCGATGGACGAATTCATGCATGATTTCCACGTCGAGGAACGTAGCTATGCGCGTGAAAGCAAATCACTTACGGCGTCAAAAAAGACCATGGTGATGCAGGAGCGGCTGTTTTTCCGCAACATTCCTCTGTCGAACTGGATCGAGCACGAGATGATTGTCGAAGAGGGAACGGACCTCGATCAGTTGCCCAAGGAATCGGTGTTCGCCAAGCCGGCCCTGGCGACGGCGGCCGCGGTATCATCACCTGCCATTCCGCCGGCGGACACTCGTCTGACCATCTCGAAGTTCTTAGATGAGGTGGGAGTGGGGCATCGTAACGGACACGAATCCAATGCCTTAATGGCCACATCGGTGGCGGCGTTCGGCGCGCAGTAACGGTAAACCGTTCTAAAATAGAGCCGTCATTAGAGATGGACAGGATATGATGGGGCTAATGGCCGAGCCTCTGTTGGCCGAACAGACGGAATCGATACTGGTGCGCGACTTCGGGGCGTGGATGACGTCCGAGCAGAGGCGCGTCTACGGGCTGTGCCAACGTTTTCTGCAAGACCGCGATGAAGCGGATTCAGCTACCCAGGATGTTTTTCTCAAAGCCTATCAAGCGCTGATTCGCGAGGATGCGAAGGAGCTGGACGATCCGGCGCGCTGGCTGACACGGATTGCGGTGAACACTTGCCTGGACCGTCTGCGGTCGCGAAAATGGCAATTCTGGCGGCGCAGGCCTTCGTCGGAGGATGAAGCGGCCATTCTGTCCATGACGCCTTCGCGCACACCGGAGGCTGAGGACCGCTGCTTCGCCGGAGAAATCGGGCGGCGGCTGGCGGCGGCGCTGGGAAGACTTTCGATCCGTCAGCGGACGGTGTTCACGTTGCGGCATTATGAAGATATGAGCCTGGAGGAAATCGGCAGGCTCCTGGGTCTGGACGTAGGAACGGTGAAGGCGCACATGTTCCGCGCGGTGACGAAGCTCCGCGTCGAATTGCGCGATCTTTACGATGGGACGACAAAATGAAGCATCTAACCACGGACGAGTTGGTAGACCGGCTCTACTCGATTGAAACAGCCGGGCATCTCGACCATTGCGCGGAATGCGCGGAGCGGTTCCGCCAGTTGCGGGAGCGGCGGGAGATGGCTGCGCAGCCACAGGCGGAGTCTAATGAGTTTCTGGCGGCGCAGCGGAGAAACATCTATGCGCGGATGGGGGAGAGGCAGCAGACGCGCATGAAGTGGGTCCCGGCGCTGGCGGCGGCTGCGTGTCTGGTGGCGGTGGGAGTGGTGGCGCATCAGCCTTCGCCGGTGGCCTCTCAATCTCAAGTGGTCAGGCCGGAGGCTGACGACACGCAGTTATTCTCCGATGTATACTCGATGGAGCAATCGATGGAGCCGATCGCGGCGCAACCGATTCATGAGCTTTTTGAGCAGGATCAGAATTAATTTGCATGTTTAAATGGGCCTTTTTGGCGGCATTCTTACCCGGCATGCTGTTCGCGCAGATGCCAATGGGCGAGGTGTGCCGGCAGGGAAAGCTCGCGAGCGACCTGAATCTGAGTGAGGCGCAACAGAAGCAGATCACGGCCATTTGCAAGGATTCCTTCAAGAAAGTGTCCGATCTACGGGAAACGTGGCGGAAAGCCGAAGATGAGCTGAAATCCGCGTTCGATGAGTCCCCGGTCGACCAGGGAAAATCGAACGACGCGATCGAACATCTGACGGCGGCGCGCTCGGACCTGTTTCGCGCCACGTCGCAAATGGATCTGAAAATCCGCACGGTGCTCACGGACGAGCAGTGGCAGGAGTTGAAGAAACGGCAGGGCCGCGGTGGCCGCGGCAGACCGGGTGGACCGGACGGCGGCGGTTGGCGGCATGGTGGTCCTTCGACGAAGAGCACGGCACCCCCCGGCCAGCCGACGCCGAACAAGTAGTTGACTTTGCGCTGCGGGCGCGGTATCAGTGGAGTAGGCTTTCCTCAAAAAGGCGCGGTAGCCAAGTGGTAAGGCAGAGGTCTGCAAAACCTTTATTCGTCGGTTCGACTCCGATCCGCGCCTCCAACAATTTAGTTGATTTTTCTGTCATTTAGGCCCTCCCGGATGATCCCGCGTTATCCCGCTTTTCAGCGCCTTCGACCGGACGGAAACCGGACGAACGTTTCTCCCCGGAAATGTTTCGGGCCTCCTCTAGGGCGTCCATGGCCCTATCCTGAGCGTCCTGGCGCACGTGAACGTACTTTGAGACGCTTCGGAGATCGCCATGGCCCAAGATGCTGGCGAGCGTCGCCACGGGCATTCCTGACTCCGCGGCGCGCGTCGCGAAGGTGTGCCGGAGATCGTAGAGCACAAACGCCATGCGCGACGCTTCCTCGAACTTCTTGCACCCGCAGGCGCATTTTCCGCTCTTGTGCTGGTCTTGTGAGTGTGAGCACTTGCATGTCGCCAAGCCGTCGAGAATATCGGTGTGTCGCCCGTTCAGTTTCGCGAGGCGCGTGCCTGGCACCTTGCCTTCGAACATCCAGCGTGAGGCCGCGGCCATCGCCCGGCGCGCGCAAATCTCTCGACTCTCGGCGGAGAGCCGTAGCTGCCTGCGTGCTGCTCTTGATTTCCCAGCCCGAATCGTCATTCTTGATCGCTCAAGGTCGATATCGGCAACCTGCAGCTCCAAAATTTCTTCCGGCCGGCATCCCTGATTGAGCATCAAACGGCCGAGGTCGTACAGGGCGGGGAAGCGCCGGGCCGCTTCGAAGTACAGCGCCTCTTCCGCCGCGGACAACACGTGGATCCGCACCGCGTCTTTGTCGCTGGGAATCTCGACGCCCTTAACGGGATTCTCGCGAGCCCAGTTGTGATCTACAAAATAACCGAAAGCCTTGGAGAGCGCGTGCAGGTCGTGCCGGATAGTGATTTCACGCACGCTGTGTTCTTTCCGGCGCCAGGCTTTGAAATCGTTCACATGCCCGCGAAGGATCGACGATACCGGCTTGTTGGTGAAATACGCGGACAAGCTCACGAAGCTGGTTCGCAGTCGCCTCGCTGTCGCCGGGTGATCCACGTATTCGCCATCTGCCCATGTCAAGAATTCCTTCGCGGCATCACTGAATGGCTGCACCTGAAGCCTGAGTTCGTGGGCACGGCCGCTCATCACCAGCTCGCGCGACTTCGCCTCCATCCGCGTCGCGGCGGTCCTGTTGCGTTTGGTGGCGACCAAGTCGGTGTTGCCCGTGTATTCGCGGCCGTCGACCCAAAACCGATAATGCCAATTCCCGTCCCGCTGTCTGAGGGGCATCGTTCATTCTCCTGACGCGTGATTCTACCCATTCCGCGACGTCGCTGTCTCGATATCTGATCAACCCGCCTACGCGAGCGTACGCCGGACCTGTCCCTGCGGCACGCCAATTCGCGAGCGTATGCTCGGAAACTTCGAGCTGTGTTGCGAGCGAAACTGGAGACAAGAGCTTCAGTATCCACCTCGGGCGATGACGTCGCCGATCGCGTCGGAGATGGTGACCGTGGGCGTCATCCCACCCTCCGAAATTCGGCGTAAATGTCTTCAACCTGTCGCCGATCCCAGGAAACAGCTTTTAGTGACCGTGCTGCCAGTAGCAGCAACTTCGCGCGCACCGCATTCGCGTCATCGACGGCCGACGGCTTCGACGACAGAAGAGTCTTCGCCGCGGCGCAGTCACAGGGGCGCCAGGGCTCCGCGCCCGGTCCAGTAATCGCCCCTCCACATATGCCGCTGTCCTGGCACTTAGTGCATTTCCAGGAGGCCGGCGCGGCCTCTTGTCTAGCCCGGAGCCTCTCGCGATAAGCTTCGTTCTCGATGGCCACCAGCGCCCGCAAATCGGCCGGCGTTGGCCGTTCGGTCTGCGATTCCAACCACTCGTTAACCACGACGACCGCGATCGACTCCGTCTCGGCGTAGGTGAGCATCCGCACCAGTTGCGCGACTCCGTCCTCATCGAGCATCGAGAAATAATTTGTGCCGCGAAGCCTATGGACTTCCTGAGCCGCCCGGAGTTTTCCGATCATGCTGAAGCCTTCCGGGCTCGTTCCTCGGCTTCCAGCCGCCGAATATACCGCGTGCTGGCGTCTTCGCGTTGCGCTGGTTTTCGTTCGGCGACCGTTCCGGTTCCTCTGAACTCTAAAACCTCACTTAAAAGACTACGGGGCCTTGAGTGTTCCAATGAGTGCTCCAAAGAGTGTTCCATCCGCTGCGTATCGTGCAGATAATAAATGCAGGACGTCGGGCCTCTCCGATCCCACGAAATCTTCCCGTCGCGTCTCAGTTCGGCCAGCAGGCGCCGAATGGTGGATACGCTCCATCCGAGGCGTTTTTCAATCGTCTCTAACTTCGGAAAAACCTTTCCCCCAAAGGAGCGAAGCCACGTAAAGAGCCGCTTCATCTTCGCCTCAGTGCGCGGGGTCCTGTTCTTTGAACGCGGCTTCATGCTGCACCGCCTGCCGCGAGCCACGTTACCGATGGTCGCCCGGTTATCTCGCAAACCCGCATCTGGCACCGCTGCACCGTGCCGTCGCGCTCGCAATCCGGCAAGCGACGCGCCACTCCCACGCGATCTAACCCGGCCATGTGGGAGATTTCGAAGGAAGTCATCGGTCGCGTTTGCTGGCGGAGGAATCGCAGTAATGCTGATTTCTGTCGACCGCGCGAGCCGGACGCCGTGAATTCAGCCGCCGCTATGTGCGAGGAAGCTGGATCAGCGGCCGCTGCAATCGGCGCGGCGCGTTTCCCAAAAACCGGTTTCTCATGTGAGTATCGCGATTCTTCGAACAGCGAGGGTTGCTTTATATCACTGGATGTGGCAATCAGTTGCTGGCGTTTTCTCTTTTTTCGGTGATCACGCCGCACGGTCACCTCCGCGGTTCACTTCGACGCGGTTGGCGCGGATTAAGCGGCGAACCTCATTGAGGTCGTAGAGAATCGAGCGCCCGACGCGAAAAAAGGGAAACCCGCGCCCGAAACAGCGGTCCTTCTGAAGAGTTCGCTTTTTTCGGCCCGTGATCCTTTCCACGTCGCCTTCGGTGCCAAATTCTCGCTGTGGCTTTTTTGATTTGTTTTCCTGCTTCACGATGACGATAGTAAACGAGGAAAAACCGCAAGTAGCCGCAAAATTCCGTGGTTTGCGGTCTATTGCGGTGTGTTTTTTTGAAGGTCTATAAGCTTTAGTTTTATAGCTTTAGCGGGGCGAGAGTTGAGAATTCTGTGTAAGGTTCGAAGGGTCGCAGAATTACTAAGCTCCGCCCTTTGTAGCGTGTCTACCGAGATACCGCCGCATATGCGCGCGAACGCCGCTTGTGACTGCTCGCCGCGCAATGTCTTGATTTTCTCGCCATAAACGGCGTGGCTGCGCGACGTCGCCCGAGCCCTGATAGGATTCTGAGGGCGCCTGCCGAGTAGTTCGGCTGTCTCTTTCTGCAGCGATTGATCGAGGGTTTGAAGGCTGCTCTGTTCAGCCTCCAGCATGGCGCGCAGCTTTTCTCGAATGGCTGGGCGCGCCTGAGGTGGGATCATTATCCCCGCCTCGTATGCCAATCGGGTGGCCTCGTCATGCGGTAGAAACATTGCCCTGGTTTCGGCAGAAGCCAGTCGGCGCTTCGTGCCATCACCGACGTAAGCGATAGATCGATCGTCTCCGGCTACCCAGCCAATTTCTCTAAGTTCCCTTCGCGCCTGCTCCGAAGGCGGTTTCAACCACGTGTCGGGATGCACGGCCCTATTGAGGACATCGCGCACCGACGAAGAATCAAAGGGATTCGCTAATTTAGCGAATTCTTTGCGCACCCAATCGAAGAGCGGCCCCTCAATCTCAGACACGAAATGAATGGGGATAGGTTGCAGTTTATTGGCATCCGCGGCATCGAGCGCGAGCTCGTTCGGCGACATCGACTGCTTTGAGAACCGCGTTCTGGCAAACTCTCTCTTTGCTTCCCACGTGCGTTCCAAAAGACGCCGATTATAGGGCCAATTCTCCGGATCATCCGAACCGGAGTTCGAATTATCTGTTTGGGCCTGCGTGAAAATTTTGTCGCTGTAACTCTGCGCGTCGTCTAACAATTGCTCGAAGGCTGTGTCTGAGTCACACGAGCGAAGGGCTTCCTCCGACGCCTTTTCTATAAAAGCTCTCTTCGCTCTTCTGTACGCTTTTTTGGCCGCCGCCGACATATCGCTCCCTGCTGCGCCCTGAAGCTTTTGGACTCGGCCGCCGCGACAGATCAGGGAACCTGTCTTCGCCCTGGTTAATTAGGCCAGGGTTCGGCGGCCGTGGGTGCTTTACACACCCATTGTAGCTGCAGGAAACATGAGCGGCAAGAAATGTTTGACCGTGCGGGGAAAAAATCCGCACACCTTCTCAAATTGCACACAGTCTGCATATCCTGAGGTGTGCCTGTCCGTTGCGAAGTAGAACGTAAGCCTCCCTCCCGCGCATCGAATGCCTCTCCGCGGTTGCCCCTGGACGCCGTGCGCCGAAGAATCTGGGAGCAAGCCTGCGAGCTCGCTGTGACCGGCGACGTGCGCGATTTAACAGCAGTGCTGGCGAATCGATTTCAGTTATCGAGACGAGTAATCCACCTGACGCTCATCGCCGAAGGAATGCGCCACGAGCGGACTGCGGCCTCCCTTAGAAACGGAATAGTGAACGCACTCGCGATGGCGCGCGAAGATAGCAGCGCGGTCGCCGAAGAGCTTGCCGAAGGCAGGCAGCGATTCATAGCCTGAACCGCCACGAATTCAGCAACATCCGGCTATCGTCAAGCCGAACAGTTTCGCTTTCGAATATTCTGCTGTCATGTTTCAGCAAACCGAACTGCCGCTACTCCCGGCGCCTGTTGGCGGGCGCCCAATTGAAGATCCGGACAGAAATCGAATTGAGCGCACGCTTGGCTTTCTCTCGGCCGGCGTCGCAGCCATTCTCGATAACCTTCCGCTACCCCTCCACGTTCGCGTGACACTGGAGCGAAGAGCCGGATGGTGTCCATGCTGCCAGCAAGCCAAGGTCTGCGATGGGAACGGAAAGCTTCCCGGTGCGGAGTTCGATCATTGGTATGGGCGCAATCGTAACTCGGCGGACGAGACCTGGCTCGTCTGCTCGAGCTGCAATCGAGAGCTGGAAGTACCAGCATTTAAGGCGACCATGAGGACCAACTTCTACGCCTATCAGGCCGCAGTGCTGATCTTTATGGCGGATGCACAGCGGGATCTTTTCGATTGAATGAGGCGGTGAATCCGGCTATGCTGCAGCGCGCGCCGAGCCCATCCGGATCCGTTCCGCCTTCCTCGGAGCCTTCCGCGGCGAAACCGCGGCACAGGCACCATAGACACTCCTGACGGTCGAAACCGGAGCGCGCAGCTGCCTCGCAATCGCACGCCAGCTCAGCCCTTCAATTTCGCGCAACCTGATCAGTTCCTCACGTTGAAAGCGCCTGGCTCGCGAGACAGACTTTCCCCGTGCGCGTGCCATTTCACGTTCGAATTCGGCAACGCCGGCGAGAACAGTGAGCAGCAGTCTGCTGGCCGGACTCACAGAATCCGGTGCGAGGCGCCGCGTCACGAATTCCCGCAATTCGCGAAGCTGCGGCTCGCTGTCGCGGGGAGCAGGCGCACTCACAGCGCCACACCCATGGCCTTGAGTGCCTTAATGTCACTCTCCGAGTAGCCCTGCTCGCGCAGCATCCGATTCCGTGCGAACTTGTACGCCCTTTTCATTAACTCGATTCCCCAGTTATTTCGCGGAAAGAACGCGCGTTCGTCCACGGCGAGATACGCCTCGATCGTGCAAGCTAACGCCTGAAGGCTTCTACCGGAGAGTTGGTGCTCCGCGAACAGAGCTGCCTTGCGGAAACGCTCACGTTGGCTATCCACGGTCCACCTCCTCGTTCTTGCGGTCACGCTTAACACGAGCAGCCTTCGCGGCGAGTTTGCTCCTAAAATTCTGCTCGAATAACCCGCTTTCGACGGCCATGAGGATCTTACGAGCGCTGGGATTGGTCGGCGAACCGTAGTGCAAATGGCCAAGTTCCCTGAAGGAAAAACCGTCAAGTGCGCAGCCCGGAGTGAGGGTATTGTATGCCGTTGATTCGACGACTTCCACGCTCTCCCGTAAATCATTCACCAGGAACAATAGATCGTCATCCCTGAGGTCTCCGCAGCTGTGGGCAGCCAGGATCTTGGTGGTCGCTATTTTCATTGTTTTGCGGAAGCCAGACCTCATTCGCTCGGCGCTTTTGGTTCTCGCGCTCTGCATTCTGGCCTTCTTGATTCGAACGGCTTGGGTCACAGCCTTCTCCAATGAGAAGACGGTCTCCTTGAGCTTGGCGGCACTGGCTGTAGTGGCCTTCTTGAATGCTTTCTGTTTCGATGTTTCCGGCAGTTCGATTGCGTTGGCGATACATTTTTCCATGATGTTTTCGTCTCCTTTTCGTGGGCAGCGCGACACCCCGGCCCGTTTCATCGTGGTTCAACCCCCAATCCCCCGAGATCGCGGAAATTGTCAGGATCAAAGAGTTGATCGAAGGAGTCGTACTGTTCAGCCGCGGGTTCGCCGGCATCTTGAAAATGGATAGGATCGGCCAGAGCGAGCGCGTTCAATTCGGAACGCTCCGGCAAAAATGGAGTGATAGTCTGAAATACAGACGTCATGAAAGGCCTCTTTCGTGTCGTTCAGGGCTTGGTATCGGTTGGCGCCGATTCCAGGCCCGTCTTATTTCCAGACCAATAATAATTCGCTTGGCTTAGCTTGTCAAGTCCTATTTTACGTGCTAAGGTGATCACATAATGCCTTCGTGCGATCGTGCTGTCGCGACATTTGAAAACGTCCAGTCTATTAATTCACGCATCCGATGCCAACACGCAAATCACAGGAACTGAAGCGAAGTAACGAGTTAAGCCGGTTCGGATCGAAGGGCGGCAAGCGTTCGCTCGAAACTATGACGCGAGAAGAGCGCACCGAGCGGGCGAAGAAAGCGGCCTCGGCTAGCGCCGCGAAGCGGAAGGCGAAGAAGCCAACGCGAGAGCGATAAATGGGCGAGCCTAAGTATGGGTGTCCGCGATGCCAGACGCGCGCAAATGAACCCGATCGCCTGAACTCGTCCACACTGCTTTGCCAACGGTGCGGACATATGCTCGGAAGATACGCACCGAGGTCGTTCAACACGAAACAATCGCCAGGCATCGTGAACTGTGGAAATCGGCGATGGTATGTGACCGTTCCGTTAGGACGTGATCCAGCGACTCGCAAGCTGTTTCAGCACCATAAGATCATTTCAGGAGCCAAGAAGGACGCCGAGGCCTATCGCACGTGGGCGTCGCTCGTAGCGTCGGATGCGACGGACCTAAAGACGATTTCTCAGACGGAGTTGGGGGAGCTTCGGGCGCTTGAGGAAGCAGCCGCGAAATACCGGGAAAAGGTCCGCGCCGCAATCCAAGCTGGTGCGCAGGTCGAGCCTGGACCGCTGAAGTGGACGCGCACCTAAAGTTCGCTGAATCCAACGCGTCGAACTAAGAGCCCAGGGCCGGCCCGAATATCAACACTCACATAGTAAAACTGCTCGCGTTGCCTCCCAATTTTTTCAATAACTGAAGGATGTCCGGTCGTTCCTCGATCTTACGGGCCGCATGGGCGCAGTTGCACAGTTCCCACCCTCCCGGCGTCTCGTATATTCCCGCATCGTTACACACATCGCAGTGTTCCTCGCGCCGCTTCACTTCCGCGCCCGCGAGGCAGTGCGACAAGTCCGAGCCCACGCACGGCGACCAAAACTTTTGATCAAGAGGGATACGCCCGAACCCGCGACAGATCTGACAGTCCGAACCGGGACACACGCGCTCCCAGCCTCGAGCGGCCGCTTCAGCCTCTATATGAGCGGTCCACTCCGCCAACTCGGCCTCAGTCAGCCCTTCCACTTTGATTCACCTTTGGCCTTATATTACTTCGAGTGCGTCCCTTTTCGCGGCTTGTATCCAGGCTGGAGCTCACCAGGAGCTCTCTGTATGCCAAGGAAGTTCTCGACCTTGTGCTCCGGATTAGTCTCCTCGACCGGCTTCTTCTTCCCGTTACCAAAATACTGCTGAAGTGTAAAAGGCAGCATCTGCCGGCCGACAAAACCGGCCTCCTGTCCGAGCTGCTTCACGAGCGGATCGTCCGCGTTCCGAATCGGCCGGTCGTAATAATCCCGGTTGTGCAGCATCTCCGAAACCGTGTTGACCAGCGGCCCAGTCTTGTTCTCGATGGTGCGCAATGGGTCCGTGGCGTAGTGATAGGCGTCCTTCACATACGTCGGCATCGCGTACCGCTTTCCGTCCTCGCGCTCCGGGAAGAAGTAATCCTTCAGCTCCTGCGGACCTTTGCCGGTGTGCGCGTGCTGGTAGATCGCACCCATCAAGCCGGCAACGATCGGCAACGCCACTGCATATGCCAGCCGATGCTCATTTTCGGGCGCTCGCCCGCGGATAATGTTCGCCGCGTCGACGCCGGCGCCGGCCAGCTCGCGGATCGTCCCCAGATTCCAGCCCACGGAACGGACAGCCAGCATCGACAGATCCTTGAAGGTACGATTCCAAAACAGGTTGTCGTACGTCATCTCGCCGAACCGGTTTTCAACCGAGTCCCAGGCTCCGGCCATAGCGGCGCGCGTCTGCTCGACGCTTGCACCGGGCCCGAGCTTATCCATCTCATGCGCCGCCATGTCGGAGAATGCTCCCAGTTTCAGCCGTGGGACCAGGTCGTCATCAGAGGCTTCGACACGGCCTCGAGGCCCGCAAACGGCGAACGCAGCGCGCCGCCGATGAAGTTACCGCTCCGGAAGGCCGTCATCATCTTTTCGGCCATGTTGTTCGCGTAGAACTCGTCCATCTTCGCGCGGCCGCCACCCTTCATCAGCGCGTCCGTAATCGCCGCGATCGGCGCGCCGGGCGCACCCGGCTTATACCATTCGCGCAGCACCTTCGAGCCCTGGAAATAGTCAATAAACGGCGCCGCTGGAGACGTTGCCAATCGGAAAGCTGCTCCCGACAGATCGCCATGCCGGGCTCGTAGGAGTCCCAACGCCACCCTCGAAACCACGGAGTTGATGGACTCCGCCGTCAAGTGGAACGCGCTAAGCCCCAGGTTCGACTGATTCATGGTGTTGTTCAACCCCATGGCGATTCTGTACAGTCCGCTCTTCCCTCGAAGCCCTGGAGTGAGGTAATTATTCAGGACCTGCGCCGCGCCTTCCTCCGCATACCACTTTCCGCCGCCAACCGGATCCGCAATCGATTTGAAGTTTTCGGGGAGATCATTTTTCGAAGGGACCATCCACTTCGAAGGGACGAGCTCGCCATCGAGTTTCATTTGCCGCGGATCTTCTCCGGCAACTGCTACCCGCTTCGCAAAGCCGTTATCGCCCATGTCCCGAAGAACAGCGTGCGCCATCAGATAACGGTCCATCTCTCGCACTTTCATCAGCACCAGGCGCACGGGATTGTCACTCACCGGCTTCATGCCGGCCTTCAGCGCCTCCTCGAACGTCGGGAACTCGCGATGCTTCAGGAACGATTTCGGACCTTCCATACTGCGTCTTCCACCAAAGAACGAATTCACGAACTGTGCCGCCTTCTCTGGACGCTCGAACACGTGCGGGAAGTAGTGCTGATAGAAACGTTCGAGTGCTCCTTCGCCGAGTGCCTGAACCTCGCGCCGGCGCTGGTCGAGCATCTTCCCGAACACACCCGCGATCGCGTCCAGGTTTTCATCGCCCTGCTTTCGACCCTTCTCGATGTTGTCGATGAACTTGTAGTTTTCCTCGGCCGAGCGATCGCGAAAGAACCTTTCCGCCGTCCGGAGCCGTTCCTGCCCCTGATCGAATCGCCGCGCGAATTGTGCCATGCGTTGCCGAAGACTCAAGCCCATGGCCATCGCCGACTCACTGCGCAGCGTGGGAGCCACCAGCTTCTCAATCTGGTCCTTCGCCTCCACTAGGTCACCGGCAACGCGTTTAACGGCGGGAATCACGTCCTCGCGCACGAATTTATCAGCGCCCAGAGTGAGTAGTTCCGGATTGATCGAGCCACGTTCGCCGGCCGACCGCGCAACGGGCTTAAAAGCGTCCGCGAAAGCCTCCGCCTGCGTAGGCGGCTTGAACATGCTCTCCTGCGACCCTGGACGCGAGAGTGCCTCATCGTTGGCATACCTACGGAAAGCGGCCGCCGCCTTCACCGGGTGCTGTTCCAACGTTTCGGCCATCCGGACCGCTTCAGGAGAATAGCTCTTTTGGTCCTTCCAGATCGAATCATGCCGCGCCTGGTCCGCCGCGCTCAGCTTGTGCGCCCGGGCATCCTCAGCGAGCGCCACGGCTTCCCGTAGCTTATCTGTGAGCGCCCAGTCGTCGCGGCCTTCGACGCGAAGAATCTGCGGCGCGATTCGTTCAAGCTTCGCCCGCATTTCCGGAGTCGTCGCGCGAAAGTCCGCCGGATTCTCGTATAGACGGCCAACGAGCGCCTTGCCGATCCGCGCCTTCGCCTCAGGAGTCAGAGCGCCGCGATCATCGAGGTAACCGCCCTTTTCCTGCTCCGTCAGAACTCCGTCCTTGACGAGCTGGTTCAAGATGTCCGTCCCGTCCTCGCCACGTAGGGCCGAGGCGAGCGTCCCTCCTTCGCCCAGATCATCGAGGCGGGATCCGATTTCAGAGATGGTCTTCGGCGACATGCGGCGACCATCGGAAACCGCCCGCTCTTCTGGAGTCAAGTCAGCCGCGGCCGTTTTATTGAAATCCGTGATGGCTTTTTGCGGGTCGACGTCGCCCGTCAATTCCCGGACCAGCACCGGCCGCTTGAACCTGGCGAGCTCCGATGAATCGATGCCGAACTGATGCGCTTTCTGCAACAGTTGCGCCTGATACCGCGCCGCATCCTCACCACCGCGGCCGTAGACCCGCGAAAGCGACATCGTGCGCGAATTCCCGCCCAGCGCGTTTCCGTTCGCATCGATCACTGGCGTCCCATGCTCCGCCGTCGGGCTGTCCGTCGTCAGGAACTCCGGATCAAAAGTCCCCTCCGATGCATTCTTGATAACCCGCGTCGCGTTGCCCGCACGGCTGTAGTCGCGATCGTTCGTGTGCTCATAGAGTGGATTCTCCGCGAAGCTCGAAGGGTTGTGCGAGGCCTGGACGTCGGACAGTTCCCGGACTGCGTAGCGCGCCGGATAGCGCGTCGATTCACCAGGCACCGCGACCGACGCCTCCCGGCCATACAGCGAAGGCGTGGCAGGCTCACGTCGCGGAGCTTCAATCCGCTCCGGAACTGCCGACGCACGGCCTCGTTGCAGGTATCGCCTCAACATGAAAGGCGCATCACTCGAATGAAAGCGTTCAGCAGATCCCTTGAGCGCCGCCTGGCTGATCTCTTCCGGATCCCATCCGAGGCGAGCTGCCTCACTCATCGCTGACCGAAGCTGCGCGTATCGCACCCTCTCGCCCTGCGTCATATCGGCAGGATTCTCTTTATCGCCGATCCCGGTTACCGCCCATTTAAGCGAATCACCCAAGGCTTTTGGGGAACTCCAGTCGAGACGTCCGAGCGCCTGCCGATACTCACGAATGTCGTCAAGCTGCGGGCGAGCATCCCCAATTCCGAAAAGCCGGTTGCGCTGCTGCTCCGAGAGAGAGCCTTCCATCTTGTCCATCTCGTCCCGGGCCGCGCTCGTTTCGCGATCGCTTCGGCTGCTGCTGTTGGAGACGCGCTCCAGCCGTTTATACCGGTCAGCGCCATCAGCCCCGAACAGTTCAACCAAGTCGTTATTATCGCGGTCCTTAGCGCTCTGCTCTTCGGCGGAGAGCTCATCGCGAGACATTTCCCAGAGTGGTTTGCTTTCGGGACTGATATCATCAGCTGGGTTTGCAGACTCATCCATGCTGAAATTCGTGTCCCCGTGGCGCACGAAGTGAAGACCGCCCTGCGTCCCATCCTCCACCGGTTCGAGCCCTTTGTCCGTCAGACGCATCAACTGACCAGGCTTCGCCCAGTCGCCTTCCTTCGTCATCGTGTCGAGATCGATCGACTTGTCATCTGGGAAGCCAGCCTTCGCGCACGCGTCGACAATCCGGAGCTGGCGCCCGTGCGTCACGTTCAGCACACTTTCACCAGGTTGGATGTCCGTCGCCTGCTTCTGCACCTCGCTGAGGATGCGGTCCTTCGCGGTATTGAAACTCTCCCCGTCATCGGTCGACGCTGGACCGCGCCCGGGAGGGGGCTCATCCGGTGTTTCCGTGATGCGCTTCTCGATCGCCGGGGCTTCCCGTTCCGCCGGCATCGCTTCATGTTCGCCGAGCTTCCAGGGCCCGAGCGGGTCGCTCACTACTCCTTTTGCGTCGGGATTCGTTTCTGCGACCGTGAAAGCGGTTTCACGCGCGCGATCCATAGGACTGGTGTTGATTTGCGTGAACTGCCCCGCAGTCCGTTGCGCCAGGTCCGCCGACTGCGCACGACCGTGAGCGTTCAGTGGAATGTTGCTCGAGCCAGTTACGCGGCGCTGAGGCTGCGACTCCATGAACGAGTCGGGAGTCAGTTCGTCCGCCGGCGGAGTCAGAGCCTGCGCACCAGCTTTAGCCGATTCGAGCGGCGTTTCCCTCGGATCCGCAGCTCTCGCCTCGCCGCGTGCTGCATGAACACCGGCCAGCACGCCAAGTGCGCCCGTCGCCGCGGCTTTCGTCAACGCCTGCGCAGCCGCCGGCGCGTCCCCGGCATCCCAGGCCCTCTTCACCTCCGGGAACTGCTGATACGCGCTGTGAAGCATGTCCAGGCTGAACAGTCCACTGATCGCACGTGGGAGCAGCGA
>JBEKPC010000021.1:0-51753 GCA_049521155.1 Bryobacteraceae bacterium
TGATCGCGGACGTATGGTTCGCGCGCGCCGATTTTGCCAAGGATAATCCCGACATTATCGAAGGCCTGGTGCGCGGTATTTTCGATGGCATGGAAGCGTTAAAGGATCAGACCAACAAGGCCTCCGCGGCGAAGCTGATGGCGGCCGGATATTCCATTCCGGAGGCGGATGCCCTCAGCATGCAGGGCGACGCGCATTCCACCAATTGGGCCGAAAATCAAGAGTTTTTCCTGAACCAGAACAACCCGACCAATTTCGAGCGCACTTGGAATACCGCCTATTATTTGTACAAGCGCATCGGAGCGGTTTCCGACAAAACCGAGTTCGATCAGGTGATAGACTTCAGCGTATTGCAGAAACTCGGCAAGGATCCGAAGTATTCGAGTGAGAAAGACGAATACACCGTCCAGTTCGCGCCAACAACAGCGGCGGCGATTCAAGGTGAGTCCGACGAGATCCTCACCAAGACCGTCGTGATTCACTTTTTCGCCAACTCCTGGGACCTGGCAAAGAAAATCACTGACACGGCCGACGGTAAGTCGGTTGAGAAACTTTACGATCCGAATGCGTCGTTTGTGGTGGAAGAGATCGGCAAACTGGCGGGACAATTCGGCGCGGCGCGCATCGTGATCGAAGGACACGCGGATTCGTCTATGAAGGACCGGGTGCCGGAGTCCGCGGTGCAGGAATTGTCCGCCAATCGGGCCAATGCCGTAAAGGAAGCCATTCTTAAAAAATTTCCCACGCTTCAGCCGAACCAGTTCAGTGTATCGGGCATGGGTTGGTCGCGGCCGGCGGATCCCAACGACCCTTTGAATCAGGCGAAAAATCGCCGCGTGGAAGTAAAGGTCTATCCGCTGGAAGCCACCAAGTAGAATGGCCAAAAGCCCGGGTCTTTTCGATCTCCGCATTCCTCCCGCGCCGCCTGTCCGCTGGCTGATCGGGGCGAGCGCGGTGGGAATGATTTTCGCGCTGTGGTTCGCGGCCACGTTCGGAAAGATCCCGGAGCAGCGCTGGATCTCGCCCGTGATTCTTCCGTCGCCGGTCGAAGTGGGCCGCAGCTTTGGCCCGCTTTGGTATGACCGCGGCTTGCTCGATAGCATTATCGCGACCTTGCGCCGGGTGCTGGCCGGATTCGGTCTGGCGATTGCCGTCGGGGTGCCGCTCGGTATTGTCGCCGGATCCTGGCGAGTGCTCGAAGCGGCGGTGATGCCGGTGGCTCTGTTCGCGCGCAACATTCCTGTCGCCGCTCTGATCCCTTTAACGATTCTGTGGTTCGGAATCGAAGAGACCCAAAAGGTAATGTTCATTTTCATCGCCTGCGCGCCCTTCGTCTATTCCGATTCCGTTCATGCCATCACATCGGTTCCGGATCGCTACGTGGAAACGGCAACCACGCTGGGAGCCACGCGCTGGCAGGTGATGCGAAAAGTGCTGGTCCCGCTCGCGATGCCCGACATTTATAAGAGCCTCCGGTCGCTGTTCGGTCTGGCCTTCGGCTACATTATGCTGGCCGAATTGATCAACGCGGAGCACGGGCTGGGGTATCTTCTCTCTACCAGCCAGAGACGCGGCATGTCGGAGCATATTATTCTGATTCTGATTGTTATTGGCGCTCTGGCTTATGGAATCGATCGTTTTCTGGGATGGGTACAACGCGGGTTGTTCCCTTACCGGGAGGATGCGGATTAACCATGCCCGACGAATTGATCGTCGAATTTCAAGGAGTCAGTAAAGTTTATGACGGTGTCACGGCCATCCGCGACATTTCCTTCCAGGTGCCGAATGTGCCCGGACGCGGCGAGTTTATCTCCCTGTTGGGGCCGTCAGGTTGCGGAAAGTCTACCATCCTGCGTCTGATCGCCGGATTGCGTCCGCAGTTTCCCGCGACCACCGGCACCGTCAAGGTGATGGGCAAACCTGTCGAAGGTCCCGGCGCCGACCGCGGGATGGTGTTTCAGGATTACACTTCTTTCGACAATCGTACGGTGGTCGATAATATCGCCTTCGGGCTGGAATGCGCGGGCGTAGGCCGTAAGGAGCGCGAAGCGCGGGCACGCGAATGGATCGCCAAGGTCGGCCTGCATCCTGCGCGGGATGCGCAAAAATATCCGCATCAATTATCGGGCGGAATGCGTCAGCGCGTGGCGATCGCGCGCACGCTGATCCTATCGCCGCATATCATTTTGATGGATGAACCGTTCGGCGCCCTCGATCCGGCGACGCGCCTCAACATGCAGGATCTCCTCATCGGCCTTTGGAGAGAGCAGGAAGAGACCGTGTTTTTCGTCACGCATTCGGTGGAGGAAGCGGTGTTCCTGGGCGACCGGATCTACATTCTCGGCGGCAACCCGGGCACTATCATTAAAGAAATGGAGCTTCCCAGCCCCGATCGTCCCGCGCGCGAGATGCAGCGCCTCCCCAGCTTCAGCCAAACCGTCTTCGGCATTCGGGACATCGTGGAAAAGTGCGAGGTCCAGAAGTGAAGACGTCCGCTGGAATCGGCGAGTACCTGAAGCGCGCGTTCCTGTATCGGTGGAACCTGTTGTTCTTCATTGGCGGAGCGGTTGCGGCAGCCATCAGTCCCTGGCCGGATGCGATGATTCCATTGTTGCTCGCGGCGGAGGCGGCCTATCTGGGCGGCCTCGTATCCATCCCTAAATTTCGCGATGCCATTGACGCGCAGGTTCACAAGGAAGTGCCTGCGGCCGGCAATGAATCCCTGGTCGATGTCGTAAATTCTCTCACCCCCGAGTCTCGTAAGCGGTTTGATCAATTGCGCTCGCGATGCCTGGAAATGAAGTCGATTGCGCGCGGCGTCAGCGGACAGGCAGCTTCGACGACGGAGGATTTGAGCACACCAGCGCTCGATCGCTTGCTATGGATATTTCTTCGTCTGCTGGTATCCCAGCAATGGTTGGAGCGATTTCTCCATTCCACAAACGGCAGTGAGATTCGAACGCGTATTGAAGAAGCGAAGACCAGATTAACCAGCGTCACTGACGAACGGATTAAACATTCCCTCCAAGATAGCGTCGCCGCGCAGGAGCTACGCCTTGAGAACTACAAGAAAGCGGGCGATAATGCCGAATTCGTCCGCTTGGAGCTGGATCGGATCGAAGCCAAAATTCAAGCACTGGTGGAATCGAGTGTTAATCGCCAGGATCCCGACGCATTGTCGAGCCAGATTGAAGGGGTCGCGGCAAGCGTGCAATCGACCGAAGCAGCTATTCGGGAATTGCAGCAGATTACCGGCGCGGTGGACCAAATGAAAGAGCCGCCTGCGATTCTGGATGCCGACTGGCGAAAGGTGGCGCAATGAAGGCGCCGCATGCACGCGTTCCCGAATGGTTTCCCGGCTGGGCCGCGGAATTATCGGACCTTTATTACTCCGGTTCGACCTCGCTGTTCGTGCTGCACGGCAACGTGCACGATCTGGTTCCTTTATCAGCGGACGGCGCGGTATATGGCGGCGTCTCCGATTTCTTAGCGGAGCAGGTTTTCGGGCGTTGGGACCTGGTGCTCTACTACGATTTGGCGCGCGGCCTGCGGGCATTTGCCGGCCGCGACGGAGTTCGGCTGAAGGAGATGGTGGTCCGCGCGCACGATAAAGTAGGCGATCTGGCGATGGCGCGAAAGGATCCGACGACAGCGTTTGCTCTGCTCGATCGCTTTGTGCAGAGCAACATCATGGCCGGCGAGGAAAGCGTCAGCGCCGCGATTCTCATCGACCATGCGTCGTTCCTTTTGCCGAGTGGCGAGCCCGGCCGCCTGAGTCCCGCCGCATCGCAGCAGGTGGTGACGCTTCTCAACTGGGCGGCGAGTCCGCATGTGAAACGACTCAACATGGCGATCGTATTGATGGACGAGAGCGCCGCGTCGCTCAGCGAGCGCATCACTTCTAATCCTTATGTATTCGATATTGAAGTGCCCATGCCGGAGGAATCGGCGCGAGCCAAATTTTTGCATTATGCTCTCAAAGATCGCGATTGTAAGCTCGCTTCAGATTACGCGGAGCCTGAGCTGGCGCGCCTGACCGCCGGTATTTCCTGCGTGGATATCAACGTGATGATTCAATCGGCCTTCGAATCCGGGCATCGTTTGGACGCGGCGCGTATGCGCGGACTCAAGAAGGAATTGATTGAGCGCCAGTGCCGCGGCCTGCTGGAGTTCATGCAGCCGAAGTGGACAACGGACGTGCTGGTGGGTCACGCACCCGTCAAGCAGCGGCTTCGCGAGGATGCGCAACTGCTACAGCGCGGCGACACCGAAACGCTGCCCATGGGCTACCTGGTATGCGGTCCGGTGGGAACCGGAAAGACTTTTCTCGCGCAGTGCATGGCCGGAGAAATGGGAGTGCCCTGCGTGATCCTCAAGAATTTCCGCTCCAAATACGTGGGCGAAACGGAAGGGAACCTGGAGCGCGTGCTGGGCGTATTACGAGCCATGGGACCTGTAGTGGTGGTCGTCGATGAAGCCGACGCTGCACTCGGCAATCGCGAGCAGGAAGGCGATTCAGGCACGTCCAGCCGCGTTTTCTCGCTCATCGCCGCGCAGATGGGGGACACGCGTTATCGCGGAAAAATTCTGTGGATGCTGCTCACCAGCCGTCCCGACTTGCTTCCCATCGACCTTAAGCGCCAGGGTCGCGCCGAGGTGCACATCCCTCTGTTTTACCCATCGCTCCCGGAGGAACTGCGCGCGATGTTTCAAGCCATGGCGCGCAAGGCCGGCATTCAGTTGACTCCCGAGGATATTCCCAATGTTCCGGTAACCGGTCATCTTTCCGGAGCCGATATCGAAGGAATCGTAACCAGAGCCGCGCGCCGCAGCCGCTTGCAGGGAGACTCCGGCATCGGCAAGATCGCTCTCGAACGCGAATTGGCGAGCTTTCTTCCCTCTCTCGATGGCCTGGAGAAAGAGATGCAGGAGATCGCAGCGATGCTCGAATGCACCGATCTTGAGTTTCTTCCGGAAGTATTCCGGCAGCGGGTGCAGGAACCAGGCGGGCGCGAACGCCTGCAACACCGCTTTTTAGAATTGAAAGGACTTCTATGACGAGAATCAGTTGGTTTGACGAAAAGACGCACATGCCGGTCATTGACGAACAGGTACACAAGCTCTCGACTTTTGTCGATGCGATGGCCGACGGAGTCATCGACGATTCGGAGCTCGCTAAACAACAATCGAGCGTGGTCGAGGCGATGCAGGCTGTGGAAGGCGATTTGAATGATGAGCAGCACGCCAAAATCACGCGGCTGATGGTCGAGTTAAGCGCCTATAACATCATGCGTCTGCTGCACGAACTGCACCAAACGAGGCTCGAACGTACGTTGTCACTGGGTTAAGGATTCCAGACTTAGGAACGTTCGCATCCGATCCAGTTCTGCCGCGAGTTCGCGCTCAAAGGCTAGATCGCGCGGTGGGCGCGATTCAACATACCCGAACTCCGGCTGGAGCTCACCGTTCTGAATCGAGAGATTCGTCCAACCAATCACACGATCGCGCCAAAGGAGTGGCAGCGCGTAGTAGCCGAGCTTCCGCAGGGGCGCCGGTGTGTAGGCCTCGAAACGATACTTCCAGCCCCACAACATTTCGAAGCGGTCGCGATCCCACACCACAGGGTCGAAGGGCGCCAGAAAGCGCACGATATCCTGCGTTGCTCCCCGCGCCGGCTTCCACTCGGCCGGCCAATACCAATCGACGCCATCGACGCGCGCATGGGAGAGCCTCTGTTTGGCTCGCTGCAAGGCACTCGTCAATTCGCCGCGCCACTGCGGCACGGCATAGCGCAGTCTACGCAAAAGGAATGACAGGCTCGGGCCGGGCATCGGCGCGTAGATGCGGATCGCCGCGTCGGCCAACTGGTCAATCCGCTCCCGGCGCGCGGCTGCATCGGCCGGCCCGAGGCCGTGCTGGTGTGCAGTATAGATGCGAATGCCGCCATCGCGCCGCGCCACGCGCAGCATGCCGCGATAGTGCATGGCGTCCAGCAGATGAGTGGTGGCGTTCGAGGAGCCGCCCCAGTAGTTCGTCACCTTGCCGTGCGAGAAATGATCATCGACCTCGCGCGGATGCACAGCGCCGCGTTCGAGCACGAACTCCAGCAGCAGGCGTGCCTGTTTTCTGCGCCCAGCAGGCCATGGTGGAACATGAGCATCCGGACGCGGATGCATCAACGCCTGTAAGGAGCGTGTCACGAAACCGTAGTTGACGAACGCGTCCTCCTCAATGCCGAGTGCTTCGTAGCGACGTTCGAGATCCCCGGCGTGGTAGCCCCTGACGCGTTGGCGCAGTATCAGATCCTGGGCGCGAGCCGGCGCGCGAATCGGATCGGCCTGCACAAAACCTAGACGGTTGAGCGCGTGTTTGAGCGTCGTGGGTGTAAACAGGCTCTGGGCGACGGCCATGCGCCGCAAGTCGTCAAGGGTAATCACCATTCCCAAATTAGTTTTTGGGATACCCCTGCCATAAATATTCCAGAGCCTCGGGCAGGGTTTGTTGCTTCACGGCACGGTCAGTATGCCCGGCGTTGCGCGCGAATACGAACTGATAATGATAGCCCTTCGCCGCCAGCACTTTGGCCATATTCTCATTGGCGACCACCCAGTCGTGCATGTTGTCCTGCATGATATTCGGGCCGAAAAGATCCCTGTCGCCGACTTCCATCCAGATGCGCAGCGGTTTGGCCGGCGTGTTGGGGATGAGGTGTTCATGGAATTCCCACGCGCCATGAGGGGTCTGCGGATTCGACGGCCACTGCTGGTTCACGTAGGTGCCTGAGTAGGTGAGAACGCGATGGTACAGCTCCGGATGATACCAAGCCATGATCAAGGCGCAGGAGCCACCGGAGCTGCCGCCCATCGTCGCCCGGCCTTCAGGATCTTTCGTCAGTTTCACGTTGTACTGCTTCTCGACCAGCGGGAGGACTTCTTTCTCGACGAACTCGGCGTAGAGGCCGGACATCGTATCGTATTCCAGGCCGCGTTGGCTTCCTTGCGCGTCACCGCTGCCGTTGCCGAGGGAGATGGCGATCATCACGGGTACCCGATGCTCGGCGATCAGATTGTCCAGTGCCGTAAACAGCGCCTGGTCAGGTCCATCCGCCCCGACAATGAACGGCGCGGCCGTGCCTGGGACGTATTGCTTGGGTACATACACAGCCACTCGGCGAGAATAGGGAGCAGGGTGGCTGGTGGTGACGATTAACTTGGCGGGATCGGTAGGATCCGCGGTGCCAAAGGTGTTGGCTTCGCGCGCGATGCCGGGATAGATTTTGCTATCGGTCGATTCCATGGTGAAGGTGGAAACAGTTCCGTGCGGCACGCCATCCTGCACAGCCATTTCCGGTGCGGGATTGTGCGTGGGGCCAAGGATGAAATTTCCGTCGGCCTTTGCCGGAGCGTTGTCCCCGTCGGGCAGGTCTTTCGCCGCCACATAACCGGGCGTGTGAGGATCGCGGGTTGGCGGCGTCGGGCGCGCCGGGCGCGGGACCGCGGTCGGAGTCTGGGCCACTGCCTGGTTTAGCCCAGTTATCAAGCTGATCAGGAACGCGATGTTGAGAAGACGGAACATGGGCTAATCTTAACCCGGCGCCTGCCGCGTTGGAAAGTAGTCTCCGCCGCTTAAGTGAATTCCAGTTTGAATCTTGTGGAAGCCAAGGTATAGAGCCGTCTCCAGATAAGGCGATTTATGGTGACGACCATCGCGCTGATCACAATCGTCGACCCCAGGAGCACTGGGAAATTCCCGGCGTCGGTGGCGCGGCTAATCACGGCGCCCAGACCGGTGATCGAAAATGTTTGATCCCGGAATTTGAAATACTCCGCGATGATGCTCGCGTTCCACGCTCCGCCTGAGGCGGTGACGAAGCCGGTGATCAGATACGGAAACAACGCGGGAAGGATTAGCGTGCGCCAGCGCTGGATTTTGCTCAGATGAAATGTATCGCAGACTTCTTTCAGGTCGGATGGAATGGCGCTGGCGCCGGCAATCACATTGAACAGGATGTACCATTGCGTGCCCAGCAGCAGCAAGATAATCGAGGCGATTCCCAATCCTCCGCCAACGCGAATCAGAATCAACAATACGATCGGGAACAAGGCAGGTGCGGGAACGGAAGCAGCAATCTGGGCGATCGGTTGGGCAATTGCGGAGAATTTTGGCCTTAGCCCGATGAAGACTCCGACCGGGATTGTCCAAAGAGCGGCTAGCACCAACGTAAGTTCCACGCGGAGAAAAGTGGCGCCGGCGCCCCAAAAAATGCCGCGCAGTTCCGGCCGCGTGAGCGAAGTGAGCATCACGCCCATCTTTCCAATGCCATAAAGCACGCCGCCTATGGCCAAAATCGCTAGGAATCGCGAACTCCACTTGGTCAGATTGCGTGGACGAGCGGTGTCGACGCCGGCGTCTCCGCGCGCGAAATGCAGCGTCAACGCTTCTCGCGCCGGCGCGACCGACACGCGTGCGATTCGCCGCAGTAATTTCGAACGGCGTAAGAAATTGAGAACGGGTGAAGTCGGCACCTGGAAAGCCTCCACCTGCTCAAATTTGAACTTCTCGCTCCACGCAATGATCGGACGCCAGACCAACTGGTCAATCAGAAAAATTACCGCAATCATCACGCTCAATCCCCAAACGATGGCTCGAATCGACCCGGCATTGGATGCGGTTTGCAGGTAGGAGCCGAGGCCTGGTAGCCGCAGGTCGCGATTTCCCAGGACGAACATCTCGCACACCATCAAAGAAAACCAGCCTCCAGCCACCGACATCATCGAATTCCAGACGAGTCCGATCGCGGTGTTCGGCAACTCCAACTGCAAAAACTTCTGCCACCAGCTCAGCCGGTACAACTGCGCCGCCTCCAGCATTTCTCGCGGGATACTCTTCAACGAAGAGTAGACGCTGAAGGCCATGTTCCAAACCTGTCCCGTAAAGATGAGCAGAATGGATCCCAGCTCCAATCCAAGTTGCGTGGTCGGGAACAACGCAACCATGGCGATCATCACGGCGGGCAGAAAACATAACACGGGGATCGATTGTAAGGTGTCCAGGACCGGAATCATGAATCGCTCCGCCTTGGCATTGTTCGCGGCGACGTATCCATAAACCAGGCTGACGGCCAAGCTGAGAAAATACGCCACGGCGAGACGCGCAACGGAAAACAGCGCGTAAGCCGGCAACGCGCGTGGACTGAGGTCGATTTGCGCCTGCATGTTGACCGGCGCGGTCCAATAGCGAGCCAGCGAAATTAAGCCATAAAACAACGCCATCCCGGCGAAAGCAATCGGCAGGTCAGTCCAGAGTGAAGTTGCTTTGCCGGTGAGGATTCCCCAAGGCGCAAGCCGGCCGGCCGATCTTACAGGTCCCGGGATCATCCGTGCAGCGCCGCCGTTTCGTCATCCGCCGCGAGATTTGCCGGCTGATACAGCATCAACCTGTCGCTCTCGGAATCGTAGGTAAAGATATCGCCGTAGCGGCCCCAATTTAAGGCTGTGTCCAGTTGCCGCTGAACCTCGGCCTCCGAAAAATGTTCTTCTAAAATATCCCGGAACAACTCCAGCGGCATCGTATGGTCGGATTTGCTTGCCAGGGCGCTATTCATTTGCTGGAGTAGCGTGACATGCGCCAGAGCGGCTTGGCGGAAGATCTCTTTTCGCGTCGAAATATCAGCTTCGGCAAAAGCCTTTCCACTGGGTGTGAGCTGAAGATCGCCGCTCTCGGATTTTACCAGCGAGAGAATCGCCGCCGCCTCGACGATCGGCAGAAGATCGTCCACCTCCATGAGCAGTTCTTCGGCGATGCGATAGAGGTCGTCCTTCCCGCCGCGATCGTTCAACAGTTCAACCAACCCGGCGATCGAACCAGGCCGGGCGGGCGGCAGCATCCGGGTTGGCTTTTTCACCTCCCTGCCAGTGGTGGAAGGTGGTTCGGCCGCCAGTTCGGGTTGCGTCATCAGCTTGTAGATGTAATCCACGTACAGAAGAAACTCCGCCGAATTGCGTTCTCGCGGCTGCGGGAAAGGGACTCGAAAATCCGCGCGGACCTTCGCCGGATTGCGTCCCAGCACGATGATGCGGTCGGCCAGCAGAACCGCTTCCTCGATATTGTGCGTCACCAGGAAAATGCTCCGAGTGGGGATTTTCTTCGCAAGCCAGAGCTCCATTAATTCGCCGCGCAGGTTCTCCGCGGTCAGAACGTCGAGCGCGGAAAATGGTTCATCCATGAAGAGGACTTCGGGCTCCACGGCCAGGGCCCGCGCGAAGCCCACCCGTTGCTTCATTCCTCCTGAGAGTTCTTTCGGGTATGCCGATTCGAATCCTCTCAATCCAACCGAGTGCAGCGTCCGCAGCGCTCTGCGATGCCGTTCCCGGTGCTTCACGCCACGCGCCAGAAGGGGCACCTCCACATTTTCGAGCACTGTAAGCCAGGGAAACAACGCAAAGCTTTGGAACACGATGGCCGCATTCGGCCTCGTTTCACGGAGCGGTTTGTCGTGCCACAGGATTTCGCCGGCAGTGGGAACTGTTAGACCGGAAAGCATTCGTAGCAGCGTAGACTTACCGGAACCAGATGGTCCCAGAAGGGCGACAATCACGCCCGGTTCCACCGACAAGCTCGTCGGCGCGATGACCTGAATCTTTCCGCCGTCCGGGCGCTGGAATGCTTTCTCAATTCTCCTCGCCTCGATAATGGGCGGCATCGGCGCGGTGGAACTTGGACGTTCATCCTTGAGGCGAGGGACAAGTTGGTTTGCCGAGAGTTCATTGGTGATCTCCTGCCACGCTTCCTCAGGCAGCTCATCAAGAAAAGTAGAGCGTTCCACCGGATTCATTTTCTCGACGACCGCGGTCATCTTGTCATGCGACAGGGTATGGAGCAGAACAAACGTGTGGTAATACGGGAAGAGCGGTACGAGCCTCGCGAGAAACTCGATTGGTAAACGCCGGAACAAGGCCTGCTGTTCCTCGTAGGGCATGCTCAGGAACGTGTCCGCTGCGACGGTTGGATCCAGCCGTTCCAGGATCGCGGCCGCCCTATCCAAGCGTCCCTGCCCAACGATCGTTTGAAGTTCGTCAATTCTCGGCCGCTTCATCAAGGCACCAGACACTTAACTATACAAAGTCGATCGCACCCAGCGGCTTAAGCTCTTTGGGCGGCTCTATCGGGAGAGGTATGATAGAAGTCTTTTGCGGAGCCCGTATCAGGGAACGAAGTATTGACTCTGAGGGGGTTAAATGGTCGGGCTGCCGGGATTTGAACCCGGGACCTCTTGCACCCCAAGCCTAAGGCGAGATTGAGCATCTGCTCACTTTGCCGAGAATCAGCTCCACCCTGCGTTAAAATAACGCGGAAATAACGCAAACACCGGCCTCAAGTAGCGACGAAACGCTTGACTTTAAGTGAAGATGGGTCCAAAGAATCCAGTGAACCGCCTGATTCGCAAGGAATAAGGTCCGGTCGGTTCGCGTTCACGCACAAAGGAAGGCGAGCCGACAGTTCGGCCGGTCCGAGATTTTCCGCGTTATCCACCGCGTCATTTGGCGTTTAATCGCGTTTCAGTCCGCGTTTGCACGGCGATCATGACTTGAGCTATGGCCGCCACCAGAGGTAGTCTTGCTGTGTGTTAGGAGGTGGAATTGATACCGCTTGCGGTGACGTCCGATTGTTTAAATGCGAAACCACAGTGCATCGAGGTGCAACACCCGTTCGGGAGCCTGGGCGACGTCGGAGGCTCGCCGCACGGGTTGGTCGATAGGCGCGTTCGCGAGCGCGGGGTATTGGCGGCGCAGGTTCTGTTCCCATGTGGGATCGACGCTGCGGACCAAGGGCAGAAGGTCGTAGACGCGCGCGTCTTCTTCCGAATCGAGGCGAACGGTGGCGGAGGGCGTGTAGTATTCGATGTGCCAATGAAAAGTATTGGTCGGATGAGGGATGGCTGTGAAGGCGGCTCCGAGCGCGGACCTTCGTTCTGTCGTGGAGAGGATGGGCCAAGTTTCGCGTAGAAATTTTAGATAGTCCGACTGCGTGCGGACAATGCCTTTTTCTGCGGGAAGCCTTTTGACGGCGTCGGCGAAGATGGCGTGGGCAGAGTCGGGATCGACCTTGGCGATTTGCGGCAAGACGTGTCCGATGGCAACGTACGGGTATTGTCCACGTTCGCTCGTGAAGGCAGCGAAACGGCGAATAGTGGCGATGGAGTCGATGCCTTGTTTCGTCCAGAGCTTGGGGAACAGGTGGCGAGCGAGGTGAGCATGAATTTAGGATACCGTCTCCGTTGGCGTCTTTAGGTATCCCGGTTATTCAATGCCGCAATCAATTCCTTCACCAGTTCCGTTCCAATGAAACCCGTTGCTCTAACGACGTGGTTCCGCGCTTATTCGTCGTCGGCGACTCTTGGAGCGACCCCTACTCAATACGTCCAATCCACATCCTATCAATCACATGGCGCAATTCTGAGGCAAGAATGGGGGGCATCATGCGGTCGCACCCTGTTTCTTCGACAGGACCGGTTCGGGCGCGGCACTTTTCGAATTCAGATCGGCTGCCATCTGTTCTATAAATTCGTCACAGTGTGCGCAGATCGGTATCCCAATTAAGTAAAGGTCCGTTTCAACGCCGCAACGGGAACACTGGGCCACGATGAATGAAGTCTGCGCCCCAATTTGTTGGATGTCTGGTCAATTGTGCTCACCGTGGGCGGCGACGCACCGCGACCATTGGACGGCACTCATCGGTCTGGAAACCGAATGGGAGAATCGCCTGCGCGATCCGGCGGGCGACCAACTCCTCGCGCGGATTCCAGTCTGCGCTGCAGCGCTCAGATCGCCGCGACGCCGCTTGCACTGCGCTCTTTGCAACCAATAATCGTTTGTAATAAGCGGCAACGCTGTAAGGGCAACGGATAATGATTGGCGGCTTCGGCGATTCGTTCGGGGACCCAAAAATCGACGCCACCCGATAGTCAACTCGGAAGTAGACGCGCGGCGCATCGGGCGAACGGTTCTTTCGGACCTGCAGCCCAGTTCTTCCACTCTGAACCAGGACTAATGAGCACAGACGCGCATGTCGTGAGCCAACGCTAGTGCTTCTTTCCGCCCGCTTTGGGATGCCGTGCCACGATGTTCATTCTCGCGATATAGGTCCTGCGCGTGTGCGTAGTCGGAGCAGGCTGCCCGCTGGTAATCGAGACGCTTCGGGCTGGAAGCGGGAGTTGTTCGCGCTAGTCCAGCCTCCAGCTCCCCGAGGTGCTTGTATGCCGAAGCGACTCTCTCACGCGCGCTAATGTCGTCGCGATTCGGGAGGGCTTCGCCCAGGCTGACCACCATCCGGTATTGGATTGCGGCTTCCTTTATTCGACCCATCTCGGTTAAAACATCTCCGAGCGCAAGGTGAGGATAGATCAAGCTGGCTCGCGCTCTCACGTTTTGTGGATCGGCATCTACGACACTCTGACGAATCAGCAGAGACCGGCTGAAGCTCTTGAAGGCCGCGGGGAAATCTTTTTTGTTGTCGTAGATCGTTCCGCTTTGGCTCAAGCTGTAAGCTAAATCCTGCTTCGCTTCCAGGTCTCCCGGGTTGGCGGCCGCCCTTTTCTCGTCGAGATCCACCGCGAATTGACAATGCTCGGCGGCTTTCGCGAGGTCGCTCTCCTCGAACGTGTAGCACAGGTACTTATGATCAAGGGCGAGGTTGCGCTGCTCTCTGGCGTTTTGCGGAGAGGCGGCCAGCAACGCTTCGTGGATCTTCAGGGCGGCTTGAAATTCACTGAGCGCCCCGTCAGGTTTAGTCATCTGAAGCACTTTGGCGACAGTGAAATGAGCCGAAGCTATCCCGTAGGCGCGATCCTTATTCTCGGGCGAACGCCGGGCGATCGCCTCCCAGCCGGAAAGTTCGGCCTTGGCGGCCTCCAAAGCGTGCGGGTAGTCTCGCAGGAAGAGGTATGCGGTGGCGAACCTACCGTCCAGATCCGCGAGCTGAATGCGGCCTTGGGTAAGGTCCGGGTTCCTAGTAAGAACAGCCTGAATTGCGGTGCGACCTTTTTCGTAGCTCGCGAAGGCGCCCTTGATATCGCCAAGGTTCGCGGTGTCGGCTCCGCCCTGAACGTCGCCTACGCGGACATAGGCGAGGGCGAGATCGAGTTGCAGGGAAGCATCACCCTGCGCCTCTTTGGCTAATGAATCCAGGTATTCCAGAGCTCTGGTGACCAGCAGTCTCCGGACAGCCGTCGAACCCGGAAGATTCGCAATACCATCGTTCATTTCGAAGATGACCGAGCTGGCCAGTCTTCGGACATCGTTAAAACGCCGTTCGGCCTTCCCGCGTTCCGCTCTTGCAACTCGGGATTCCACGATCACTCCGGCGACGCCCGCCAGCGTGAGCACCGTTGCGACCGCCGAAACACTCACTGCCAGCTTGTGACGTGCGACAAATTTACGCGCCACATAACGAAAGGAGCCGCGCCGGGCGAGCACCGGCCAATTCGACAGATATCGGCCAATGTCGCTCGAAAACTCTTCGGCGGAGGTATAGCGCAGGCTCGGCTCCTTGCGCATCGCTTTCAAGACGATGGCGTCCAGGTCTCCTCGCAGTTCGGGCCGGGTACCGCTCGGCCGTTCCGGGTCTTGCTCGCAAACGATACGCAAGGTCTCACTGAGAGTCGTACCGGCCAGGCGATAGGGCCGCTGGCCAGTCAGGAGTTCGTAGAGCAGGACGCCCAAGGAATAGACATCGCTGGAGGTGGTGATCACACCGCCTTGTAGTTGTTCGGGGCTGGCATACTCCGGCGTCATGGCGCGCATCAGTGTGAGCGTCACATGATTCAGCGAGGAATCGAAGACCGGGTTCAAAAACTTCCCGATGCCAAAGTCGAGTAGTTTAGGCAGGCCTTCGGCAGTCACCAGAATATTGCCGGGCTTGATATCGCGGTGCAGCACGAGGCGCTGGTGAGCGAAGTGAACGGCCGAACAGATGGTCTGAAACAGCTTGAGGCGATCCGCCAGCTTCAAGGCATTCCGCTCGCAGTATTCATCGATCGGGAGGCCTTCGATATACTCCATGATGATGTACTGGAGTCCGTCCTCAGTGACACCTCCGTCCAACAAGCGGACGATATTGGGGTGTTCGAGCGCCGCCAGGATCTGCCGTTCTTCTTCGAAGCGACGCAGGGATTCCGGAGAGGGCGCTACGGCGCCGATCAGCTTGACGGCTACGTCCTTCGAGAACTGGCCGTCGTCACGCTGGCCCAGGTACACGGTCGCCATGCCGCCGCGCCCGAGCTCCCTTACCAGCCGGTAAGGCCCAATCCGGCGGCTGATCAATGGCGGGGGAGCATCATTCTTCACTTCACTCGCAATGGCAGACTCAATAAAATCACCGGCCTCTGAATATGCTGCCAGTAAGGAATCTACTTCGCTTCGGAGGGCGGGCCGGGCTTCGCAGATCCGGTCGAGATACGCACAACGCTCCGGCTCCGGCAGATCCATCGCGGCCGCGAGGACTTGTTCGACCTCGCGCCACTGCTCCGTTGTCATGACTTTGGAATTTTACTCCTTCTTCATTTCACGGTAAAGCCACGCCTTCGCCACCCGCAGCTCCCGACCCACGGTCGCCGATGAGATATTCAGGACCCGCGCGGTCTCTTCGACATCGAGCCCTCCGAAAAAGCGAAGCTCGATCACACGGCACTTGCGTGGGTCGATGGCGGCCAGGCCATTCAAAGCGTCGTCCAGCGCCAACAAGTCAGGGCTGCGCTCCGGCGCGAAACTGACAGTATCCTCGAGGGAGATTTTTCGTACGCCGCCGCCTCGCTTGCCAGCCCGCCGGACGCGTGCACGATCGACCAGCACTTGACGCATTAACTGCGACGCGACACCGAAAAAGTGGGACCGGTTCTGCCAATCCGGAAGCTGCTGCGCTACTAGCCGTAGATACGCCTCGTGGACGAGAGCAGTAGGTTGGAGCGTCTGCCCGGTCCGCTCACCCCGAAGATAGCTTTCCGCCATCCTGCGAAGCTCCTCGTAGAGCAAGGGCATTAAGCGAGTCAGTGCACCCTCTTCGCCGCTGGTCCAGGCGAACAAAAGACGCGTCACTTGGTGGTCGGCAGACACGAGGAAATTCCATTGTCCGATATTTGACCGCCGGGACGCGCGTGAAGGATTTTTTCTAAGTGTGATCGATTCCGGCCCTCGATTTCGCCTGTGCTGGCAGAATGTGAATTTCGATTGCTGGAAGTCTCCTTTGCCAGTTTTTGCGTACTAGAAAGGTCGGAAGCCCGTTGAGGGCGGGTTCAAACAATGGGATCACAATATCAGCCGTGGGCCAACCCAGTTCCGCAGTCCGAGGCAGGATTGAATGCAGTCTCAGTTTACGGGGCAAATATCGCGTTTACCACTGGCGTGAATCACCAGGTGACGGTTGGTAGCAACCTCCAACTGTGTGTCAATCCAGGTACTTATTTCGCGATGATGGGTGGGCCCGCCTGCCGCCCTCTGTCCGATTTCCTCGGCGCCCCGGGGTTGGGCGGAAACCTCCAATTCACAATTGGCGCGAGCACCACGATCAACTGGGGACGCCAGTATCACATCAACATGGGTGGCGAGACCATTAACTATGACGCCAGCATTCAAACACCGGCGTCGCAAGCCTTATGCGCCATCATCGGCGCAACTTGCATGGCCTATTCGATGGCCTATGGAGCCTGCCCTGACGAGGACGACAGGGCCGCCCTTATGATCAACTTCCAAGCCACGGTCGACTCGCTTCTGGCGGCTTTCATGGCCTATCAGGCGGTGTTGAAAGCAGGGACTCAGGCGGCCAGCGACGGGACGAGCAGCCTTTATGGCTTTCCCGTGGCCGAACACAGCTCGGAGTGGGAACTCGGAGGCATGCTGACCGCCTCAGCTCTGACGGAACTACTGGCTTCCATCATCACACCTGTGGTCGAGATGGCCGTCGAGGAAAGCCACTTTGCCAGCCAGCCCAGCCAGACGCAAAGCGCGTCTTAAAGAGGGACCTCTATGAACGACGAGTTCAATTATTCTTGCCGCCGCCGGTCGATCGGGCAGAGCTGTGCCGCTAAATCCCCCGCGAACGGTCTCGCGCCCCTTGGAGCAGGTTCAGGCGGCGGCCCTCCAGCTGAAGCCAAGGACGGAAATAGGGAAGACTATGTCAAAGGCTGGTACGACATGGGCGGCGCGATATGCGCCATGTGGGCATTTGGACGTTCCGGTGTGCACCCACGGATCCATCTCCTATCTGCCGAAAATCCCTTCGTACTCCCCGGAAAAGACCCCACTGGCCTCATTAATGCACACGCAACGAAGGGAATCCGCTTGACCGTTGGACCACCGGAGCAGCCCGACACCGAGAACAGTGAGATCAAGGGCATCGAAGTACAGGTGGGGGACGCCGAATACGTCAGCCTCATGCGGGGAATGAACCCAGATGACAGTGACCAGAAAATCACCTTGGAAGATACGGGCGTTTATGTCAAAGGTGGCGATGGCGTGGTCGATTTGACATCGCACAAGCAAATCCTCATCAGTGCGGGCGGAGTCTCCTCGATCAGCGTAACTCCATCCGGCATCGTTATGAAGGGACCGATTATCCGGATCAATTAGCGAGGATAGCGCCGTGAACCAGAAACTGCCCGTCAAGATACAAGCCGAAACAGCCGCCCAGGTGTGCGCGAACTTCGACCTGGACAGCCGCGCGAGAAAGCTGCTCCGCGACGAGATGAGTCCGCAAGAGTTTGTGAAGGAATTGATCGATAAGAAGCAGTTCGTTCCTGCGATCGAATTCCTGGCGCACGCGTTACCCGTGCGGGAAGGTGTTTGGTGGGGAGCGTTATGCATGCACCATGTGATGGGTGAAGACCTCTCGTTGGCGGACCAAGCGGCCGCATCGGCTGCGGTTATGTGGGTGATGCAGCCTGATGAGCGGACTTGCGCGGCCGCGAAAGCCCCCGGGGAATCCGCCGATCCGCTTTCCGCGGCCGGCGCACTGGCGTTGGCTGCGAGCCAGACCGCGGATCCATGGCCCTTCGCTCACGCCGAGTCTGTCGCCAACGCGGTGAAACTCGCTTCTTTGAAGATGAGCGGAGTCAACATGCAGAAAATCCAGCGAGCCTTTGTAGATCTCGGCTTGCAGGTTGCCGAAGGGGGACTCTTATAACATGGGACAGCCCGCGGCTCGCCTCACCGATCAACATGTTTGTCCAGCCGTATCCGGAAACGTTCCGCATGTCGGTGGTCCCATCATGCCGCCGTGCGCAACTTCGGTGCGGATCGGTGGAAAGCCCGCCGCGCGAGCCTTGGTCGATATGGCAACCTGCGCTGCTGGTCCGCCCGCGCAAATCGCCAAAGGCTCCAGGAACGTAAAAATCAAAAATTTCCCGGCGGCGCGCATGGGCGATCCGACCGCGCATGGCGGCAGTATTTCCACCGGGTGCTTCTCGGTGCGGATTGGAGGATGAAAGTACGCGTATGACTCAAGCCACGGCACTCGAAAGCGAATTCGAACAGCGGATCGGTCGCGGCTGCGGCGCCACTTGCCTCAGCATGGTGTACAAGTCGTTCGGGAGGGAGATCCCGCAAGCTGAAATCTGGCCCTCGATCGCCAAGCCAAACCGCTTTGGCCAGGTGTCGTCCACCACGCATTTAATGGCTCTTCACGCCTGGGACCAGGGATTCAGCGCCGTGGCAATTCAGGCGCGCCATCCGATTCAGGTGCTACAGCTCTGCCGTCAAAACCACATCCGCGCGATCATCAACCAGCGCGCGAGCCTCGATTCTTCAGCCGGCCATTACACCCTCATGGTCGACATCGACGACCATAGCGTGATGCTCAAGGACCCCTCGCGTGGCCCGCTTCGCCGCATCTCCCACGTCGAGTTGTTGCGACTCTGGCATCCTTCTACCGCGAACTCCGAGATCGCCGGCAACGTTCTTATCGGCATCGCCGACCACGCGGCGGAGATTCCGCCATGCGAGTTCTGCCACGCTGTGATCCCCGCGGCGATGAATTGCCCGCGATGCCACAAGGCCGTGCCGCTGAGGCCCGCAGCGATCCTCGGTTGCGCGCGCGACGGCTGTATTGCCAGGATGTGGGAATATATCGCTTGTCCCTTCTGTGACTTCCTGTTTAACGAAACGGGGCCGGCCACGAATGGACCTCGCCGGGCAGAAACCCAAAAACAGCAGCCGCCGATCACGGATTTTCTCGCCCTCGACAGAGCGTTTGCTCAACTGGACAAACTCGCGGCGCAGATGCTCAGGATCCCTGGAATGGCGGATCATCCGGACCTTAAGGCGCAACTCGACTTCATCAACATCAATAAAGAAAAAGCGAGACGCGGTCAAGTCGAGGAATTCACGGAAATCAAGGCGCGCCTGGATGGCTTGGTTCTGGCTCGCGCGGAAAAAGAGCGACGGCTCGATGAGCAGCGCAGGAAGCGCGAAGAACTCCACGCTCCTCTTCCGCAGATCGATGGAAGGGTTGTTGGCGAATCTTTATTGAGGAGTCTCGGCCTCGAATGCTATCGGAGAAATTCATAATGGCAAACCACACCCAGGAAGAGCTGAATTTGCATGGAGGTGAGGGCCACGCTCCACATACGCACTTCGTCGAAGCCTCCACTCAGATAGGTAGCTACCAACGACTGACCTTGCAGATAGGAATACCCGAGCTGGATCGGGTAGGAGGTCGACAGGCTGGCGGGTTGAGCTGTGGCCGTGATCAGGTCGGCGCCGTCCATATAAATCGTGATCGAGGTTCCGGCGGCGGAGCGAACCACGGCGATGTGATGCCAGTCGCCATCCAGCAGCGCGGTGGGGCCGGTCGAGGCGGAGGACAATTGCAGGCCTCCTCGTTGAGCCAGGAGGAAGTAAAGCGACCCCTCTGAGCCTACGGTCAATTCGCAATGGCGTTGAAGACCATGCGGGACCGTATCCGAAGGGGAAAATGGGTCGACGGAGGTCGGCTGCACCCACATCTCCACCGTGAAGTTCGCAGTGCGCGAAAACGCACCCGGCATCGAGACATAAGCCTGATCGGAGAGCTGGAGCGCGTAGTTCTCCATCGCCAGTTCGTCCACCCCGCGCAGTACTCGCTGCGGCTTTCGGCGTGGTTGCGCTGGCGCTGGCGGCTCTGGGAGTGTACGGTGTTCGGCGTTCGCGGTGACAGAGGGTGAAGGAGTTCGGAATCCGGCTGGCCTTGGGTGCGACGGCGGCATGCCTGCTGCGTCTGGTGTTGCGCGATGGATTGCGCATCGCGGGAATCGGAATCGCGGTAGGACTGGCGGCGGCCGTGGTGTTGACGCGATCGATAGCGGGGTTCTTGTATGGGGTACGAAAGCTGGATTCGCTGACGTTCGTCGCGGTACCGGCGGTGTTGGCGGTGATTGCGCTGATCGCGTGTGCGATGCCGGCGCGGCGGGCGATGGGAGTGGATCCGATGACGGCGCTACGCGACGAGTAAACATGCGCACGATTTGTACCGTCTAACATCCCCGAGACGCAACTGGACCCCTAGGGCCAAACTGGCCTTCCACCCGGAGACGCTGTCACGGTTTTGGCTATCTGAACAGGCTGAATTATTTTGAGATGTTGTGCGAATTGAGGGAGTGATGAATGTGTAATGGCCTAATCTCGCTATTAGTAATTGCGGCCTCTATGACTGGAAAAGCTAAAGACCGATGACCGCGTCGTGGAGTCCGCAACTGCAACGATGGAAGCAACGGTGCCGCCTGGCGGTAGAAGCGTTTTCAATGCGCATTCGAAGAGCCGGTGGGTACCGGTGTCCTCCGCCTAACCTTGTACACCAATCAAGTGCGTGTGGATGTGGTCAGCACGTCAAGGGCAACGACTGATCTACAAATACCGATCCTGTTTACCACGGGCAACGCGCTAGGCGTCCGCCGATACAAGAAGCGCCACGGACTGCATTGAGTCTGAGGTTCCCCAAGATGTGCATATGACGGAGAATTTGCTAAACAAGCGCACTACGTTCACGCCAAGTAAAAGTCGAGCTGGTGCGATAATATTCGGATCGGACGCTTGCTGCGCCTCCTGCCCGGAACGCCCATGCCCACCGAACAGGTCAAGGGTTCGGTGCATGATTAATCTTGGCAAAGCGGATGAAGCAGCTGGTCTGCCAAAGGAGAAGATGACGTGGCTGACATAGATCGGCGGATGCCGGGTTTCTGGCGCGAGGATCGGCTCCTCAGCTTTTTCCTCGGATTTCTGGTGCTGATGACCATTGTCGTTCCAATGCATTGTGTGAAATGCCCGCACTCGTTGGACTGTACAATTAGCACTGTGTTCACGATTGAGCACGGAAGTTAATTCGCTCGAAGTAGACTTCAGCGCTATTTGTTTTCGGTTGGAAACCTTGTGTCAATCGGCTTCTCTGGATTCGCGCGGATCTGGAGCTCGGCACAATGATGATAGGTGTACCCGCCGTCTGGATTGTAGCCATGAGCCGCCATGAACTCGACCACCTGCAAGGTGCATTTGGTGCAGTTGATGTTCGGAATCTCGACATCGGTTTCCTGTTCCTTATCGAAAGGTGCTGTATGCATGAACAGGCCGTCGGCAAGCACCGGCGGTGACGCCGGATAGTGAATGGCTCCTGAAATAGAGCGCTGACGGCCGTTTGGCCCCTGCTCGCTTATGGCCTCGGGGTCCGGCGGGAGTTCGTTGCGCGAATTCACAGCCAGGGCCACGCGGTAAAAACCGGGATGGAATGCCACCTCTCGGATTCGGATGTGAAGTTTGTCGCCGCCCTGAATTTTGGTAACGGCACCCGTGGGTTTGCCTGGATCCTTCAACGTTCCGCCGCACGGAGCTGACCACTGCGGGTCGCCGAGTTCCTCCGATTCTTGAATCCAGGATGTGGGCTCGAGCAGTCTGAAATGCGCTACGCCGCGCGGAGCCAGGAGCAACAACAGGAAGCCGCCAAGCAAAGCAGGAATCGTTCGCATGCGATCTCTCCTTTCACTAACCTTCTTGAATTCGCTAAAGTCCGTTTAGAAGCGCTCTATCAACGCGCGCTGCGAGATCGCTCATCAGTAGGTAGCCGGCTCCCATGGATAACCAACTGGCACAACTTGCCACCAGGTAAATATGTGAACCCGGTGACCACACCAAAGCCGAAATGAATCCGGCCAGCAGAAAACAAACCGCAACTATGCCGGCGCGCGCAACCTTCGGAGCGACAAATCGCTGAACGGTCCGAAAGAAGACCCCGTTAACGAGCCCAAAAATCAGAAATGTGATGTGTAAACCCGCCGCGCCGCACGCGACCACGAGCATGGCGATGATAGCCATGAGCAGAAATACCGCCTTTTGAAACGGGTGGCTTTTGAAAAGGCCTTCCAGCGAAATCAGACCCAGGTAGGCCCCCACGGAAGCCAAGATGTCGAGTGCCTGCATCGCCGTATGCCTGCTCGCGAAGACGGTCGTGAGGGGCGTGCCAAACCCCAACGCCAAACCGGCCTGGATTGCTAGAATCCCCGCGAATAGAGAGCTCGCCAGCAGCACGGTCGAAAGCGCATAGGCGAAAACACGCAACCTTCGCCGTTCATGCCGGTAAACCCAAGCAAAGCCCCGGGCGATCTGGCCGGGATCGCCAAAGTGAGCCAGCGCCAATTTCTCGATCTCATCCTGGCCATAGCCCGCCTCGCGCGCCGCGACAACAAAGTCCTCGATATGAGTGCGAAGCTCCCGTTGAATCTCCCTCCGCCGCTTCCCCGGAGGAATCTGCGAGCAACTCAAGATGCCGTCGATCAATTCATCCGCTGAGTGCACTTACTTGCTCTCCAGTATCGCTGCTATCGCACCAGTCAATTGCTGCCACTGCTGCTCGTACGCCGCGGCGCTTTTCCTGCCTTTAGGGGTCAGCGAGTAATACTTGCGTTCCCTACCGCTTTCGGCTTTTCGCCATGAGGACTTGATCTGTCCCTTCTTCTCAAGCTGATGGAGGGCAGGGTAAAGAGTGCCCTCCTTGAACTCGAAAGCATTCGCGCTGCGGCGCGAAGCTTCCTGCAGGATTTCATATCCATACATTTCACCTCTTGACAGCAGATTGAGTAGCAATAAGCTGATGCTTCCCTTTAAGAACTGCGTGTCGATATCCACCGCACCTCCAGCGTGCCTTGCTTTACAAGCCTTGCATAACAAAGTATCATCAAAAAACTGTCCCGTCAATTTCATTGAAGACAGCATGTTCGCATCTAAGGAAGTGTCGATGTTGAATCGATTGATTATGTTATCTGGCGCGTTGATTGGCCTGACCGTACCAGGCTTACCCCAGGAGGACACCCACGGCGTATCGGGCCTTGATGCCATCGCCGCGCGGCAGGCGAGCCTCGATATGTCCGCCATTACCTTCCGCTCGATGAGCGACGCCATGAAAGCGGGACGTGAGGCCAAGAGTCAAGCCTATCAGGCGATGGTCCTTGCCAAGTGGGCCAAGGCTCTTCCGCGAATGTTTCCACCCGGTACTGGCCAAGGTGAGACGTCCGCGACTTCGCAGGCACTCCCCTTAATCTGGCGAGACCGCGCCAACTTCGACAGGGCCGCGGCCGATTATGCAGCCGCGACAGCCCAACTGGCTTCCCTAGCCGCGGCCAACGACACTCCAGGCTTCACAAAACAACTCGATGAGGTGAACCAAGCTTGCGGTTTATGCCACGCCCGCTTTAAGGCAGGGGACCAAGGTGCACCCAAGAAATGAGCATCGCCTGCTAACACTGAAGGCGTGGATGGCTCTCGACCGCTGCGTGGTCGGCCGTCAACCGGAAGGCCAAGGGAACTCGTAGCGAATAAATTTGGCTCCTGATAGGATTCGAACCTACAACCGCTTGGTTAACAAGCACTCGATTGTTAGAGACAAGATCGTGAAGCGCTGGCCCACTGAATGCTTGCAGGCCAATCGGACTTGCCATTCTGCCTGCGTAGAGCAATGAAAGTGTTCACCAAAGGAGTGGTCGTACACAACATGCAGATGAAAGCGAAATTCCTTCGCCTTCGCACATGATCGCGGAATTGACGGGTCGTAGACATTCAAGGTGCCCAGTTGCGCCGGCATCGAAGTCCTTCACCAACGAGAGGAACGGGACTGGGTCGGTTCCGGCCGTATCCGCCAGCGGTCGGAGAATCTATCTGAACTTCCCGCCGACGTTTCTATTGCCACACTCGATCTGACCACGCCCGCAGGCCGCGCCATGGCCGGACTGCTCGCAGTGTTCGCCGAGTTCGAAAGGGAGATCCTACGGGAGCGTGTGCGCGACGGGTTGGCGCACGCACGCCAACAGGGCAAACGCCTCGGCCCCCCGCCAGGAGGGTCCAGAATGGCAAGTCCGATAGGCAGGCGAGCATTCGAAGAGCCCGCGCCGCACAATCTTCTCTGAGTTAATCGAGTACTTGTTAACCAAGCGGTTGTAGGTTCGAATCCCACCCGCGGAGCCAAATTTGTCCGCTACGAGTTTGCTCCGCCTTCCGGTTGACGGCGCGCCAGCCTGCGCGCGCCGAAATGGCCAATACTCGGGGAAAGCGCCTCTCTCCAGAGGCGGGACTCGTTGCGCCGGCTCGCCTGGAAGGCCACGTCGACGCCGTGTGGGGTCAGCTTTCTCGGGCTCTCAGTCGAGGGCCGCACGTTCGGTTAACTGCCACAACGGCGTGTTCCGTGACGTACAGCAGGCCAATAGCGAGGCTGAGGACCGCGCCGGCATTGGGCGCAGTGTCGATGGCGTTCATCCTTTCGCATTTGCCCAAGGCGAAACGCGCGGGACGAACTTTGCTGTGAGCCGTCGCCGGATTTGGGGCGGCCGCCATTGTGTTCGGTATGTCTCACTGGTTGGGGTTATCGTTCGCGATGCTGGTACTGGTGGGCGCGTGCGATAACGTGAGCGTGGTGTTGCGGCAATCCTTGGTGCAGACCCACACGCCTGATGCTCTGAAGGGTCGCGTGTTCGCGGTGCAGAATATCTTCATCAGTTGCTCCAATCAACTGGGTGCCGTGGAATCGGGATGGACCACGGCGTGGCTCGGACCGGTAGCAAGCGTCGTTGGAGGGGGTATCGCGACCATCGCCGTCGTTTTGGGATTCGCGGCGAAGTCGAAGGCATTGCGGAATTGGCTCCAGTAGGTGGCAGTGTGAGTCAGGCTCGGAGTCGTGTGGCCTCGAATATCGCAGCAGTTTTGTTCGCGACGGGTTCAGGTCTGATTACATCTGACGTCACGATTTGTTGGTTTCTTTCCGAGCGGGTTGCTGGAACCTGGGGCGGCGAGTTGCATCACGCCGTTCGATGCGTCCTTCAACGAGCGGGCCCGCTGGCTTGCGCCAAAAGCCCCGTAGGGGTAACCGCCAGACTGCGGCGCACTGACCTTTTCAAGAGCGTCAGTTTTCTCGCTCTCCAACGTCAGCTCGGCTGCGCCTAGATTGCTGCGAAGGTGCTCGACTGTGCGTGCGCCCACGATCGGCGCGATGACGCCGGGACGATCTGCAATCCAGCTTAGTGCGACCTGAGCAGGCGTCGCGCCAATCTCCTTAGCAACGCGACCAACAGTGTCGATCGTCGCCCAATTGCGATCAGAGTTGGCGTATTCCTCCGAAATCCACTGATAGAGAGGCTTCTCGGAACCGGCACGCGTGCCTGCCGCAGCAGTACCTCCGCGCTGATATTTCCCGCTCAGGAAACCGCCTGCAAGCGGCGACCATGGCAGTAGCCCAATCCCATTGTGAAGCGCGGCTGGGATGATTTCCCATTCAATTTCGCGAGACAGCAGGCTGTATTGCGGTTGAAGCGTCACGGGCACCTGTACGCCCATCACCTTAGCGGTTGAGATGATGAGCTGAAGCTGCCATCCCGTGAAGTTCGATAAGCCCACATAGTGGATCTTGCCGGCCTTGACCGCTTCATCGAGAAACGCCAGCGTTTCCTCTACGGGGGTATGCATGTCGGAAGCATGCAACTGATAGAGATCGATAGTATCAACGCCCAAGCGACCGAGAGACGCGTTCAACGCGCGGTAGAGATGGCGGCGTGACAAGCCCACGGCATTAACATCCTGGCCTCCGCCGAAGCGTCCTTTGCTTGCGAGAACAACCCGGTCGGTCACCTCACGGGGCCGGGCGGCGAACCAGCGTCCGATAATCTGTTCTGACACTCCGCCAACATAAACGTCCGCAGTATCGATTAGATTTCCACCTGCTTCTATAAAAGTGTCGAGGATCGAAAAGGCGTCTCCCTCGGGCGTCTCCGACCCGAAATACATGGTTCCGAGTGCGATCTTGGATACGGCAACTCCGGTGTCTCCGAGCTTGCGATACAGCATAGCGAATTTAACCTTTCGTGCGAGTGCATGAGAAATACACAAACTACCGGCGCTACCGGTGAAAGCACTCGTGTACTCCTGAGTGTAAGTGCCCCGCGACCAAAAGCGCTGGGGTGCGGATGCCGGGCACATGAATAAGCCAGCGCGACAGGACTATCCCGTATGGCCCGAATTTAGGAAAGTCAGCTTCTTGCGGTCGATTCCCCAGGGGATTGAGGCGGCGGAGCCTGGACCAAACTCATTTCGCGTCATTCTGGGGATTCCGACGCGTTCACATAGAGGTGCCAGGCGGCGGTCGGGCTGAATTGGGTGACGGCCAGGGCGGCGTCGGGTTGAACGAACTGGTTCGGCGGCATGCGCTCGAAGTCGAGCTCAAGCTGCTTGCGGCCAACGGTTCTCGCTTTATCAGTTCCAATAAATTGTCCGCTGTGCGCGACCTCCCTTAAAGGCTCCATTATCCCATCCGTACGATCACCGGTGCGGTGTGCTCGATGCTGTTCGTGTCGGTTATTCGGCGAGATGGCATCACGATCGTCGTCAGCCCAAAATCGCACCGTCGACATATGAGCGAAGCCAGTGGAGTAATGACCGGCGCGTTCCGGCGAAGACCGGGTTATACTGACCGTCATCCGTTAGAAAGAGAAACCCTGCCTAAGCCACCTATTAAATCGATGGGAAACACCGAACGTCCGGACCCCGCGACCTCCGGCAAGGACCTCGGAAACTTCGAGGGCTTCGCGCATTCGCGAACATCAGCTCATTTCCACGCGGCGATGGGCGGGTATTCCTCCAGCACCTATGACCCCATAGGCGCATTTCTTCCCGGCCGGCTTTCGAAATGGATACCGCAGGTCGCCAAATACTGGTTTCATAAGAAGCATGCATTCAGGGACTACTCCGGGGGAGAAAAGGGAAACGGTATCTATTCGATCGAGGATCGCGTTAAGATCAGCATCGCGGGCGACTGGGGCACCGGTACAGATGAAGCCAGAATGGTGGCGGCGGCGATGAAAAGCGCCGATCCAGATTTCACGATCCACCTTGGAGATGTTTACTACGTTGGCGACGCGAATGAGATTCGGGAAAACTTTCTTGGGGTGAAGACGAGCCCGTATACGCCCGTGAAGTGGCCTGCGGGCGCCAAAGGATGCTTCGCCCTTAACGGCAATCACGAAATGTATGCCGACGGGAATGGCTACTGGAGAATGGTTCTGCCGAGGATGGGACTGCGGGATCCGGGGAGCGAATGGGGCTCGGGTCAGTGGGCGAGTTTCTTTTGTCTCCAGAACGAGCATTGGCGCATCATCGGCCTTGACACGGGCTACAACTCGACAAGCTTTGAGTGGGCGAAACTACCGGTACTCCAACGGAGTAAATGGCTACGCAAGACGACAGCGCTCAAACCGACATGCGAGCTTCCCGAAGCTCTACTCGCATGGCTGACTTCCGTGGTGAAGCCGGATGCGGACAAGCGCGGGTTGATTCTCTTATCGCATCATGGTTCGCATTCCGCATTCGAGGGTTGGTATCAAATTCCTGCGAGGCAACTGGCAAAAGTCATCCACCGGCCTGCTATCTGGTTTTGGGGCCACGAACACAGGCTCGCCGTTTACGACAAGTACGCGGTCAAAGACGGCATTGAGGCCTATGGGCGGTGTCTCGGTCATGGCGGTATGCCTGTGGGTCGCGGATCGACTCCTGACATTAAGGATTGCCGCTGGCTTGCATGGGATAATCGCCTTTATCCCAGCGACGAGGATATTAATGTCGGATACAACGGTTACGTCAACCTTTCATTCAACGGCCCGGCGCTGCACATCGCCTACTACGATCTGAATCAAACCCGACTCATAACGGAGGATTGGCACGTCGACATCGAGTCCGGCGCGCTGAAGGGCCCGCGGTTGAAGAAGGCTCTGGATGATCCGGCGCTCCACTACCGCGAGAAGTGAGCGAACTGGGGAAACTGACGACTACCATAATGTCGTGTACGTTCCGAAATGTCACACGGCATTTGCGGAGGCCATGGGGAACAGCGTCAAGCACTTTGCATTTTAAATAGCGACAATTGTTTCGGCGTGGGTACCGCCTTGGCGACTTGACTTCGTCCGGGTGTGGCAAAATCCAAACGGCAAAACTCCAAGAATTCGATGCAAGGGGTCTTTCCCGAAAATCCTCCGAAGACTCTATGGCGAAACTCGGCGCGTTTCTGGAAGAGCGTCCATCGGGTGAGTCCCAGTTACAGCTAAGCACCACGCATTTCATGTATGGTGTGAATCCAAGCTTCATTTCGTTGAAAATCCCAGCGCGCGCCGGTGCACCTGCGAAACGCACAGCCGCCGGGCCTAGTCGTGATGCAACGCTTCCATCGGATCGACGCGTGTCGCCCGCCGCGCTGGGATGTAGTTCGCGAGCAGTGCCACTGTCAGCAGCAGAGCGGCGACTCCCGCCATCACTGCGGGATCGACCGGTGTTACGCCGTAGAGCAACGCGCGTAGAACCGACGCCAGCGCGGCGGCTGCGGCCATTCCGGCCAGCAGACCGAGCACCGCGGTCTTGAGGCCGCTCAGCATGACGAGCTTCTTCAGTTGCCCAGGCGTGGAGCCCAGTGCCATGCGCAGTCCGAACTCACGCGTCCGCTGTGCGACGCCGTAGGAAACCACTCCATGAATCCCGAGCGCGGCCAAGAGGATTGATATGCCTGCGAACACCGCCAGCAGGAGCGTGGAAATCCGCGGCGCTGTATCGGCCAGCGATAGGTATTCGGCCATGCTGCGAATCTGGAACACCGGCTGGCCCTGATCGACTGACCAGACGGCCTGTTTCACGGCGTTCACCACCGCCGCTGGATCCATGGTAGTTCGAACCGCCAGCGCCATTGCCTTGTCCGCCATCTGTTCATAAGGCGCGTAGATGGTTGGCTCCGGCTGTTTTTCCAGGCCGTAATGATGCACCTGGCTTACAATGCCGACCACTTCCCGAAATTGGCCCCACAATCGCATGCGCCGCCCGATCGGGTTCTCGTTCGGCCAATACTGGTGCGCCAATGTCTCGTCGATCAGAATCACCGGCGGCGCGTCGCGAACATCGTGGCCGGAAAACAGCCGGCCCTTCAGCAGCGCGATTCCCATGGTGGATAGATATTGCGGGCTGATACGCCGGAAGTCGGCGACCAGCTCCTGCCCCACGGGCAGCAGCCTGTTTTCGATGGTGAAATACTCGCGGTCGTTCTGCTGCCCCAGTGGCAGAACATCGGTGAGGCCAGCGGATTGAATCCCGGGTATCTGTTCCACTTTGTCGAGGACGCGGCGATAGAAACCAGCCTGTTCGCGATCAGTCTTGTACAGATTGTCCGTCGGCAGGCGCATGCGGAAGGTGAGGACATGATCTGGCCGTATGCCCGGATTGACGTGCTGCAGATTCACAAAACTCTTCATGGCGAGTCCGGCGCCGATCAGCAGCATACTGGCGAGGGCGATTTCTCCAGCCACGAGCAAGTTCCACACCCCTGTGCCAACGGATGAAGAAGAGGTGCGGCCGCCTGCCTTCAACGCGTCGTTCACGTCCGCCCCGGCGGCACGCAGCGCGGGAATCGATCCAAAAATCAGAGCCGCGCCGATCGAGATCAGCAGTGCGAAGGTCAGCGCGCGGGCATCCATGCCGATCGCGGGACGAACAATCTCCGCCCCGGCGTCGACCATGGGAAGCGTGGCGGGTAGCGCGGCGCTCAAAAGATCGACACCCCAGACGGCGAAGAACACTCCCAGCGCGCCTCCCATGAGACTCAGCAGCAGGCTTTCACTGAAGATTTGTGTAATCAGACGGCCACGCTGCGCTCCCAGCGCCGCCCGAATCCCCAATTCCTTGCGGCGGCCCGTCACCCGCGCCAACAACAGACTCGCCACATTCACACAAGCCAGTAACAGCAGAAGTCCCACGGCGCCCAGCAGCAACAGCATCGCGGGCCGGATGTACTCGAATAGCGCCTGTTTCATCGGCACCACAGTGACGTCCCATCCCGCGAGGCGCGGTGTCTGGGCATCGATGCGGCGCGCGATAGTGCTCAACTCCGCCTGCGCCTGCGCGAACGTGATGCCGCCCTTCAGCCGCGCAATGACCCCGAAATCGTGGTCCCCACGGCCCTTGGCGCGCAGTTCCGCCACCGGCCACGGCACATAGAGATCAGTGGGCAACGATTGCCAGAAATCGGGAGAGAGCACACCGATCACGGTGTAAGGCTCGCTATTCATGTAAAAGGTTCTGCCGATCACATGCGGGTCCGAGGCGAACCGGCGTTTCCAGAATCCGTTGGTAAGAACGGCGACGGGAAACCGCGCCAGCCCCGCGCCCTCCGGGTCGGTGAAGGTGCGGCCCAGCACAGTCCGGCCGCCGAGCATTGACAGAAAATTGGTGGTGACGCGCAACCCGGTCACCTGCTCGGGCTCACTTTCGCCAGTCAGGGTGCCGGTCCCGACCTCCAACAGCGCCATTTCCTCGAAGGATTGGCTCTGCTCCTTCCAATCGAGGAAATTCGGCCCGGACGGCCCTTCGCGCTTGATCCCGTCCTTCAGATCCGTTTCCCAGATGAGAGCCAGCCGATCGGCGCCTGGATACGGTAACGGCCGCAGCACCACCGAATTTACCACGCTGAAGATCGCAGTATTCGCTCCAATGCCGAGCGCCAGAACCATCAAGGCCACTATGGTGAAACCGGGCATTCTGCGCAAGGTGCGCAAGGAGTAGTGCAAGTCCTTCAGGAGGGTTAGCATTGACGTGGTGGGAGAGCAAGTGAAGGTCCGTTCGATAGACTGGCCAAGTATTTGAGGCTGTTGACCTGCAGCAAAGATTGCTAGTCCAGTAGTGTCCGCTTTTGATAATTTCTGGTGCGCCGCGGTCAGGTAAAGTATCGGTTTCATCCCGATGCCAGCAGTACGTACAATATGCCTTCGAGGAATTCGCCATGTCCGTCATAGTCAGAGCCGCCGTTGCTTCCGACCTCGCTGCAATCACGCGCATTTACGCGCATCAAGTGAACCACGGCACGGCAACAGCCCTTGCTAATGTTCCGCGGTGATTGCCAGGTGAGCCTTGGGTGCGCGCAGTTCACATCGATAACTCTAGGTCTGTTCGGCCGCCTTTGCCTTTTCCTCGGAGGAAGGGAGAGCTTCAGACCCGGCACGATCATCGGAACCTGTGCCCGGTATCGCCGGTACTGCTCTCCGTAAAACGACACCAGATCCCGCTCTTCCAATGCGATGCCCACGAAGATGTATCCGGTGGTGGCAACCGCAAAAAGCAGGTGCCCCGCGGTCATCGATGGGGTGAACCAGAACGCCATTAAGAAGCCTAGGTAGATCGGGTGACGCACCAGCTTGTAAAACCACGGCGTGCGAAAACCTGGCGCGATATCTGGTTGATCTCTCAGATTCGCATAAACCTGCTTTAATCCGAACAGGTCGAAATGGCCGAGCAGAAAGGTGCTCAGCGAACATTGATGGCGTCACCTCCGGCACCGCGAATCGAAGAACGCTGGGTTTGCATTGCTACCGAGAAGCAGGTGGGCGTTAACCATAGTTGCAACCCTCCGCGGAGAGTGTGAGAAAGTTGAGCCCGTCAGCCGCAGGCGCGCCGTCCTGGGCAACACGCCCCACTCCGTGCATGGGAGTTTCAATCCACGCCCCCCGCGCGGGGGGCGACCCGGCCTGCTGTAAATAACTCAAACCACAGACCATTTCAGCATCTTATCGCGAACCTTCTCTTACCACTGCTACCATTAGACACACCACCAACCCGCCTCCGCCAATCCCTCATCTTTTCTATACCTTACGTGGCAGCGCCGACCTCCCCGCGTTTCGCTGTGCGCTTCCGGTCGCGCAGTTACACAATCAGGGGACCCTCCGGATCATACGACTCCTTAGTCCCCACATGCTCCACGCGGCCCTTCCAGTTATCTCCGAGGAAATAGAACCGAAGACTATCTCGATCCGCCGCAATCTCCTTCAGCAGCCGCGACCGGAACACCACCCACTTCGCCATATCGATCCAACACTCAAACACAACATCATAGGATCACTTCCACAGGAAACTCGGGTACGATTCCAGATCGCCCCGCAAATGGCGCGCCAGCAAAGTCGCCTGGACAAAGGCACCATGCCGAAGGGATCTTCTCCTGCAGGAACGGGTGCACCATCTCTTCCTGCTTGCGCTTCTGATAGGCCACCAGCACCTCCTGCGCGTGGCGTCGTTCATGACCACGCCGCCCGTCTCGACCCTCTGGAAGCCTTCCGCCGATACCTGACGCCGGTTGATCAGCGTCAGCACCAGGCGGTCCGCGATGACGGGCCGAAGCTCCTCCACTAGATCCAACGCCAAGCTAGGACGCCCGGCCGCTCCACATGCAGATACCCCACGGCCGGGTCCAGACCCACCGTCTTAAGCGCCGCCGTCATGTCGTGGGTCAGCAGCGTGTAGACGAACGACAGCAGCGCGTTTACGTTATCCAGCGGAGGACGCCGCGACCGATTCTTGAACGCGAAACTCTCCTTATCGCCGACGATCAGATGATCGAACACCGAAAAGTAAGTGCGCGCGGCTTCGCCCTCGTAACCGCGCAACTCGGAGACCGCCAATGTGGGCTTTAACTCGCCCGAGAGATGAGCCATACGTTTCGCGGCCCGATCCAGCGCCTCCGCGCCGTCGCCCGCCGGACTTTCCCTGGCGCCCCGCAGCAGCAGGCTCCGGGCAGTTGGCCAGCTTCGCCAGCACGATGGAGAACGTCGCGGACGAGGCATGCTCCGGCAAGTCGGCCCACCGTTATTGACGCCGCCGCAACAATACGTTCCCAGATACCGGCCCCTCTACTCCCACCTGTTTTACCGCAGGATTCTGAGGGTCCCCAAACGGTTGACCGCTTTCACCTCGTAATCAGCGCATCAAGACCCTGTGCATAGGGCCGGTAACACAAAACGGCTCCACGGTGCCGCAGACGTTGCACCTGACGGTGCAAAACTGACGAATGGGAATTCCTTTACCTGAGGCCCCGCCCACGTACAGATCAGAAAGGAAGATTGAGTAATTGTACGCATATGCGCGGCCGTCGGGTGTGATCCAGAGGTGCAGATCTCCGGGGCTGTCAATGGGGCGCGTGGGGCGGAATTCCTTCCAGAGCGTCCTTTGGCCGTTGGCGATATCCACAATCCAGATCGGGATAACCGGGCCTGGCGTTCGGCGCTGACGAACGAAATGGATTTGCTGCCGGCACGCCAGCCGATCGGGAATTCGTCATCGTGAATGCCGTGGACTTCGCTGGCGGATCCGCCGGATGTGGAGTAAGCGTACCAGCCGCCGGGAGTGGGAGAAATGACCCGAGTATTGTCGGGCGAGAGGAAGATGTTGTAGGAATCGAAAATGCCTTCCGGGCAAACCGCTTTAAGGTCGCCTTTAGCCGCGTCCCAGGAGAAGCATTGATAATGCTTGCCTTGCAATGCGCCGAAGATCAGGTAACGCTGTGGTTCGGCGAACCAGCCGTACACCACGGCAAGTTCGGTGCCGGGCACGCGAAGGGCGACGTTTTCGCCGGCGCGGGTTGGCAGGACGCCGAACGCCCGTGAGCCGTCGGCTTCGAGCATGGAGTTCGAAACCCACTTGCCATCGGGGGACAGCCGAACACCCATTCCGTCGCCAACCCGAACGGCAGGCGAACCATCGGTCTTACGGACATAGATGCTGCCCTTGGGACCGGCGCTATCGCCGAGAACGCCGGCCTCGATGGTCGATCCATCATCGGAGATGCCCATGACGACGGACTGGTCGAGGCAAGATAGATCGCGCTCAGAGGAATCGCCAGGACCGGCGCCGAGGATGCCGAACTGCACGGAGCCGATACTGAGCAGGACGCGGCCGTCCCTGGCAAGATCGAAGAAACGAACGCGGCCAGGAAGGTTGGCAACAGTCCGTTTGACGCCTTGAGATTGATCGCATAGATGGTCTGCGCGTCACTCGGGTCCAGCGAGCGGAACCAGATCTCATCGCCGTTGGGAGACCACGCCAGCGAGGAAGGTTCATTCGACGAGGTCTGCGCGGAGATGGGGCCGAGCGAATGCCGCTGGCCCGAGCGGTCCACGATATTCAGTTCGACGCGCCGCCCCTGAATGAAGCTCAGGAAGGCGACTTTTTGGCCGTCTGGCGAAACGCGAATGGAATCGAGAGGCCCGCCGATCCGGTCGATGAGGACCGTGCCCAGGGGGTATTCGATGCGCGAGGTTCCGTTGACCTTACGGAGCACGGCGAGGGGGGTAAAACGCGCGCCCGAAACGTCGCCCTTGCGAAACGTCACGCGCTGGTACTGCGGGTTCGACGGCTTGGAGATCAGCAGGCTGAGGGCATAGCCGGCGCCAATCAGCGCCATCGCGGCGGTCGCAGCCGCCAACCAAAGCCAGTCACGTTTGCGAGCGATGGGCGGCGCCGCCGGCATTCCGTGGGCGCTGACGCTCTCAGTCGTGCTGATTGATTTGAGTGCGAAGGCGAGGTCGGCGGCCGATTGGAAACGCTGCTCGGGACGTTTCTCCAGGCAGCGGCGAACGATGGTCGAGATGGCGGGAGGAAGTTTGGCGGCGTCGCCCTCGAACTCCAGAGGTTCGGCGTTGAGGATGGCGTGCATGGTCTCGATGGCGCGCCCCGAAACGCGCGCCGTCCGGAGATCATTTCATACAAGACGCAACCGAAACTAAAAATGTCGGAGCGGGCATCGGCGGGCTCGGCGCGGACCTGCGCCGGCGACATATATCCGGCCGTGCCCAGGATGGTGCCAGGCTGGGACAGATCCATCGTCGCGGTTCGATCCTCTGTCGTGGGCGTCCTCTGTTTCGCCAGCCTGAAGTCGAGCAACTTTACCTGCCCGGACTTCGTGACCATGACGTTCTCAGGCTTGAGATCGCGGTGGACGATGCCGAGGGCGTGCGCAGCGGCCATGCCCTCTGCAATCTGCCCGGCGAAGTCGACCGCCTTCCGTGTGGGCAGCGGACCGCGGTTGAGTACCGCCCGGAGGCTTTCGCCGTCGACCAGTTCGGAGACCATGTAGGCGCGCCCGTCTTCGTCCTGGCCGACGTTATAAATCGTGACGATATTGGGGTGGTTCAGCGCCCCGAGCGCGCGGGCCTCCTGTTCGAAGCGGGCGCGGAGACCGGGGTCCGCGGCCAGAGCGAGGGGCAGCATCTTGATCGCGACCATTCGGTTCAGTCTCTGATCAGAAGCACGCCATACCTCGCCCATGCCTCCCTCGCCCAGCTTATCAATAACTTCGTAGCTCGCTAGCCTACGACCGGTCACGTATCAGAAATATAGCGCGATAATATAGCGCGATTCGGGGCGCCCAGGCGAGTGGTCGTAGAGCGGGGTTGCGCTAAAATGGCCATAATCAGTGCTAAGGACTTAGAAGAGGCCATCAACTCCTTAAGAACGAACAAGAGATCCTGCAGCGAACAGTTTGGAACCTGTCTATTGTATTGAAAGGGCTGAAATCTCACGTTTGAAGTTTCAGGGATCACCTTCCGCGCGGCTTTGGCTCCCACTGAGGCACGAAATGAATATTACGGTGATAAAAAACGGTTTTGGCACTACAAAAAATGCGGCTTTTTGAGGCGTTTTCCGGCCTCAATTAGACAATAGGTAAGTTTTGACTATCCATTTTCGCCCATCAAGAAAGCCGTAAGTGACTGAACACAAAAGCGCTTAACGGAATTCGAGCTTTTTGGAACTATTCGCCAAAGTCTGATTCATATCGAGATCTGCGGCGCGGGAGAACGTCTGCTGCGGGAAGGAAAAGCGGAAAATGGAACCGCTGCCGCGCTCGCCGGACTCCAGAGGCGGTTCGAAGGTCCCTTTTAGTTAACGGCAGAGGATTTGCATAATCTTCATGCCCAGCGATTTGCGGCTCGGCTCGGCGATGTGCATCCCTACGCCGTCATCCTGCACCGACAGTTCGACCCGGCCGCTGACGAGTTCTCCCGTAATGGTAAGGCCGCCGGAGCGGCCGGCTGGAAAGACGTGTTTGAGCGCGTTCGAAATCAGCTCGTTGAGAATCAGGCCTGCCGGGATCGCCTTATCGACTCCCAGTTCAAGAAAACCGATCTCCACCAGTAAGGTGGATGCGCGATTGGTCGACTCCGTAGGCTCGAAACAGGTTCTCGGCGAGGACGGTGGTGTACGTGGCGAAATTCACGGCGCGCCAATCGACCGAGTTATACAGGTGGGCATGAATCAGCGCCATGGATTCCACGCGTAACTGGCTGCCGCGCAGCGCCTCCGCTACCTGATTGTCGGGGAAGGCCTCGGCTTGCATCCGCAGCAGGCTGCCAATCACGGCCAGATTGTTATTGACCCGATGGTGAACTTCCTTCAAGAGGATGTCCTTTTCAACGACGGATTGATCGAGTTCCGCTACTTTGGCGCCTACTTGCAAATTGGCATTTTTCAGGTTCCGGTTGGATTCGGCGAGTTCTCTCTGAAGGATGGAGGCGTGGCGTTCCTGGAGATACGCCTGACCGAGCGTGCCCAGCAGAACTGATCGCGGCCCTATTGAAGCGATATTGCCCCGCGCTATTCCAGCGTCTCCGGCTCCAATTCCGCGATCATCTGAGATTCAGAAATGAAGACCGCCCAATAGGTAGACCACCAGAACCACCACCAAGATCGTCCCAAGTCCAATGCCCGCGCCGCCGCCCGCTCCCCAGCGTTGGTGTCCGTAATAACCCCCGCCGCCTGCGAATAGGAGTAACAAAATGATCAGTAGAATTATCATAACTCCGGCTCCTAGATTCTAAGGAGGCATGTCGAGGACCAAAACGGAGAATTTAGATTTCATAGCGGTTTACATAGGACGAGCTCAACCTCTCCCACAGGGGATGCAGATTCTGCGCCCACTGGTCTCGGAGTGCCACCACCGGATTAATATCGCCCCCGACCCCAGAAATCCATCCGGGAAACAGCCAATTGGACCTCTCTCTAATGCCACTCCGGCAATCATGCCGATAAGATGGCATGGTACTTAATAAAAGGATCGCTTTCGTATCCGGGAGGGCGGTGTTGCTCACCGCCGTGGAGGAGTTGACTGAGAGACCGGTAATCCAACGGCATCGGGAAACGGTAGCCGGATGAAAATGCTACAGATCTGGGCATTGGGAATCGGGTTTTGCGCGCTCGGAATGGCGATCCCGGTTTCGGCCGGTACCCCGCGCGAAATCGTGGAACCCTCTACCATTGCGATCCTGACTATGATCGCAACTTACTTCGGGATGTGGCTGAGGTCGCGAGTGTTGCGCAGAACCAAAAAATCAGTGCCATTGGATCGCTGAACTGGAGACGCCCCTTCAGTCGAGAAGCCGGATGGGAATTAACCGCCGTAAACAGCGCTTGACTTACGATGTTCACCAGAGCCGTGGTTTTACGGGGGCTGCCGCCTTGATTTCAACCGGCCGCGGCCAGGAGATCATCAATCGCTTTGCAACGCTAATTGACGCACTGCAACGAGAGGAACGGGATCTGCTAGCCCAGCGAGAGACGCAATCACTGTTCATTCTCTCCGCCGGCACATGCATGGGCCTCGGTTTGCTTCTGTCGGTGTTATTCTTGCTCAACTCCGACGCGGTCGCGCGCCGCGAAGCGGAAGCAGCCAGCCGCTTGGCCGCCGAAATTTTAGCATCCACCAGCGACGGCGTAATCACCACGACACTTGCCGGGATCATCACCAGCTGGAATCCTGGCGCGAAACGCGTCCTGGGCCACACTGCGCAAGAAACCGTCGGATCGCCGCTACATATCCTAATTCCTCCGGAATGTGCGGATGAGGAGAACGAGATTCTGGCCGCGATTGGACGTGGTGCCCGATTCCAGGCTGTCGCTCCGAATCCCCCAGTGTGCGATCTGTTCCCGCAGAACTCGCCGGTTCACCTCGTTATCGTCGACAATCAGCACGCGTAAACCGGCGAGGCTCTCAAGCGGCACAGGCGCGCCAGCGCCCGCTCGGGATCGAGACATAACGCAACCTCAACCAGAACGTCGACTCTTCCCCCAGAACGCTTCTCACCCCGGAGGAACCACCCATCAACTCCACCAGTTGCTTGGAGATCGCGAGGCCGCGCGCAGCTCGCGCGCGGAATCGGACTGGAGCTGAAACAGCTTTATGTCCGCCAAAACGCTGGGTTACCGTTCCGGAGCGCTGGAGAAACGCAGAAAGACGCGGACGACGTAGTCACGGATTGTCCTGGCAGCGAAGGGACGATGAAGCAAGCCGTTCCTCGTCGCCACAGCTGGTCTGATTAGTGCAGCCGAGCCGTTGACGGCCGTAGAGGCGGTGCCGCGTCAGTCAATACCTCGGGCATTCACGTGGAACCGGCCAGGCCCCAGCTCTGCCACTCCCTCTCATTGGGCGGGGCTCAGATTGGCCTCCCCATGACGACTGGCAAATAAATATCCCGCAGGCGTTATTGTCGAACCAAAACGGTGAAGATGGGCTACGTAATCTCGGTCACTTGGATTAGGCTGAGCAGGACTAGCGCTAGGCCTATGAATCGAAACGCGACCCGCATTGGACCGGACTCACGTATCGGCTCCAAACCTTCCCAGAGAATATTACGATCAAACCGGCCAAGCTCATTCCGAACCCTGTTCACGACCATTAAATCTTTCGCGGGGGCGGCAGACATCCAGACACCCGCATAGATCAACGTGGCGAGCCCGATTAGAATAACTATACTTTTCAGCATCTATCTTCCTATCGGCAGTCTTTCAGAATAACAATCGTCCTGCATGGTCCCGACCCAATAGTCGAGGAGGTGCTGAAACGTATGATGAATGCGCGACGTACTTCTTAGAGATTAGAAACTCGCTTAGGAACATCATACTGGACATCGACAAGCTTTCTAAGCAACAGACGGTAATACATAGCGCATCATTCTGGCATCGGTTCATCCTAAAGGCGCTCCAGGCTAGAATGGCTGAGCCGCAACTCTGGGATTTCAAAGAAACGTCCATTTGGCGTGCCGAAGGCGGTGCCAAGCAATAGCGAAACGCGATTTCGCCGAAGACATTGCGGCGTTTGCGAATGCTAGTGGCGCAGTGCTCTTGGTGGGGATCGCGGACGAGCCTCGGCGCATTATCGGAGTGGAAACCGGGAAGACGCTTGAGAATCAGCTGCAAGCAGCGAAGATGGTAATCGCGCAGCAGCTTGAATACGACCGGGATATCGTTTCTTTCGAACAAGTCGAGGTTGAATTCGAAGGAGCTACGAGGATGTGTTTGGTGATCGTGGTTGCGCAGGCCTGCCAGGTCGTTGGAGTTGATGACGGCGATGGACGCTTCACCTACCCAGAACGGTTAGAAACAGGAAAGCGTCGAAGCAGTCGCCTCGACATTGGATCAAAAAAGACTTTTATAAAGAGCGACAATTTCGACTTCATCGACCAACTGGTCCAGTTTGTCCGTGAACACTGATGTCCTCACGCGGATCGCAACAGGCAAGCCCACGGGCGTCCGCGCGGACGCGAGTCCGAAGTTCTCTTCTGACTACTTGGAACTTCGAGATCCTTGTGGAATACCGGCCCGTTAGGTTGGCTGCGTTAGCAGATGGCCCCTGCCCTCTCCAAGGCATCGAGTGCCTGTTCGAGTAACTCTCACAGTGGAACTTTTCTTTCGTCTGCCATCTTGTAGAAGCGCTCGACGGTTTCTGCTGTTGCCTTGATATTGAATTGCCGATTTCTTCCGGTCGTGTAGACCCGGCGTTTGTGGCGCGGTTCCTTCGGTGCTTTCGCGGCCTGACGTGATGGAAAGTTATTTTCTTCGGCGATGCGTTCCATGGTTTCGTTTGGAACCGTTTTCTCAGTTTTTTTTCCGTCGTGAACATTGGCGGTTCCGCCAGGGTCGCAAAAGGATTGACGCGCTCGTTCATACGGCACCTGCCACGTCAGAGGGTTGATTATTATCTCCTATCGCCCTGCCCTCCTCCTGATCTTTTAGACGCTGGACAACTTCGCGCACGAATTCCCAAGCGTTGAGTTTTGCCTTGTCGAGATTGGGAACTTCAGCGGGATTCAAGCCGTCGAGCGTTTGCTGAAAGGAGAACACAGCGCGTACGCGTCGCGTTCATTGAGCTCCGTATTCAGAACAGGAATGCCCGCGCCGATCAGTCCTTTTTGAATATGCGCCTGCGTGCGCGTCCGAATTGACGGGCTTGTGCGGGTCAGGAGCACGGCATAGGGCGTTTCCGTTTTCGTCATCTTCTGGCTTTGGAGAACAACGCGGATCTGCTCGCTTCATTGGCGTCAAGCTGCGAGCCCTGCGTCGGAATAATCACGAGATCCGCTTGCGAAATCGCATAGATCACGATCTTGGATGCCGTGCCTTCGAGATCAACAACGACAAAAGGCGTCTTCGCGGCTGCGTCTTCGATCCGTTCAATGATTGTGTCTTCAGCTACATCGGAGACGATATTCAGGCGCGGCGGCGTGTTGCCGACTACACGTCCAATCGATCTCAGCAGTTCGGGAGGTGCCACTCAGCCCGGCCCGATTGTGTTTTCGGAAAGCTCGGCACGATTCAAACGCGATAATGAATAGAATAGGATTTTGCGCCAATTCTCCCGGAGGAAAACAATGCGCCGGTATCACCACATTGGGATCCCCACTACCGAATCGAAGCCTGGGGAGACCCACTTGAATCATCTGAAACTCTTTGTCGTCAGTCACCAGAAAAGCGAATTCGGCGTGGAATGGATGCGCTTCGAAGCGGACGCGGCGGTTCCCGATCTTGTCCGGAGAGTGGCGCACGTCGCGTTTGAAGTGACCGACCTCTCCTCCGAGCTTGCCGGCCGCGAAATCCTGATTCCTCCGAACAGCCCATCCGACGGTGTCCGCGTCGCGTTCATCGTTGAGAATGGCGCGCCGATTGAACTGCTCGAATTCACAGACCCCAAACATCCAGCCCGTTTATCGAACCCAATGGACGAGTAAACTTCACATCATACTGCTGGGAGGCCATTGTTCCGTATTCGGCCTGGAAGACAGCCAATCCTCCCGTGGACTGCCACCACTAAGCCGCACGGCGAATCGCCACCGAGCCTCGAAGCGGCAGGAGCGCTCCACTGAATTTGCAGCGCCCTCGCTGCACGAATTGTCGGTTTGGTTCTTTGAGAGTCAAACCGGCATTTCCGTATGCATTTGGGAATGGTAGCACCGCGCCGCTACGGATCCAGGGGATCGAGCGGATCGCCGTGCAGTGAATCGAGGATCGCGAAGAATTCCAGATCGAAAGGCGACGTGCGGCCGATCAGCTTGTGCGGCAGATAGCCGAGTTCGTCCAGGCAGCGTTTCTCGAATTTGGGATCCTCGATGTACTGGCTCTGCCCTGGATCGGAGGTCACCAGAGCCTTTTTATCGAGAGGGATTCCGTAACGATACATCAGGCGGGCGGCGTTACGCAGGTTCGTGGTCGTGTGCCGGGCATGCGGGTCCACGATAATGGCGTCGGCGGGAATGCCAAGGCGCGCCATCAGGTCGCGCTTCATTTCGATGGCTTCGGAGAATTCAGTGCGCACCGGATGCACAAAGCCTCCGGAAACCAGAAGGAACGGGGCTTTGCCGTCATGGTAGCGTTTGGCGGCAATTTCGTCGCGGAGCATGCCTCCGGGCGAGAGGCGAACTCCCGGACGGTCGTTTCCTTCGCCGGGCACCACAATCACCGAGTAAGGATACTTGCTGAAATCCAGGGATTTCACGCGCTGGAACGCGGCCGCGTTTTCTCCTGCTTCCATCGGCTCATAACGCCCGGCTTCGTCACGCTGATTCAGCAGCATCACTTCCATGGCGAACCTCAGGGAGGGTGCGAAGAAAAGATCCAGGCTCTGGCGATCGTCTTCGAGCATCGCGGCAAGGGTCTGCACCACGCGGCGGTAGAGATCGGTCTTGGGATCGTAGGTGATGGAGTCGATGGACGGATAGCGCGGAGGCTTGCCGAGGCCGTAGACGTCGATCATGTGGTTTAACCCGCGGCTACAATCCGACCACGCGCGCTCCAGAAACTGATCGCCCGGAAGATTGTGATAGCGGACGTACATACCGCTGGCGCGCAACGGGCCAGCGGTGAATTCACGCACCGCGCCGGAACTGCGATAGAGAGCCGCGAGCGCCTGCGCGGCCTCGGCCGATTGGGCCGCGGTAAACTCGAACGCCACGGCGTAGCAATCGAGATCCAGATTGCAGGATTTCGCCGCGTTGTCGAGCGCGGCGCGTCGCTGGGAGGCGATGCGGACTAAAGCGGGGTCTGCTTTGACCGCATCCCGGACCGCGGGCGCGCGGTCCAACATCGAGAGTAAGTAGAAGTTCTTGTCCTCAACCGGAGAGGGGAGCGGAATAGGGGCGGGCGTTTGTGCCAACGCAGCGCAGCAGAGGAGAATACTCGGTAGGATTTTCATCACTTCGGAATCCGAATTTTAGCGTAAGAGGAACTTCGCACGCTGAACAGCATAACTGTCCGCCCGGTCAGTGCTGGCAGCAGTTGACCGGCAAGCAGGCGACGTTGGATGGAGACGGGCGGACCTTCGATGCAATCGCACCGTCCAGCAGCGTCTGCACGGCAAAACTCTGAACCCCGCCGCCGGATCGGCGTATGACGCGTCGCACTACTTTTACGGCAGCGGTACCAGCTACTCTACGCCGCTGGTGGCGGCGGGCGCGGCGATCCTGAAGCAGCAGCGCCCCACACTGACCGCTTCCGATATCAAGAGCGTGCTGGTCAACACCGCAAGTCCCATCTCCGCCACGCTGGACGGCGCACTGGCCGGAGTGATGCAAACCGGCGCGGGCCGTCTGAATCTGGCTGCAATGGAACGATACCGTCCAAGAAACGTACAATCACGGAAACGCGACAGCCTGGTAGATCGGGACGCTGGCTCCAGTGCCGACGATGCGTCGGCCTTCAGTTGAGCGAACCCTAATCAGGGCAGTCTAGTCAAACCTCCGGAGCCAGATATTACGTACAGAGATCTTGCACGGCTGGCTTTCGATTTCGAAGCCGATGAGCCCAGGCTGGTTATTGACAGAGTCTTTGTTGTCATCAATGAACACCGCCATCAACTGGCCGTTCATAATATGCATCATCACGCCGCCACGCGCGATGATCTCGTAGTCGTTCCATTCGTTGACCTTCACGTAGCCGCCGAGGGCCTGCTTGTCGCCGATATTGGCAACGAGCCGGTTGGTCTGGCCGGGCAGCGCCTGCGTGACCTGGCCACGATAAGCGAGAATGCCCTGCATCGTATTCTCGGAGTACCACTGGCCTGTGTAGGCCGCAGCCTGAGCACTCACCGGGAACCAAAAGTCCGCCTGCGGCCCGGTCATCATAAACGCGAGGTTGTAAGGCGGCTGTCCTTTTGGCTGTGGCCGCGTCCAGGGTACTCCGGTGACGCTGCGGTACTGAATACCACCACCTCCTCCTTTTTCGATCTTCATCTGGAGCTTCAAATCAAAGTCGCGCGTCTTGTCACCTGTGTAGACGATATAGTTGTTCCCCTTTGGCTTGCCCTCCAACGTCTCGCCCACTATGACTCCGTTTTCGACCCGCCAGATAGCGGAGTCGGCGTCCCATCCGTCGAAGCTATTGCCGTCAAAGATCTGCTTGTAGCCGGTATGCTCGTTGATATCGTAAGGCGCTGGGTCGTGAAACCTGGGCATCCCGACAAACTTCTCTCCGTCTGGGCCCATCTGTGGAGGACGCGCAGGGGGAGACTCGAGGGCTGGCGGCACGGACTGAGCAAAAATTGGGGCCGCGAACACCAAGAAGAGAACTCGACGAGCGGCTTTCAATAAAAGCGATTGATTAACGAAGCGAGAGCCGAGGTGATCGGATGGGGACATAAAGTTTCGCGCCTTTCGATTGATAGTATCCTGGATTAATTTGGATTAATAGGAGATTAGCGTAACGGCATCCTCAAAGCGCCGCAACCGCAGGTGCTGCTCGAAGGCCAGGAATTCAGCGAAGACATCATCGGTTAGCCGCTTGCACAGCCGTCAGCCGATCTGCTGGATTTTTCTACTGCCGGAGGTTTGCGACCGGCAGTCAATTCCCGGGCGTTAATCCTGGCCTTACATCCTAAAATAAAGGAGAAGCCCAGATGGAGAAATCAATGTCTCCAAGCGCAGCGTGGAATGACCTTCCAGTTGTCGATCTCAGGCTGGGAGCCAGCGCTTGTTGCGTTCGCACTCCATCGTCCTCCCGCGATATCTCCCTCCCAAATTGGTCGTCATTTGTCCATGGGCTTTTCCGTTGTCTTGCGAAGCCGCGCGGCCGTAGCGTTAATAATGGTGTGCGTCGCTCTGTGCTTCTTGATCGTCGCCATTATGCGAGGCTGCCAGATTCCACGGTGCTTTCGTTGCGGGGCGCTCAAAGTTAGGCCGTCGCGTCCGTCCGGGTTGTGGGACTTCGCGGGAATGATTTTCTTGATTCGATCCTACCGCTGTCTGGGTTGCAGAGGACGTTTCCATGCATTGCGCCTCCCGAACTGCTCCTCGTCTTGATTCAATTAAAACGGCGGCCATGGCGGCCCCAGCCTCGCCACCAACGATCTAGTGGCCGGATAGTCGGCCCGACCGTGAAATAGCGGGGATGCCTAACGGCGGCAACGGAGACGTTCGGCCCAGCAGACCGCGTCACTCCTTGCAACCAATAGTCGATCGTAATCAATGCCAGTGCTGAGATGGTCAAAAGCCCCGTAGCGGTAACCGCCAGACTGCGGCGCACTGACCTTTTCAAGAGCGTCGGTTTTCTCGCTCTCCAACGTCAGTTCGGCTGCGCCTAGATTGCGGCGAAGGTGCTCGACTTCTACTCGTGTCTGAGCGCGACCATGGGATCGATGGACGCGGCGCGGCTGGCGGGCAAGCTTCCGGCGAAGAACGCCGCGGCCAGAAATACCGCTGCCGCCGTGGTTATCACCAGCGGATCGAGCAGGCGGATTCCAAACAGCAGCGAACGCACGAAGCTCCTCATCGCCAGCGAGCCCGCCAAGCCGGCGATCATGCTGAACAAATCCTTTAAGACCAGAAAGACCAGCGACGGAGGCCGTGCGCCCAGCGCCGCGCGGATGCCGATTTCCTTGGCCCGCCGCGTCACTGAATAGTTGAGCAGGCCGAATATTGGCGCAGTGGTGGTGCTGTCTCTCTATCACCTCGTGCGACGGAGAAGATCCTGGTACGAGTCTTAGCGAGAGAGTGCCAACGTAACGATGAAAACTCTTCCCACTGGAATGGCGGCTCTCTTGAGCCGTTAATGATACATAACGTCATTATGTTGCGCTACCGGCCCTTGTTGACGAATGAGTTGATAGAGCCGGTCTTCTGTGACGGTGCGGAAACCGTCCCACGTGACGGCCACGCGATCCAGTCCCGGTCCGCGTCGGCCCCCGACGCCGCCGAGTGCGTGGCAATTATGACACTGCTTCGCTTGAAAGACGAGAGATCCCTGACGCTCCAGGGCGATGAGCCCTTTCAACTATTGGGTTGGGATTGGTTCGCCGCTCCAGGCGTCCATCACAGAGATCCAAGGTGTATTGCCGGCCACACGAGCGAAGGTACCGAGGGCGACCGCGACGGTCAACCAAAGGCTTTGCCGACTCTCTCGGCGGCTGCGCGCGCGGCGGGCGGCTCCATTCCAGGTGTTTCCTGGCAGGAAGTTGGCCACGCATCCATTCTGCGCGGCCCCGCGCACAAGGTGCGGTGGTATACCTCCCGCAGGCGGTCGCAAGCGTGCATAAGAAAATAGTTGGTACATCCGGGCCAAGTAAGCTAAGGCAGGTGGCAAGTGAACCCGCAAAACGGCCTGTCCGGCAAGCCCCTCCCTCCGGGCCGAACACGATGAGAGTAATCACAGCATCGCCGACAGGCAAGTCCGACGATCCAGCGAAGGAGAAATCAAAATGAGCGTTTGGTATTTCGATCTTCCCGGTGTCGACGGAATGTTCACTGCGAACCTGAATTTTGGCGGTCTCGGTATTATTAACAGACATTCGGTTGTAATGGTAAGCGTTTGCGAACTCATGCTACCGGGGAACCAGGGCGAAGGGGTCGACGACTACCCTGACCTCGACCTCCCTTACGTAGGCTCTGCCATCATGACGATTCACAACGTCGCACCTCAGGACAATGAAATCCTGTCAGTAGTAGTTGATACTGGCTGGTCCACCCCAGTAAATATAAGATTGAATGTTGCGGTCATGTGATCGAGTACGTAATGGCGCGGCGTTGGCCCAACGCGTGACATGCCCAACGTGCGGTTCACCGATGTAATCTTCCTTGCGAAGCAGAACCGCTGGCAGTGCCGGAACAAGCACTCCCAGCGTCAGTTCTCCCTGAAGATGGGAACCATCTACGAAGATTCTCCCTTGGGTCTGGATAAATGGCTGGTCGCCACATGGTTAGTGGTGAACTGCAAGAACGGTGCGAGTAGCTGCGAAGTGGCCTGGGCTTTGAATATCACGCAAAAAGTTTGCCCTGGTCCGAACTGGGTAATCAGCGATATTGGAAAGTGGCCCGGTGTCGCCTTTCTGGAAGCTTGGGGCGTGTCACGCGCACTCGTACAAAGTTCCGACCGAGGACACGAGCCAGAAGTCCGGTCGTGAGGGGAGTGAGGGCCTACTCGCAGGATGAAAGATGGGGGCAGGCTGTATAGTCAGATCAGGAGATGCGCTCATGAATGCTCTACTTTTGATGTTGATTCTTGCAGACGGGGCGGCCTTACCCGGCACGTGGAAGGGCCGTATCAGCGACTTGAAGTGCGGCGCGATGGTAGATGCGGCGTGCAATAGGCGCTGTATCGAGGAAGGCCACCAGCAGGCGGTGCTTGTCGAAGATGAGACGGGCGAAATACGGCCGATCACCAACACGGACGTCGTGAAGGGATACGCCGGCGCGCATGTGGAGGTCCAAGGAACCTCAAAGGACGGCCAGATCAACGTCCGGGATGTGAAACGACTGGACAAGTAGCTCGACCCCGGAGTTGACCCGTTTGGAATACTGGGGCTGCAATAGAAAGGCCTGCTCGCCCTGTGACGGCGAGGCGTTCCTCTTCGAAGAAGTTTGGTGGCGTCCCCTGAAACGCCGCGCACGGAAAGCGGACGATAATGCCAATTATCTGAGTGACGGCTGCATTTGCGTGTTGAATTTCTGACACGAAAGCGTGCCTGGGTCGTTCGATAGCGCGAAGGGGATTTCGCGACAGAAAGTGGGTGTCGCCTTGAGTTCTACGGTTTGCCCGTCAAACGTGACGGCGACCTCACGGAGACCGAGGTGACGATGACGCACTCCGGAGCAGGTCGAGCGTGTCAAGCGCAGCCGTGTCAAAGGTCATTCTGTTTGGTGCATGACGCCAGCCGCCTGTTTTATCCCAATCAGCCTTCGCGGGCCGCGCGGCTCGCCGGAATCCAGGCCGCCAGTATGCCGACTCGAGTCATCAGGAAGCAGGCAACGGCGAGTGCTACCGGGTCTAGCGCGGACACCTGGAACAAGAGACTCTTCACGACCCGCGTCAGCGCAAAGGCTCCAGCCAGTCCGCCGGCGAGCCCAACGATGAGCATCGCGAAGGCGCTGCGCAGAATGTGCGAGAGCACATCGCCCGAGCTCGCGCCCAGCGCCATGCGGATGCCGATCTCGCGGCGCTGCTGCGTCACCGCATGCGCCAGAACGCCGTAAAGGCCAAGCGCGGCCAGCAGTGCGGCAACTCCGGCGAAAGCGCCAACCACCCACGTAGGCTGCTTCGCCCACAGCATGCTCTGATCCTTGACCTGCTCCATGGTCATCACATCGCCCAGCGGCAGATTGGGATCGATCTGCCCCACCGCTTCCCGAATGCCGGGCATCGCCGCCGCCGGCGCAATCCGGGTGCGAACCACCAGTTTGATGTCCTGTCGCGGAGCTTGCGCCAAAGGTACATACGCTACCAGTTCCGCCGGCGCGTTCAATCCGGCTGTACGCTCGCTCCGAATCACGCACGATCTGCAAGTTCACTAGGGATTCCGGGGTTGGGCCGTAGCCCGGTACATGGATGCCGACGGTTCGGCCCAGGGGATTTGCGATTCCGAATGTTTGCGCCAGTTGCCGCGCCGCCTCCTGATTGAGGACCACAACGGGCGGAGAGCCCGCGCGATCCCAAGCTTCAATTCCGCGACCGGTCTCCACCGGAATTTGCAGCGCGCCGAAATACCCCGGATCGACAAGCTTCAAACGAACCAGGAAAAATTCCTTCACTCCGGGCAAGCTCAAATATTCGCCCCATTGCACACCTTGCAGCGGCAGCCCCTGAGAGATGGATGTCTGCTCGACTCCAGGCACGGCTTGAAGCCGCTGAACCACGGCTTCATAGAATCTGGCGGCGCTGGCCGGAGACGGATATGCCGCCGAGGGAAGATCGACCGACATCGTAATAACATGGTCGATTCGCACCCCGGCATCGACTTGCTGAAGTTTCGCCAGGCTCTTGAACAGGAGTGCCGCGCCGCAGATGAGCACGACGGAAGCCGCCACTTCACCGATGACAATGGTACGCGCACAGCGGCGCTGGAACTAGATGACCCACGTGCCGCCTGATTCAATGCGCTGGATAGCTTGCCGAAGGAAGTCCGCAAGGGAAGGAAGCAGACCCACCAGGATCAAGACGGCCGTTACAGCTACCGCGGCGAAGGCCAGGACGCGCAGATCCATGCTGAGATCGGCTGTAAACGGCAACGATGCCGCCACGAGCGGAGCCGCGGCATGAAGCAGCAGTGAGCCCAAGAAAACACCCGCCACGCCCCCCAGAAGGCACAAGACCATGCTCTCGGTGAGCAACTGCCCGATCAAACGGCCGCGGCTGGCTCCCAGAGCAGCTCGGAGGGCCATCTCCTTCCGCCGGGTTGTTCCTTTGGCCAGCACCAGGTTCGCCACGTTTGCGCAGGCGATGAGCCACACCACCACAACCGCTCCAAACGCCAGGTAGATCGAGCGGCGCAGCGTGTCCCCAACTAGCATCTGCGCGAAACGGATCCACGGCGAAGCCCCAGTCGTTCTGGAAGATGACCTCATTGAGACTGGCTCTCAACATGGTCATCTTGGCTCGTGCCTGCTCGAGGCTTACGCCGGCGCGCAGCCGCCTAACGGGGGTCAACCAATGCTGACGGCGATTTAGTTAATCCCGCGCGAAAATCAGCGGCTTCCAGAACACAGCCTCGTCGCGATCGAAACTGCCCGCGGGTAGGACCCCGATGATCCTGTTGTGCGGCTCACCGTCGAGCATCAAATTGCGGTTCAGAACGCTGGGATCGCCTGCGAATTGCGTTTGCCAGAACGCGTGGCTCAGCACCACCACCGACGCCGCTCCGGGCTGATCTTCCCCCACTGTGAAGGTCCGCCCGATTTGAAGCTTCACGCCGAACACTTGAAAGTAATCGGCCGACACCAGCTTGCCCGAAACGCGCGCTGGATCGCCGCCGGTCGCGACCGCGGCTTTGGTAGGGGGAGCCTTCTCCGTGGACGACAGCGGCGGTCTCGAAGAGGATACTGCTCGATTCGAGGCGATCCACCGATCCTTCCCGGGCCGCAGACGGCGACCTTGAATCCTTTGCTGGTCCTCGTGGCACACCAGGGGGCCGGAGGGCCGAAGTCATTGAGTCTGTGGATCACGCGCTATTCGGTTAGTTCGGTTCGGGAGTTTCGACCCCGTGTGGCGCCGGAAGTAGGGTTTCTGCTGACCATTCAAGGCACCCGTGTCACGTGGCACTCGGACGAGCCGCCACGGCACTAGAGAGGCCAATACGTCCAATCGATCTCAGCAGTCCGGGAAGTGCCACTCAGCCCGGCCCGATTGTGTTTTCGAAGGCTCGGCGCGATTCAAACGCGGTAACGAATAGAATAGAATTTTGCGCCAATTCTCCCGGAGGATAAACAATGCGCCGGTATCACCACATCGGGATCCCCACCACCGAATCGAAGTTTGGGGAGGCCCACTTGAAGCATCTGAAACTCTTTGTCGTCAGTCACCAGAAAAGCGAGTTCAGCGTGGAGTGGATGCGCTTCGAAGCGGACGCTGCGGTTCCCGATCTCATCCGGAGAGTGGCGCACGTCGCGTTTGAAGTGACCGACCTCTCCTCCGAGCTTGTCGGCCGCGAAATCCTGATTCCTCCGAACAGCCCATCCGACGGTGTCCGCGTCGCGTTCATCGTCGAGAATGGTGCGCCGATCGAACTACTCGAATTCACAGATCCCAAACATCCAGCCCGTTTATCGAACCAAATGGACGAGTAACGCGCCACCCGGAGAAAAGGCCGGATTTGGGTGTCACGGGCCGGAAAGTCCGGTTGGAGGAAGCGCAAATGTTCTGGCGCTCAGAGGTCCTCGAACGCCGTTTCTCGGGAGTAGCTGAACGCGTACGAGCGCGGATAGGGTGAACACTACTCATTGCATGCGAGCGATCCTGACTGAGATCGAACAATTGCGAGACCAATCTTCCTATAGTCGGCTCACAATCCGTCCTTGCTCATGACCTGGAATTTTCGTGTGCCGCCTCGTTAACCTTCGTCAGTTGGATGGGTCGGCGAGAGGGTCCCTTTGACGAGGACTCGGATCCAGGTGGCTCACGGAACGGTTCCACTGAAATGCGCTTGTAACAAACTTCCAGCACGTCCAGGTATTCTGTACCGCCCGGCGCTTGGAGTACAACGCTGTCGCCCGCTGCCGACTTCAGCAACGCGCGCCCCAGAGGCGACACCCAACTGATGTGGTTACGGTCGAGATCCACTTCGTCGGTGCCCACGATGCTCACCACTCGCTCCACTCCCGCGGCATTGGCATAGCGCACGGTCGCGCCGAAGAATGCTCTCGTGGCTGCTTGCCCCGTTCTCGGAGTTTCCGGGTCCACCACTTCCGCAGCTTCCATTCGCTTCCTGAGAAAGCGAATGCGCCCATCAATCTGGCGCAGCCGCCGCTTGCCGTATTGATAGTCGGCGTTTTCACTGCGATCACCGTTACTGGCAGCCCAAGTCACTACCGCCGTAACCGCCCGGCGTTCCCTGGTAAGCAGAAACTGGAGTTCATCTCTGAGACGCTGTAGCCCGCCCGGCGTTATGTAGTTCTTGCCTTGCGTCGCGGGCTCGTCCGCTTTCGGTTTTCTCGTAAACCCTTTTTGCATCTCGTTGTCCTTCAGGAAATCCAGACGGCAAAGCTGCCTCAAGATTGATTTGTTCTCCGGTGATGGGGTGGTGGAATTTCAGAAATTGGGCGTGCAGAAAATATCCTCCATCGCCGGGGAGGCCGGGGAGATTTTCAAGAGGCTGGCCGGTTAAGCCGTACAGAGGATCGCCTACCAGGGGATGGCCGATGGATGCCAGATGGATTCTGATTTGATG
>JBEKPC010000022.1:0-46632 GCA_049521155.1 Bryobacteraceae bacterium
TCTGAGGGCCTCCGAAAGCTCAGGACCACCGTAGTACGACATTTCCCGGCCAGGAAAAAAACTGTCAAAAGAGCCCGGTGATCGAACTCCTTCTGAGTTGAGGATATATGAGGAGTGAAGAGGCCAGATTGAGTGAAAGCTGTAAAGAGATGAAAAAACGGGAGATGTAGAGTCATTTTTAAGAGAAGCGTCCCATGCTTAGCAACAGGATCTGCGAATCGCACAGATAAGCCCGGGCCTGGCCGCCGGCAACCTGCCACGCTCTGATCTGCCTGCCGAAGTCAGCGCCAGCGTAACGCGATTCATGCTACCAACGGATTGCTTAACTTTTCGCCTTATCCTTGTGAAGACGCATACCCGACTTGATGCACTTGATTGCTGCTTTCGGGCCTGAGGTGCCGGTGACCTTAAATTCCTTCCCGCGCTGCTTATTATAAGAGATGAAAAACGCTTCGACATGGGACAGATACGTTTTACTTACATCGTCGATGGATTCGAGGTCCTCATGATCGTAGGAATGAACCGCGACTCCCAGAAGGCGGTTGTTCGTGACGGTCTTTTTGCCGTCAGTTTGCTTCGCTTCAATGACGCCAATGATGCGTACGTCCATCAGGCAGCCGACGTGGGCCGGGGCGTCCATCAAAACCATTACGTCGAGGGGATCCCCGTCGTCTCCGAGCGTGGAAGGGATGAAACCAAAATCGAAAGGAAAAGTCATTCCCTCGGGCAACAGTCCGCCCAGCTTGAAAAGATTGGAATCCGGATCGTAGTCGAATTTGTTGCGCCGGCCGCGCGGAGTCTCGATAATTGCTGAGCAAATTCCCGTTTTTGGATCGAAATGATTGGGGAGCCTGGTTAGATCAGTCATCGCGAGGATTTCTTTTTCGGAATATTTGCGCCCGACTTCCTAGCTTCGCTGAGGGCGATCGCCACGGCCTGTTTGCGGCTGGTGACCTTTTTGCCGCTACCGGATTTTAGCGTGCCTTCTTTTTTCTCCTTCATTACTTTGTGTATTTTTCGTTTGCCCTTTGTCTCCGTCGCCATAGTTCCTCCTGAATTAGGCAGATCAACCGGCTATGTGTCTTGTTTCGGGAAATCCGCCTAGAAACATCTCTCTCTCGGCTCTATCCTCCAGAGTCCGGTATGTGGATCGTTCGATTTGCGCTCCGGCGGCCGTTCACTTTCTTAGTTATGGGCGTGCTGATCGCCGTGTTGGGCGCGGCAGCGTTCATCACCATGCCGACGGACATTTTTCCCAACATCAACATTCCGGTGGTGAGCATTATCTGGGCGTATCCCGGGCGAGCCAGGAAAAGCGCTCCTCAGTTCTTGCCGATCTCCGGCCTCAGGCTAGGTCGAAGCGATCAAGGTTCATCACTTTGGTCCACGCAGCGACGAAATCCTTCACAAACGCATCCTTCGAGTCGTCACATGCATAGACTTCCGCGATTGCCCGGAGCTGGGAGTTGGAACCGAAGACGAGATCGACCACGGTGCCTGTCCACTTGAGCTCTCCTGTCGCCCGGTCGCGCCCCTCCAGCACGCCTTCCGATGCGGCGGACTTCTGCCACGCCGTATTCATGTCGAGCAGGTTCACGAAGAAATCGTTCGTCAGCGTCTCTGGCCGCTTGGTGAACGCACCGTGTTTGGATTGCCCGACGTTTGCACCCAGGGCGCGCAAGCCACCAACCAGAACCGTCATCTCCGGGGCAGTCAGGGTCAGCAACTGCGCCCGATCCACCAGTAGCTCTGCCGCCGATCCCTCTTGGCCCGACCGGAGATAGTTGCGGAACCCATCTGCTGTCGGCTCCATAACGGCGAACGAATGAACATCGGTCTGTTCCTGCGAAGCATCGGTGCGCCCCGGTGAGAAGGGAACCTTCACATCTTTTGCAGCAGTGCCGCCGGCCTTCTTCGCTGCTGCCTCGATGGCTGCGCAGCCGCCCAGGACGATCAGGTCCGCAAGCGAAACCTTTTTCCCGAAATCCTTCTGGATTGCTTCCAGCTTCTGAAGGACCTTTGCCAATTCGGCCGGCTGATTCACTTCCCAATCCTTCTGTGGCGCGAGCCGAACACGCGCCCCATTTGCGCCGCCGCGCTTATCGCCGCCGCGGAACGTTGCCGCCGACGCCCAGGCCGTCGTGACCAGTTCGGAGATGGACAGTCCCGATGCGAGGATCTTGGCCTTCAAGGCAGCAATATCTTGTTCCCCGATCAATTCATGATCCACCGCGGGAACAGCATCCTGCCACAGCAGCGTTTCAGCCGGAACGAGCGGGCCTAGATATCGCGAAATCGGTCCCATGTCGCGGTGCGTCAGCTTGTACCAAGCCTTGGCGAATGCGTCTGCGAATTCCTGCGGGTTCTCGTGGAAACGCTTCGAAATCGTCAGGTAGCTCGGATCTACTTTCAGCGCGAGGTCCGTGGTGAACATAATGGGGGCGTGCTTCTTCGACGGATCGTGGGCATCCGGTACGGTTCCAGCGGCAGATGCGTCCTTAGGCGTCCACTGTTGCGCACCGGCGGGACTCTTCGTGAGTTCCCACTCAAAGCCCAACAGGTTCTCGAAATAGTTGTTGTCCCACTTCACCGGGTTGGTAGTCCATGCGCCTTCCAGGCCGCTGGTGATCGCGTCGGCTCCTTTGCCGCTGCCAAAGCTGTTCTTCCATCCGAAGCCCTGATCTTCGATGCCGGCGCCTTCAGGTTCAGAAGCGCAATACTTGTTCGCATCGGCAGCGCCATGGGCTTTGCCGAACGTGTGTCCGCCTGCGATGAGGGCCACCGTCTCCTCGTCATTCATCGCCATCCGGGCGAAGGTCTCCCGGATGTCCCTAGCCGCGGCCACCGGATCAGGTTTGCTGTTGGGTCCTTCCGGATTCACATAAATGAGGCCCATTTGAACGGCGGCCAGAGGATTATCGAGCTGACGGTCGCCTCTGTAACGCTCGTCCGCCAGCCACTTGCCCTCTGGCCCCCAGAAAATGTCTTCTTCCGGCTCCCAGATGTCTTCGCGCCCGCCGGCGAAACCGAAGGTCTTGAATCCCATCGACTCCAGAGCGACGTTACCGGTGAGGATCATCAGATCCGCCCAGGAGATTTTCCGGCCATACTTTTGCTTGATCGGCCAAAGCAACCGCCGTGCCTTATCGAGGCTCACGTTGTCCGGCCAACTGTTGAGCGGAGCAAATCGTTGCGATCCGGAACCCGCGCCGCCTCGGCCATCGGCAATACGATACGTACCTGCGCTGTGCCACGCCATACGGATGAAGAGCGGACCATAATGGCCGTAGTCCGCCGGCCACCAGTCCTGGGAGGTCGTCATCAGGGCATGAAGGTCCTTGATCACGGCGTCCAGATCGAGGCTCTTGAATTCTTCCGCATAGTTGAACTGCTTGTCCATAGGATCGGACAGCGACGAGCGCTGGTGCAGGATCTTCAGGTTCAACTGACTCGGCCACCAGTTCGCATTCCCAGGGCCTCCCGCCAGAGTGTGTTTACGAGCGCCCTCCGAAAACGGGCACTTCGCTTCACTTGGCACGATATGCTCTTGCTGATTCGGGGCCGGCTCCCCCACGGCGGTCTTGAATTGTTTCTCCATATATTCCTCTTCTTTAGAATTAGTCAAAAAACTATATTTTCTCGGCGCGCGGAGCACACTTCGCGCAGAGCCCCCGGAAAATAAGTTCGCATTCGCGAACAACGCGCTTTCCAAGGGACGCCGCGGCAGGCCGTGGCACGTCGTACCACTGAATGTCTTCGACATTGCCGCAGCGGTCGCAGATGAAGTGGTGATGCTGCATCCCCTTCGCATCGAATCGCGCGGCACGGCCCTCGACGGCCACTTCACGCACCAAACCGGCCTGCACCAAATCCCGCAGATTGTTATAAGTCGTAGCCCTTGAAGAACGCGGATCCAAGCGATTCACGGCTTCGAAGATTTCCGCAGCGGTGGGATGCTGGTTGTGTTTCATCAAGACTGCCATTACGGCGTAACGCTGCGGAGTACATCGCAACCCGCTGCCTTCCAAAGAGCGTTTAATCGTCTCGGCATCCATGAAAAGATTAGATTATATCTAATATGATATTTTGTCAAGACTGACACTTTTCGGGTTACAGGGTGCGAAGCTCGTTTGGTGGGAGCCAATTTCGAGTATGCTAAGGATGCGTAAGTCACCGCGGAGAGATCGCCGGCCATGAACGAAACACTGCGGGGGGATTCTGCGACAAGCAAATCCACTGTATCTCCGAAGGTGGTAGGAATCGGAGCGTCCGCCGGCGGCCTTGCCGCCTTAAAGAAATTTTTCAGCCGCGTGCCTCCCGATAACGACCTCGCGTTCGTGGTGGTGGTTCACTTATCGCCGGAGCATGAAAGCCACTTGGCGGATCTGCTGCAACCGCATGTTCAGATGCCGGTGGAACAGGTCAGCCAGACCACGCCGCTTCGGCCGAATCATGTTTATGTCATCCCGCCCAATGCAAATCTGAGCGCGATCGATACGCATCTGCGCCTTTCGAAGCTGGAGGAAAAGCGCCGCGAGCGTGCACCCATCGATTATTTTTTTCGCACGCTCGCCAGCACTCACGATGGTGACGCGATTGGCATCATTCTGACCGGAACAGGATCGGACGGAACGCTCGGGGTGAAGGACATCAAAGCAAAAGGCGGCGTCATCGTGGTGCAGGATCCGAACGAAGCCGAGTATGACGGCATGCCGCAAAGCGCCATTGCAACAGGTCTGGTGGACCTGGTTCTCCCGGTGGCCGAGATGCCGGAAGCAGTCTTACGATTCACCGGCACGGAGCCGCGCATCCGCGTGCCGGGCGACAACGAAGATCTCGAGACCACGGAAAAAAATCTCCTGCAAAAGATTTTCGTGCAATTGCGTGCGCGCACGGAACGCGATTTCAGCCGCTATAAATATTCCTCGATACTGCGGCGCATTACCCGCCGAATGCAGTTGAATTACATCGAAGAATTGCCGGCATATGTCGCGAAACTGCAAGAGCAGCCGGAGGAAGTTCATGCGCTTGCCGAAGATTTATTAATCACCGTCACCAGTTTCTTTCGCGATGCGGAAGTCTTCGAAAACCTGGAAAAAGAAGTCATTCCGCGATTGTTCGAAGCAAAAAGACCGGACGAGGCATTGCGGTTATGGTCGGTGGGATGCGCGACCGGCGAAGAGGCATATTCGCTGGCCATTTTATGTGTCGAGGCAGCACTGCGATGGGAGCTGGACCCACAGATTCAGATATTTGCGTCTGATCTGCACGTGCGTTCGCTCGAAAAGGCTCGCGAAGGATTTTATCCCGGCGACATTCAAACCGATGTCAGCGAGGAGCGGTTAAGGCGGTTTTTCCAGGCCGAAAACGGCGGCTACCGCATTAAAAAAGAGATTCGCGATCTGGTGGTTTTCGCCCCGCATAATCTGTTGGGCGATCCTCCTTTTTCGCGCATCGACCTGATTTCCTGTCGCAATCTGCTGATCTATTTGCAACGGGATGTTCAACGGGACGTGATCGAGTTGTTCCATTATGCGCTGAAGCCGCAGGGAACGCTGCTTCTCGGTTCTGCTGAAACCATCGAATCTTCGGATCTGTTTCGGACGGAGGACAAGAAGCGGTGTATCTTTCGCAAACGCGATGTACCGATGCCGGAACCGCGACTCCCCGTATTCCCGGCGACATGGAGACGGCTTTCCTTCGATCGCATCGGCCGTAGTGAACAATCGAGTCAACCGGGTTCCTATGGCGATCTCCATCAGCGGATGCTGGCGCGCCATACGCCTGCCAGTTTCCTGATTAGCGCGGATAACAAGCTGGTCCATCTGTCAGATCGCGCCGGCCGCTACGTCATCCACCCAGGCGGGGAATTGACGACCAATGTCTTCAAACTAATTCGCGAAGAACTTCGAATTGAGCTGCGTAGTGCGCTTCAATTCGTGCGAGATAAAAGGGAAAATTACGATTCAAAGCCGATTTCGGTCCGCTTCGACGAAGATTCCCGTCCTGTGGTGATGCACTTGCGGCCCGCCTTGAATAATGATGAAGACGGATTCGTCCTGGTCATCTTCGAAGAGGGCACAAAGGAACCAACGAGCGCTGCCGCCGGCGGTGGCGATCCGAAGGCCGATCAAATGGACCGCCTATTGGAGCTCGAAGCCGAGTTGAATTCATCCCGCCAGCGGTTACAGGCGCTGGTTGAGGAGTACGAAACCAGCCAGGAGGAGATGAGAGCCTCTAATGAGGAAATGCAATCGGCGAACGAAGAACTTCGCTCCACGCTGGAGGAACTGGAGACTTCAAAGGAAGAACTTCAGAGCATTAATGAAGAGTTGCAGACCGTGAATCAGGAGAATCGTCATAAGGTCGAGGAACTCGCCGATTTGTCCGGCGACCTTCAAAACCTTCTGGCGGCTACGGATATCGCGACGCTGTTTCTGGACCGCAATCTTCGCATTATGCGATTCACCCCCAGGGTCGGCACGTTGTTTAATGTACGGGTGACGGACCGCAGCCGCCCGATTTCCGATTTGACGCATCGGTTGGGTTATGCCGAACTTCAGAGCGATGCTCAATCCGTTTTAAATACCCTGGTGCCCATTGAACGCGAAGTGATGGACGATTCCGGCAACTGGTATCTGACGCGAGTGCTTCCTTATCGTAGTTCGTCGGATCGCATTGAAGGCGTGGTCATCACATTCGTCGATATTTCACGGCGGATCGAAGCCGAGCGCGCAGTGCGGGAGAGCGAGAATCGATATCGGTTACTGGTGGAAAGCGCGCAAGAATACGCGATTTTCATGTTGGAGCCGGATGGTCGCATCGCGACCTGGAATTCCGGAGCCGAGCGCATCTTCGGCTTTTCCGAGCATGAGATCGTCGGCTCCCCAGTATCAGTTCTCTTCACGGAAGAGGATCGCGCGGCGAGAGTCCCTGAGATAGAAGTGGAAAGGACCACGCGCGAGAGACGCGTCGTCAACGAGCTCTGGCATCTCCGTAAGGGCGGAGATCGGTTTTGGGCGAGCGGCGCTACTGAAGTGCTCCAGACAGGCAGTGGGAATTTAAGGGGTTTTTTAAAAGTCCTGCGCGACAACAGTGAGCGAAAGGCCGCCGAAGAAGGCCTTCGCCGCACGAACAGGTCCTGAGCGATGCCAATAAAGCCTTAACACGCGCGAATGACGATCTGCCTCCGTTCGCTTTCGCCGCAAGCCACGATTTGCGCGAGCCGTTGAGAATGGTGAACACTTATTCGCAACTGCTCATCACGGCTTCCCGGGAAAACAATCATAACGACGCGGATCTCGCGGTAGGTTTTATCGATGAAGGCATTAAACGAATGGATCAGTTGCTGACCGATCTATTGTCCTATACTCAATTGGACTTGGGGGAAAAAGACAACGGGCATCAAGTTAATCTGAATTCCGCCCTTGAAATCGCGCTTCGAAATCTGCAAGCCAGGATCGAAGAAAATGATGCGAGAGTCACTCATGATCCACTGCCGACGGTGAGAGGCAGAGAAATACACTTTGTCCAGTTATTCCAGAATCTGGTGGATAACTCCATTAAGTATCGAGGCAACGATTCCCCCCGGATTCATGTCTCAGCCGAGCGGATGGGAGATGAATGGTGTATTGCGGTCGCCGACAACGGAGTCGGCATCGAACGGCCATTTCATGAACACATATTCGGCGTCTTCAAGAGACTCCAAAGTAAACATGTTCCCGGCATGGGAATCGGATTGGCGCTCTGCCGTCGCGTAGTGGAGCAAGCCGGCGGTCGAATCTGGGTCGAAAGCGGCGTCAAGGAAGGTTCTATCTTCTACTTCACATTGCGTGGGTAGACGCCAGGCAATAGTCGAATCTTACCTAATAGCTTCTTACTATTGCCTACAGCTTGCGGCCCCAATAGGCTGGAAGCCGGAACCTTCTCATGTTGATACCCACCGAACCGATCGGGAGCATTCCCCGGCCTGCTGAACTGATCGCGGCCTTTCAGGACAAGCAGGCCAATGTGATTTCTTCGCAACAGTTCGAGGCCATAGCGGAACGCGCTCTTCGGGATACTATCCGGCGCTTTGAGGAAACCGGCTCCCCGGTGATTACCGACGGCGAGCAGACGAAACCTAGTTTCGCGACCTATCCAATCGATGGTCTCCCCAACCTGGCGGCGGACGGCGCCGTCATCCCATTTGCGGACGGGCACACTCGCCAGTTGCCTCGCCTCACGGCTGGTCCGTTTCGTTACGCAACCTACGCGTCGACCTATCTGGCTACCGCAAAGCGGCTGACGGCTCTACCAGTGAAACAAGCGGTGATTTCAGCGTCCGCCTTGAGTCTGCTCTATCCCGCCTCCGGAATTCCAGGCTACTCGCGCGATACCTTTCTCTCGGAACTGGTTGGCGAAGCCGCGGCCGACATCCGGCAGTGTCTCGCGCAGGGCGCGGACAGCGTACAAATCGATTTCACAGAAGGCCGTCTGTCACTCAAACTTGACCCGAGCGGAGGCTTACTTGAAAACTTTGTCGCACTGAACAATCAGGTTCTGGATCGTTTGTCGCCTCTCGAACTGGACCGTACCGGCGTCCATGTCTGTCCTGGTGGTGATCGGGATTCAACACATAGCGCCGACATCGACTACGCCGGGCTTTTGCCCGCTCTTTTTCAACTGCGGGTGAAACGCTTTTACCTCCAATTGGCTAGCGAGAAAGACCCGGAGCGCGTGCTAAAGATCATCCGCCAGCAGTTACCGCACGATCGAAACGTAAGAGTCTATGTCGGGGTCATCGATCCGATAAATCCGGTGGTGGAAACTCCCCAGCAGGTCTGTGAGCGAGTCTTACAGGCAGCCGAGTACTTGCCATTGTCGCAATTAGGCACCACCGACGACTGCGGGTTCGCGCCGTTCGCGGATGACGCTTCCACCTCGCGCGATATCGCGTTCGAGAAGATTCGCGCTCGAGTGGAGGGCACGCGCCTAGCCTCCGAAAAACTCGCGTCGTCCAAACTTGAACGCGGCGGGGTCGTGATAGATTAGCTGTCAAGAGGAAGGCGAATTACGAGCGCGATGTCAAAGTTTGCGCAAGATCTTCGTTTGAACCGCTCGGAATTGGAAGGCGCGACTGAATTTCTACCGGCGAAGAAGACTCTGCCCACTTTACGGGAGGCTGTTCAAGAATGCCGTGGGTGCGACCTCTACCGGTATGCCACACAAGCTATTGCGGGAGAGGGATCCGCCTCCTCCATTATTGTGTTTGTCGGCGAGCAGCCCGGCGATGAGGAGGATCATCAAGGGCGACCTTTCGTGGGACCGGCTGGCCGCCTGTTTGACCGCGCTCTTGAAGAGGCCGGAATCGACCGCTCTCAAGTGTATGTGACCAATGCCGTGAAGCACTTCAAGTTCGAGGAACGCGGAAAGCGCCGCATTCACAAGAAACCTAGTGCGTCTGAAGCGAGAGCATGCCAGCCGTGGCTGGAGGCTGAAATTGAGGCGATTAAGCCGGAAATACTCGTTTGTCTCGGCGCTACCGCGGCTCAATCTGTTTTCGGGGCGGACTATCGAGTCACGAAGGAACGTGGAAATTTCGTTAAGCATCGGTGGGCGCCGAACGCGACCTCGACTATGCATCCATCCGCCATCTTGCGCGCTCCCGATGAACAACGCGCGATCGAATACCAGCGATTGGTCGACGACTTGAAGAACGTAAAGAAACTCGCCGGGAAGCTACGGTAAGTCAGGCCGGCAGTTCTTTGGGAGACGGAAAACCTTGTTGCTCTCGTCCGACGGCGCCGTCATATTTCGTGGTGGACTTGAATAGCTCGTACCTGCCGTCAGCCGCCGCTTCTTTGCACTGGTCGCGAAGCGACCCCATCTGCGTTTCTGAAAGAGGCTGAAAACCTTTCGAGATCGCAAGATTCTGGCGCAAGACCGCTGGCGAATTCATTCCTGAAATCGTGGTGGCGACGGGAAGGCTCATGGCGTAGCGAAGAGCGTCTTCGACGCGCACGCCTCCTTGCGACACCATCTCCCCGCTGCCGCCGAGACTCTTCATCCCTAAAGGCGCGATGCCGCGACGATTCAGCTCGGGCAGAACTTTCGTCTCAAAGCTTCGAAATGTCGCGTCAAAACAATTCAACGGCATCTGCACCGTATCGAACGGAAAGTCGTGCGACAGCATGCGCAAATGAATGGATGGATCTTTATGTCCAGTGAAGCCGACGAAGCGAACTTTGCCGTCCTTCTTCGCCTGTACCAGCGCCTCGGCCGCGCCATTCGGCGCGAAGATCAAGTCGGGATCGTTTTCATAGATCACTTCATGGATCTGCCAAACATCAAGATGATCCGTCTGTAGTCTCCATAGCGACTCCTCGAGCATCCGCATCGCGACCTTCTTATCGCGGCCGTGGGTGCAAACTTTGGTCATCAGGACGACTTTGTCGCGCTTGCCGTGAAGAGCCTCGCCCATCCACTCCTCACTCTTCCCGTCATGGTAATCCCAACAGTTATCGAAAAAGTTGACGCCATTGTCGATCGCTTCGTCGACAATTCGCTTTGCCTCGTCCAGATCTTTTGCCGAGCCAAGATGATATCCTCCGAGGCCCAAGGCCGATACCTGCACGCCGGTCTTGCCGAGAGGTCGCATCGGAATGCTTTCGGTTTGCATAGGTCGGGAAGCCTCCTGCACTGCTAAAGAGCCTGCGATTGTCGATCCGATAAACGCGTACCGCGAAACTTTCTCACGGAGTAAGTTTCAAAAACGGATCGCCGGGCGCCCACTTGGCGAAGACTCTTAAAGGTCGCATCGAAGGGCTTGAGAGGCCGGTTGCCTCATCCTGCGCCCGACCGATGTGATGGCCGCCCAGCCCGAGCGCGACGATCTTCACCTCGCAATGGCGGCCAAACGGCCTCTGGGGAATCGCGGATCGTTGCGGCATATCGTGAACTACCCGTTTGATCCTTTAGGCCAAGCCGCGTTTCGCTGAAGTAGAATGTTATAGCCGCGCGAGGCGGGTTTGGGCATCGCCAAACTGATCGAGCTTTATCCCGAAACGATCCATGAGCGATAGGTACAAACTGCACATCTTGCGATTGTCTTCGCCCGCATCCAGATAATTGAGCGTGCGCCCTGTTTCGAGCGTGCCTCCGAGGCCGCCGGCAAGTACCAGCGGCAGCCTGAAGTTGTCGTGCTTCCGGCCGATCCAGAGATTGGAAAGGAACATCAGGCAGGTATTGTCGAGCACTGTGCCTTCTCCTTCCTTCATCGCATCGAGCTTCGACGCCAGGTATGCATACTGGCTGACATGGAAGCGCGCGATGCGTTCATATCCATCGGAATTATTGTCGTGAGACGCGGCGTGGTGGCCTTCCTTCACCTCTAGAAACGGATAATACATCGCCGAAAGGTCGCGCGATAAAATCAAAGATGCGACGCGAGTTTTGTTGGTCTGGAACGCGATGGCAATGATGTCGCACATCAGCCGCGCATGATCCCGCAGGTCCTCAGGCAATCCATTCGCCGGCCGGTCCATGGTGGTTGCCACGGTGTTCTTGGCCTTCGCTTTATCGTCCGCGCTATCTTTACTCTTGCGCATCCCTTCGACGCGTTTCTCCACTTCCCGCACGCTGGTGAGATACTCATCGAGTTTGCTCTTATCGCCGGAACTGATCTTCCGGCTGAGGTCCTCGGCTTGGCCCTTTACACGATCAAGGATGCTGAGGTTCAGCAAACTGCCGCGGTTGTCAAACAGGTTGTCCCACGCGAGCGATGGATAAACCTCCACCGGGACCGGCGAATCCGGGCTCTGCCACGACAAGTGCGAACTATAAGCCAGTGAAAAATTCGATTCGTGGTAGCCGGTCATCGGCTGGTCGCACGCCAGCACAATGCTCGATTGCGGCGTGTCCTCGCCCACTCGATTGGCGATCATCTGATCCACGCTGATACCGGAGTGGATAATGGCGCCCTTCGAAATGTGCGCGCCCGACAGCAGGCTTCCGGTTTGCGCCGGGTGAATGCCCTGGCCGGTGAGCGCCTTCACATAAAGACCGTCGATCACATTAATCTTCTGCTTCAAAGGCTCCAGCGGCTGGAGCGTCCGGCCGAGTTTCATGGCGGCGCCGGCGCCTTCCGCGCTCCAATGATCCTCATTAATGCCGCACCCCAGGAACACGACCCCGAAACGTTTCGGGAAAGCCGAAGCCGACGGCGTGTCGGCGAATGCGTCCAGCGATTGAAGCCACGGCAGCGCCATGGTGCAGCCCGCGCCGCGCAGGATCGCCCGTCGGGAAATGCGGCTAGCGGTGTTCTTCTTGGATGGGGTCATGTGAATCATCTCCTCGCTTGTGATGCGCGCGTCGCAGTCAAATCCGGACTGCGTTTATTTAGAAACTGTGGGCTGGTGACGATACTCTCTATCAGCCAATCGATTCGATACTCATTCGCCGCGAGCCCGGTCTCCATTGGTTCGATCATCGATTCGTCTGAAAGTTGTAGCGACCGGTTCAGCGCGTAGGCGACCAATTTACGGGTCACGTTATTCACGAACTCCTGCTGGCGGTGTTCTTTAATAAACGTTTGGAGCCCTTTCAGGCCTGTACCCTCGGCACCGCCCGGATAAGTCACCGCGGTATCCACCGGGCGCCCCGCCAAGTCCTTCCGCCGCGCATTCCCGACCGGGCCGTAGCCTTCAAACGCGAGACCGAACGAATCGAACTTGGCATGGCATCCCGAGCATACCGGATTCTCACGGTGCCTGGCCAGCATTTCCCGGATCGGCAAATCCGATTTCGATTCATCGTTGGGCAGCTCCGGGACCACCGGCGGCGGCGGTGGAATCACCTCTCCCAGCACTCGCTGCACGACCCAGTTTCCGCGCTTCACCGGACTGGTCCTCAGCCCCGGCGAATTCAAAGTTAGAAAAACCGCCATCGGCAGCAACCCGCCTCGCTGATACTTCTCCGCATCGTCCACGCGAACCCAGGTGTCCCGATTCCCCTTAATGTCCCGCATCCCGTAGTGCCTGGCCAGCACCGGATTCACAAACGTGTAGCGGCCATAGATCAAGTCGAGCACGGACCGGTCGTTGTGGATCACATCTTCAATAAACCGGATCGGCTCCTGGAACATCGCCTCCCGCAGGCCGTTATTGAACTCGGGAAACCGCTCCCGATCCACAGTGTTGATGGTTTCAAAATGACGGAACTGGAGCCAATTGCCCGCAAACTCCGTCGCCATTCCGCGCACCCGTTCATCCTTCAACATGCGGCGAGTCTGCGCCAGCACTACGTCCGGCTTCAGCAAATCGCCCGATTCCGCAAGCCGCAGCAGCTCATCGTCCGGCATGCTGGCCCACAGGAAATAACTCAACCGGCTTGCCAGAGCGTAGGCGGACAGGCGGGTTGTTTTCAACGCCGTGGTCTTGATGGCGGCGCCGCTGTCGAGCAGATCGATCCGATAAAGATATTCGGGCGACATCAGCACGCTGACAATCGAATCGCGAATGGCGCCTTCGTGGGTGAGTCCATTCTTGGTCCGAAGCCCGCGATAATACGCCAGCAAATCGTCGCGCTCCGCTTTGGTCAGCGGCCTGCGATAGGCGCGCGCGGCGAATTGAACAAGAGCGTCCAGCTGCTTCGGCTGGCTATCGATGTGTTCCTTTTCCAAAGTCCGAAGCGTCTGGTTCACTTGTTCGAAATGTTCGCGGATCGCCTCCGGAGCGATAGGATCGTTTTTAGGATCCGCCAGCGCCTTCGCCAAATAGGCATCGCGCATTTTCATGATGACCGCAGCGTCGGTAATCTCGTGATCGAGCGGCCGCTCCGTGCCGGACTCGTCGCCCTTACCCTGGACCTCTCCGCTCTGATTGACAAAATACTGAACCCAGGTGCGAGCCGTGTAATTCGCTACAAAATCGAATTCGTTCCACAAACGGTCGAGCTGCTGCTGTCCTTTTTCGTCGAGGATCAACTCCATCAGCGGAGTATCGTCGCGAAAATAGCCCATGGTGTTGTGATAGCTTGCGCTCAAAAGCCGTCCCTTGTCCTCTGAATCGTCCGGGAAGTAGCGGCCGCGCTCCGCCACATAGAACGTGTCAGGAAAAACTTTCGCGAAGCGGGCGAAAGAGGCTTCGTAGCGGCTGCGCTCGGCGGCCGGAATCACCAGATCGGGATCCAGCGCGCGGGCTCTCGCCGAAAGCGCCGCCCATCGGGGGGCCGCTTCCATATGGAGATCCGGATAGGGCGGAATTTCAGGCAGCTTCGGCGCCGGGTCGACATCGTTCACCAGGTCCGCGGGATCGCTATCGCGCCGGTGCGAAGCGAATTGACGCAGCTTCCAGTTCAGCAGCGGCTGCGATCCCGCGGGTAGTCCTTTTACCACCGGCGCGGCGAACTGCATCGCGGTGTGGGTGCGGATCCGGACCACGAAATCGCGCATCTCGAGGCACCTTCCACGCACCGCCGCCATTTGATTGGTTCCCAGCGGATTGCCGGCCGGCGCAGGCAGCGCATGCCACATCGCCTGTAGCTTGGCAACCGGCCCCACGTCGGCGTTTTGATCCTCCAATATCTGCCAGACTATGGGCAGATACTTCGCGCTCACCTTTAAATCCGCTGCGACGGAGGCCAACGTGGCGTTCGGCTTTCCCAGAGCCGCGCGATATTTGAAGCGCCAGGCGGCCTCGAAATAATCGGCATAATCGGTAGGCTGGCGCGCGTAAAAGTTCACGATGCGCTGGATCGGATATTTGTCGCGATCCGTCTCGGCCAGCATCGGATAAGGCGCGAACTCAATTCCATCGGGAGTCAGGAACAGATGGTCGGCCACGCTGCGCGCGGCTTGCAGATATTTGTTCAACAACCCGGACGACATGGTTAACGATTCACCGGAGTTGTCGAAACCAGCGGGATTGGCCGGGTCGACCGGAAACTCGCGGGTAGGCTGCATGTCCTGGCCCGTCAGATCGCGGACGGTGTAGTTGTACTCGGCATTGCTCAAGCGCCGGGCCAGCACCAACCCTGGATCGCCCGCGTCTTTTCGAATTTCTTCGGCGCGCACCGCCCGAATCCAATCGACCACCTGCTGGCTGGCGTCGGCGGGCGGACGCGGCAGGGGCTTGGGAGGCATCTCCTGCGCGCTGAGTCTTTCAAGCACCTGCGCCCAGCGCGGATAATCCCGCGTCACCATCTCCATGCTGCTATACGCCTTGATATCGAACTGCGCGGCGGGCGTTTGGCCGCTATGGCATCCTGCGCAATATTTCGCAACAAAAGGACGGACCGTTTGCTCGAACTCACGGTCAAGCGCAGGCGTGGCGCTCCAAGCGGGAATCGCGCCAATCAGGAACAGGATTGGAAGCACTCGAATCTGCATAACAGAGCTATGCTTCATGATACCGTTTATCGAATCGCCAGGTTTATCTCGCCCCGCCGGAATTAAATCCTAACGTCCGTCCGCATTGTTGAATAGAATGAATCCATGCGTGTCCGTTCGTATTTCAGCACGCATGCTGCATTATTTCTGATCCAAAGGAGTACGACATGACAGTAGCCACCCAAAGGCCGCCGCTTAGCTCGGCGGCTGCGACGTTTTTAGCGAAGGAACTCAAGCTTTTCATCGACGGGAAATGGGTCGCCGCCCGGAGCGGCAAGACCTTTCCAGTCGAGGATCCGGCCACCGAAGAGATCATCGCCCATGCGCCGGCCGGCGATAAGGCCGATATCGACCTTGCCGTCGCAGCGGCGCGCCGCGCTTTCGAAACGGGACCGTGGTCTAGAATTTCGCCTGCCGAAAGATCGAGGCTCGTCTGGCGCCTGGGTGATCTTCTTGAACAGCACATGGACGAGTTCGCGGAACTCGAGGCCCTCGATAACGGCAAGCCGGTAACCAATGCCCGTAAAGGCGACGTGCGTGGTTCCATTGAAATGTTCCGCTATATGGCCGGCTGGGCCACCCGTTTGAACGGGGAATCGATTCCGGTTTCCAGCGCCGGAAATTGGCACGCATACACGTTGCGGGAGCCGGTCGGCGTCGTCGGTCAGATCATCCCCTGGAATTTCCCTCTCATGATGGCGGCTTGGAAACTCGCGCCCGCGCTGGCGGCAGGATGCACCATCGTGCTCAAGCCTGCCGAGCAGACTCCTCTCTCCGCGCTTCGTTTTGGCGAACTGATCCAGGAAGCGGGCATCCCGGACGGCGTGGTCAACATCGTCACCGGCTTCGGCGAAACCGCCGGAGCTGCCCTGGCGGAGCATCCGGACGTCGATAAAATCGCGTTCACCGGCTCGACGGAGGTTGGGAAGCTGATCGTGAAAGCCGCCGCCGGAAACCTCAAACGGGTCTCGCTCGAACTCGGCGGCAAATCGCCCGCGATCGTCTTTGCTGACGCGGATCTCGATCTCGCCATTGCCGGCACAGCGGATGCCATCTTCTACAATCAGGGTCAATGCTGCACCGCGGGCTCCCGCCTTTTCGCTCACAAATCGATCTACGATCGCATGGTCGAAGGCGTTGTGGCGGAGGCGGGAAAGCTGAAGATCGGCCATGGGCTCGATCCGACCGTCAATCTCGGTCCTCTGGTGTCGAAAGAGCAGCACCAGCGGGTGACGGGCTTCATCGATTCTGGCCGCAGCGAAGGCGCAGAGGTGGTCACCGGCGGAAAAGTCAGCGGAAAACACGGCTATTTCGTCCAGCCGACGGTGCTTGCCAATACCAATCGCGACATGCGTGTAGTTCGCGAAGAAATCTTCGGGCCCGTCGTCTGCATTCAGCCCTTCGACGATGATGATTTCGACGGAATCGCCAAATTCGCCAACGACACCGAGTACGGCCTCCAGGCGAGCATCTGGACGCGCAGCTTGACTCGTGCCCACATGATGGCCCGCAAAATCAAAGCCGGCACGATCTGCATTAACAGCCACAATTATGGCGATCCCGCGTGGCCGTTCGGTGGATACAAGCAGTCCGGGTGGGGCCGCGAGATGGGCAAGGAAGTCATGGAGCATTACACGGAGACGAAGTCAGTAGCGGCGAGGCTCTGAACGCATTCAGCAAGGGCTGGCAGGTCGCCGCATTATCCGCCGAACAGCCACAACTTGATCGGCTGATACAACAGGTAGACGACGGCGACTGCCAGCCAGATCATCGAACTCACCGAGAACATCCGCGCCGTAACTCGCACCTCCGGCGTGCGGTCCAATTGCAGTAAGGGACCGCCTTGCTTGCCGGCCGTCCGATCGTACAGAAACAAGGGAGCCGCGGCGAACAGCGTGAGAAAAGGAAACCAGGTTCCCGTGATCGCCTCATTCGCCTGATGGATCGAACCGTTTCGCCACAGCAAGCCGAGAGACGTGGTCGCATCCCCCAGTGCGAGCGCGGCCAGCGCGCAATGCCGGATCGCGAGCGCCCGGCCCGCCGACTTCAACCCCTGCATCAGTTCGCGCGAACGCTTTACCGCCGCGATCCCGGATTGCTTCTCGACCACGCAGACCACCGGCCATAAACAATCGCTGATTAACCAGCCGGGCCCGAAAAAGAACGCCGCCCGGAACTGCGTGCGAATCAGAACCGGTAGCATTCTTATCAGCTTCCAGAAGACACGGAACGACAGAAACCTCCTGACGCGAACTTGCTCATCCACCGCCATTAACGCCGCGGACGCCCGAAGCAGGTTATCGGAAAAAATGAAAAGAGCCGCCGCGGCCACAGGGACGATCAACATGCGCAAGGCGGCAGGTGGCACCAGTTTCTTGCTGAACGCAAGCATCAGCCCCGTAATCGCTTCGACGGTTCCTTCGATGGGAATCAACAGCAGAAAAAACGTCAGCAGGTGCTGGAGCAAGAACGCTTTTGATCTGCGCATCGCGAGAAACTCGGCGTCGACCGCGTTACGGAATCTTTGGGTGAACAGGATGGCGGAGGCCGGTCGATCTGCGGGATTCCTTGCCAATCCGGCCAGAATCGTGTCCGATACGTCGCGCGGAATCTTGCCGAGGCTGGCAGGCGGCGGAGGATGTCCGCTCTCGTGATAATCGAATAGTTCGCTGGACTTTCCTGTAAAGGGCAGCCGGCCGCAGACCATGGAGTACGCGACGACGGCCAAGCTGTAGATATCGGACCGGAAGTCGATTTCCTTGCCGAACGCCTGCTCGGGCGACATATACGCGGGGGTTCCCAACAAACTCCCCGGCATAGTTTGCGCGCCAGAGCTATTATCGAACGATCCGGATGAAGGGCCTCCGGAGGATGACAGGCCGGAGGGAGTGGGCGCCATGGCGACCGTTTCTATCTCCTCGGCTCGCGTGAACACGGCAGGCAAGGGCGGTGGCTGCTGCGGTGTATCTATTGCGCCTGTATCCATCGCGACCGTTTCCGATTCAGCGCTCGTAATCGGGAGCGGCGGGATGCCCGGCACCGTCTCGTAGACCGCGGGAGGCCAATCGCCGAGCAGATTTACCTTCGCCACTCCGAAATCCAGCACCTTTACCGTGTAACCGCCGCGGCCATTCGGTTCCAGCCAGATGTTGTCGGGCTTCATATCGCGATGGACGATTCCATGCCGGTGTGCTTCCGCCAGGGCCAATCCGATCTGATCGAGTAAGTCCGCGGCAAGCGGCAGCGAGATCTGTGGGTTCGCGTGCTGAAAATCCGAAAGCGTTTGCCCGTCCAGGAATTCCATCACCAGGTACGGCATGTCGCCGCCGGCCGCTTTCGCGACCCCGAAATCCGTCACATTAACAATGTTGGGATGCCTCAGGCGCCCGCACGCCTGCGCTTCCCTCTGAAAACGGGCAAGAAACTGCGGTTCCGCGGCCCACCTGGGAGCAATCACCTTGACCGCGACGACGCGAGTGGTTCCAAGATGTGTCGCCAGGTAGACGTTGCCCATCCCGCCTGCACCCAGTTGCTTGTCGATCCGGTATTTGCCGTCCAGAATTACGCCTGTCATTAAGGAGCCTCGGAACCCAGCCGTCATCATAACAATCGTTGGATCCCGACAGGTTCGGAGTGAATATGCCACAATCAAGTGGAGTCTGCCGCGTCCTCGGAGGTCCTTATGATTCGCAGCAGTCTTTTCCTTCTCTCCATCCCTGGGCTTTTTGCGCAGCTAAGACCAGCCCACCCCGCCCGCCTGGCGGTAGACAGCCCGTTTCGATTTACGTATTCCCTGCCAAGCGGCGTACTGGTATCTGTTGCGACCGTCGATTCCGCTGGAGATGTTTATTTCGGAGGAACAACCGGGGTTGCGCTGCCAACAACGCAAGGTGCGTTTCAAAGCACGTTCAGCGCCTGTGCCGATAACAACCCGATCGTTCAGCCGGGTTGCAAATGGGCGTTTGTAGGAAAGCTCTCGCCCGCTGGAAGTTTGATCTGGCTGACGTATCTGGCGGACCTGAACGGCAACTCAACAATCAGCGCCATCGCGGCCGATACCAAGGGAAAGGTCTACGTCGCGGGTACAGCCTCGCCTATCGGCAATCTGCCTCCGGCGTTTCCGGTGACTCCGGGCGCATTTTCGACGACAGGGCCCGGGCCTAACCAGTCGGGAAATTTTCTAGCCGAGCTCAATTCCACTGGCACGGGCCTGATTTATGGGACGTATTTTTTTGCGAATCTCCGGATCGTAGCGCTGGTCCCCGATGGAAATGGAAGCCTGTATTTTGGCGTGGACGTACCGGGAACGATAAGTGTCCCGCAGGTGAATCCATTGCCCGGAATGGCGGCCTCGACATCCCAAGCAGCTTATGTCGCCAAAATGAACCCGACCGGAACGGCGTTGTCGTTCGCGACCTGGATCAACAGCACGGCAGGTTCCGAATCCGGCCTCGGCAACCTTGCAACGGACGCTCTCGGTAATCTGTATATCGCAGGTGGATGCTACAACGTCGGTGTCCAGTGCGTTCCGACAACGCCCGGGGCATTTCAAACCAGTCTGTCGGGACCGTCCGAAATATTTGCAATGAAGCTAACGGCGGCCGGATCGATGGTTTACTCGACTTTACTGGCGGGCTCGGGGACGCAAACGGTAGGAGGTATCGCGGCGGATGCGGACGGAAATCTTACGATCGTTGGCGCACTCGATGGGACCAGCACTTCGGATTTTCCAGTCACGCCGAACGCGTTTCAGACTTCGGCCGTGCTTCTCGATCGGGAATCGCTGAGTTCCGGGTTTGTGGCGAAGTTGAATCCCGCCGGCTCAGCGCTGGTCTACTCGACCTATTTCACAGGCACGTCCGGCGAGGATGAGGTGACTTCGGTATTCCTCGACACGAGCGGAAACGCGATTTTCGAGGGACTTTCGTACTCGCCGGACCTGCCGGTGACGCCCGACGCTTGGATTCCCTGTCATCCAGCTCCGAACTTTCAATACGCGAACGATCCTGAGGCAAATTACATCGCAAGGCTCAGTGCCGACGGGCAAAGTCTGGTTTACTCGACTTTTATCGGATCCCTTCCGAACGGAATGGTGGCTGACGGATTGGGCTTTGCCGGTCTGGACGCGGGGAACGATCTTTACTTTTTCGTTGAAAGCGTGATTCTGCGATATCACATCACGGAGCGGCCGAACGGGTCAGTCGCGTGCGTAGCGAATGCAAGTCACGGGTATGAATCCGCCCTGGCGCCGCTCGAAATGGTTCGCATACGCGGCAACGATGTGGCGGGCGGACGTTCGATGGGCACGACTCTTTCGGGTGGAACGTTGCCGGCGAGCGATCAAGGCCTGCAAGTGTTGATGAACGGACAAGTCGCGCCACTCATTGAAGTGGAACCGGATCAAATCACAGTAGTGGCGCCAGCCGAGCTGCCCGTGAGCGGGACGGTAACCGTGAAAGTGCTGCAAAACGGCAACGCAGCGGAGTTGCCGGTCGTAGCGCAAGCTGCCGCCCCTGGGATCATCACGACGGACGGATTGGCCTATGGGGATGCGGTCGCCCTCAATCAGGATGGGACGGCGAACTCGCACACCAATCTCGCAGCTCCGGGGTCCGTGATCAGCCTCTTTATGACCGGGCTCGGCGCGACCAGTCCCTTGCTACAGGCTGGAACTGTGGCCTCGGGTTCTGGAGCGCTAGCGCCTGGGGCGAGCTTACAGGTGACTCTCTATCGATCGATTTGCCCGGTGATATACGCGGGTCCCGCGCCTGGGCAACTGGCCGGAATTTATCAGGTCAACATCCAGGTCCCGGCGACAGGCATCATGGATTGGGTCCCGATGGGTGTTGCCGCGTTCGACCAGTTGGGGCAATCGCAATTAGGGAATTATACGGTGGGGTTTTATGTAAGTTGTCCCGCCGGGTCGACCTGCGTGCTCTGGTAGCTCGCCCCAAGTCAGGGGAGTGGTGCCGCCGCCGGCTTCTTATATTCTTTCGGGAAAACCTTCGGCTTGCCGCCGCGGCTCACGATGATGTCGGCCATTCGCTGAATCGGTTGGTCCAGAGGAATCGGATCGCCTAACTCAATGGGAGTTTTGCCGCGCGCATCATCCTGGTCGAGAGGGACGCCGATGTCCGCCAGAAACTGAGTCAGCTCGGTCCGATCCTCCTGTGTCGCTTCGCTGGCGAAGTTGCTTACGCACTTATGCATCGCGGTTTGACCATTGTTATCGACCGCTTTGACGTTCTTGTCAAATTCGAATGCATACTTCGCCGCCGTTACACGTCCGCTGGCTGAGGCGGCCAGCAGCAGGCTGGAGCCATCCTGCGCCTTGAGAGTGGTATCGGCGCCCGCTTCGATCAACACTCTCATCACGTCGACACGATCGGATCGGGCGGCCAGCAACAAAGGAGTCTGCTCGCCAGGCATCACGAAAAATCCCTTCTCCTTCGCCGGCGCTGTTTGCACATTCACATTGGCGCCCTTGGCCAGCAGCTTCTTCACCAGGTCCAGCGCTCCGGCTTGGGCCGCCGTATGCAGCGGCGTGGTCTTGGCGCTATCGGCAACGTTAGGATCCGCTCCTCCGTCGACAAGCGCGATGGCCGCCGCATAGCCGCGCTTCGAGGTCGCGATCGTCAGCACCTTGGTTCCATCCGGAATGGCGTCGTTCGGATTCGCGCCGGCGGCAAGAAGACGCTGCACCGAAACCGGATCGTTCTTAAGAGCGGCGAAAATCAAAGGAGTGAAGCCCGCTTTGCTGGTGGCCTTTACATCGGCGCCCCTTTGGATCAGAACGTCCACCACCGCCGCATGCCCCTCCGATGCTGCCCACATCAATGCATTCTGCAAGCTCTTGGGCTCCGCGCCGTTCACGTCCACGCCGCGATCCAGCAGCATCTTAACTTCTTCCACGCTACCCACGCCCGCGGCGATCATTAAAGCCGTCTCGCCATTCCAGCGCGCGACTTTCGCTTCGGCCCGTGCTTTGAGAAGCTCTTCCGCCAGAGATGCATCGCGATTCGCGAGCGCCAGAGTCAGCGGCGTTTCGCCGTAATCGCCCACGGTATTGACCTTCGCCCCAGCGGCGATCAGCTTTTCCGCCATCTCCCGCAGGTCTAAGAACGAGGCCCAAGCCAGCGCGGTCGCACCGTCGGGCGCAGCGGCGTCGATATCGGCGTGCTGTTGGAGCAGGGCTTCAAAGGCCTTGCTGTCGCGCCGTTTCACCGCGTCCAATAATCGAAGGTCGGCAGCACCCGCCAGAGACGCGGCTAAAGCCAGACACGCCGCCCATCGGGAAATCTTCATGACCTTCTAAACGTCGGACAGGTGTTCGAGCTTGCCGGTGCTGTCGCCCAGTTTCTCAGTGGGAATTCCCGCCTTGTCGAGCATCGACAACAGCAGGTTGGTCATCGGAGTGTCTTCGGGATACCGGATATGCCGGCCGCCCTTGAGCTGGCCCGACGCGCCGCCGATCAGAGCTAGTGGCAGATCGGTATGCGTGTGGCGATTTCCGTCGTTGATGCTGCTGCCATAAAGGATCATCGAGTGATCCAGCAGATTTCCATCTCCATCCGGAGTCGACTTCATCCGGTTGATGAGGTAGGCGAGTTGATCCACGTGATGCGTATTGATCTTGATCGTCTTGTCGATCTTGACCTGATCGTTCTGGTGATGGGTGCAATCGTGGTGCCCGTCGGGAATGGCAAGCTCGCGGTAGCTTCGGTTGCTGCCTTCGCGGGCGAGCATGAAACTGACCACGCGCGTCAGGTCCGTCTGATAGGCCACCACCATCAGATCCATCATCAGTCGCGCATGATCCACGAACTCTTCCGGGGCCGAAACGGGAAGGTCGATGTGCGGGATCTTCATGGTGGCGTTTTGTTCTTCCGCCTTTTGAATTCTGCGCTCGATATCGCGAATCGCGTCCAGGTATTCGGTCAGCTTATGACGGTCGCCTTGACCGACGCGTGTTTCCAGACGATCCACACTGCCCTTCACGAAATCGAGCAGGCTGCCCCGCTCCTTCATCGCTTCCAGACGCGTCGCGGCATCGGTGGCCTCGCCGTCTCCGAAAAGGCGCTCAAACAGCGTCCGCGGATTCACTTCCATCGGATTCGGTGTTGCCGGACTGCTCCAGGAAACCGTATTGGTATAAGCGCAGCTATATCCCGAATCGCACCCGCCCGCGAGCGACGGAGCTTCCACGCCGATCTCAAGCGATGCGAACTGGGTCTGCTTCCCGAACGCCCGCGCGGCGATCTGATCGGCGGAAATGCCGGAGTGAATGTCCGCGCCCTCGGTCTTCTTCGGATGCACCCCGGTCAGCCAGCTCGCGCCGGCGCGGGCATGATCCCCGCCGCCATCGCCCAGCGAACGGCCGTTGATCTGGGCAAGGTTGCTCAACACCAGAACCTGTTCCCGGAACGGCTCCAGGGATTTCATCGTTTTGTTGAATTCGAACCCCGCGCCTTCGGTCGATGGCAGCCAACTGGTTTCGATGATTCCGTTCGGAACGTACACAAATCCCATGCGCACCGGCGCGCTGATTCCCGCTTTCGAGGGGCCCGCGAACGCCGGCACCATCGCATCGAGAAATGGCAGCGCCAGTGCGACTCCGGCTCCGCGTAGAAATGCCCGGCGCGGTAAGTGTTTCCTGCTGACGATCATTGGTCCACCGACCTCCTCATTTGAAACGGAGTACTGAAAACGATTGCCGTAATTACGTCTCTCATCCGGCATTCCCTGGGATCTGTTTCGCGCACGATGGCCCGTACAGCCGGCTGATCATAATATTCTACCCCTCTGCCAAGGGCGTACGTTAAAAGACGTTCCACCACCGCCGATTCGAATTGCTCGCGGCGCACCGTGGTCAAAGCTTTTTTGAGACCGGCAGGTCCGCTGAATTCCGTCCCATCCGGCAGTTTCCCCGACGGATCGATTTCGTTGTTCCCGTCCTTGGTACGCCATTCACCGACGCCATTGTAGTTTTCGAGCGCAAAACCGATGGGGTCCATCACCTTGTGGCAACTGGCGCAACCTGGATCAGCGCGATGCTGCTCCAGGGCAGCACGCAGGCTCAACGCATGGTTTCCCTTGGTGGTTTCTTCGAGCGCCGGCACGGGAGGAGGCGGAGGAGGAGGCGCGCCGAGCAGGTTATCCAACACCCACTTCCCTCGTTTCACGACCGAAGTCCGGTTCGGCGGCGACGTCACGGTGAGCAGACTGCCTTGCCCCAGCAGACCGCCGCGATTCGAATCGTCGAGCGACACGCGGCGGAACTGCGATCCGTAAACATCGGGAATTCCGTAATGCTTGGCAAGACGATCATTGATAAACGTATAGTTCGCGCGCAATAGATCGAGCGCGCTGCGGTTTTCGCGGAGAATGCTATCAAAGAACAGTTCCGTTTCGCGCTGCATGCTGGCGCGAAGACTCTCGTCCCATTCAGGAAAGATGACAGGATCGGGTCTCACCGCCGCCAGATTGCGAACGAAAAGCCACTGACCGGCGAAGTTCGTGGTTAATGCACTGGACTTGGGGTCGTCCAACATCCTGGCCACTTGTTGCTTCAGAACATCCGGATTCGAAAGTTTGCCGCTGACCGCCAGATCAAGCAACTGGTCGTCCGGGACGCTGCTCCACAAGAAGAACGAAAGGCGGGAAGCGAGATCCAGACTGGCCACGCGGTGCATCGGTCCGGTCGCCGATTTCGAAGGGACATCCGATTCAACCCGGAACAAAAAGTCTGGCGAGATCAGGATCGCCTCAATTGCTTTCTGGATGCCGTACTCGAAGTTACCCTTGCGCCTGGCTTGCCGGTAAAACGCCAAAAGTGGCGCGGTGTCGGAACTGGTGACCGGCCGCCGATAGGCATGGCGGGCGAGTTTGGAGACGATTTCCTCGGCGCAATGAGATTCCTCGGCTGGGTTCGCAGGATGGCAAACAAGAATCTTCCGGCGGCTCGGCGTGTCGCCGGAACCGCTGGGATTATAGGGTCCGGCAATGGAGAGGTTGGCGATCCGCGGTAAGGAGCCGGCAACGCCGGGCGTCGTGGTGCGCTTCAAACTGGCTCCGTCCAGGCGTAAGTCGATGGCTACCTCCCTACTATCCGGCCGATGCCCGGGTACAGCAGACAATTCGGGTAGCAGCGATTCCCGAGGGAACGTCACGCCTACGGTGCGCGGACCAGCCTGAATCGGAATCCGCAACTCGATCGTCTTCCCGTTCGAGGGAGCGTCGGGGTCGCCAAATTTTACGCGCAGAACATATTCGGCGTTCAGCGGAAAATAATGATGAACCGCTACGCCGCCCGCGGAATTAAACGGCAAGTCGTCGCTCACCCACTCGAGTCTCGGCGGGACCGGCGAATTGGAGCCGCCGCGCCGAGGTTCGAAGGACTCTTCAACCGGCTTGATCGTCGGATCGCCAATTGCCAGCCGGGAAACCTTGCGCGCCACCGTCAGATAACGGTCCAACAGGGCCGGAGAAACAGACAGAACGTCACCATTATTATCGAAGCCGTAGCCGGAATCATCCACCAATAACAGCTCTCCCGGATGGATGTCGAGATCCAACACGTCGCGGATTGCGTTGCTGTACTCAGCTCGATTCAGCCGATGAATGGCCATCCGTCCAGGGTTAGGATGTGCCGCCGACTCAGCATCCAGAGACTGTTCCAGCCATTGGCGGAACGCGGCTGCCGCAGCGGCGGGCGGTTGCGGCATACCGGGCGGAGGCATTTGACCCGTCTTCACCTTCCGAAGGACCCGTTCGAGCAAATCCTCTTTGCCGGCAACCGAGGTAAGGTCTACGCCTTGCAGAATGACCCCGGCCGTCTTCAACGAATTGTTGTGGCAGCCCACGCAATAGCGCTTGATCAGCGCAGCGTTCGGATCAGCCGGCGCCGGGGTTTGGGCGATAGCAAACGCCGCCATCATCCCGAAACAAGCCACCAGCCCGCGTAACTTGATCGGATCGGTCATAGGAATTGTGCAACCAAGTTATCAACAATTTTAGCATGGTGGCGCCGTCCGCTCGTCTAAAGTCTTCGCCTCCCCACCAGCAGGTATATAACGAGAATAATAAGCACCAGGCCGCCAATGCCGCCGCCGACCATCGGACCGCCGTAGTAATATCCGCCGCCGCCGCCGAAAAGCAGCAGTAGAATCAAAATGATCAAAAGTAGATTCATAAGGTTTTTTGGATTGATGACCGGAGCCGCGTCTTAGAGCGCGCAACCGGCATGGCCGCAATCGCAGGAGATTTCGACCTCGTCTTTCGCGTCTTCGCAGCGCTGGCTGCAATATTTTTGGCCATCTCCGACCATGCAGCGGCAGGCCGGATGGGCACATTTTTTCGTTTCATTGGCAGCCATATCAATTCTCCTTGGGAACTTCTATTCAACCGAGCCAAACTACCTGAATAGAGTCGCCTGAACACGTGACGTTTCTATTTAAAGTTAAAAGAAACAGCTCATGTGAAGGAGTTAGGCGCGATCCAGAGCTGGTTCGGCTGGCTCGCCGCGCAAAAGAGCCTGAGAATCCTCAAAAGGCGAGCTGGTCCTTTTTTCCCTCGACTTTTTTCTCATCCAGGCCCGGCACTTTCTTCAGATCCTCGATCGATTTGAATTTGCCTTTCTCGGAACGGTATTTCACGATCTCGACAGCCAGGTCGGTGGATATTTCGAGCGTCGCGGCCAGTTCTTCGGCGGCGGCGGTGTTGACGTTGATTTTCGTCTTGCCGCCGGTATCCGGGAAGTTTTTCGCCAGGTAGGCGATCACCTCGTCGAACTCCGCATCGGTGGCGGTGGCGCCTTTATCGACCATATCGGCGACAATGCGCTCCCAGCCTTCCTTCGATGCTTTCCGCGTCATCACGATTTGCGCCGCGTGGCAGTTGCCGCATACGCGCTGCACCGTTATTTTCCCCGGTCCATCGGGTAGATCAGCGGCGGTCGCGAAGGAGCTCAGCAGAATGACGATCGCGCATGACATTCGGAAGGCCATTTGCGATACCATCCTAGCAGAAGCAACAGCCTATGAAGCGCCGTAATTTTTTTCGATCCGCACTCACGGCCACGGTTCTTCCCGCCGTGGTTTTAGCCGAGCAGACGCCCACCCAGCAGCCTCCCCCGGCAGCGACTACGCCGGCTCGGGAACGTCCGCGGCAGCCGCAGAGCGCTCCGCACCTCGCGGTCACTGAAGTGGATGTTACCGCCGAGACCAGTCCACACTTCTTTACCGCGGATCAGCTTGCCACACTCACCAAGCTCGCCACCATCCTGGTGCCGCCCATGAAGGGCAAACCCGGCGCTGTCGACGCGCAGGCGCCGGAATTTTTGGATTTTCTATTGAGCGTTTCGCCTAAGGACCGCCAACTGTCTTATCAGCATGGGCTCGACACCCTGAATGCCGAAGCAAAAAAAACGTTCGGCAGCCCGTTCGCTGCGATCGATCCTAAACAGGCCGACAAGCTGATCCGTCCGCTACTGGTCGCGCGCCCATGGCCGCAGGACCTTCCGAAGGATCCTATGAAGAGCTTCCTGGCGCAGGTCCATGAGGATCTTCGCACCGCGACCACGAACTCCCGCGAGTATGCAGCAGCGGCATCGACGACCGGCGGTAGATTCACCCGCGGCGGCAGCGGATTGTACTGGGCTCCGATCGATCCCATCAGCTAAAAGGAACACGATTAAAAGGGGCACGACGTGGCGATTAAACAATATGATGTGCTGATTGTGGGCTCCGGACATTCCGGAGGGATGGCGGCGAATATTCTGACGCAGAAAGGCATCTCCTGCCTGATGCTGAACGCCGGTCCCGAAGCCGATTACGAAAAAGACCGCAGCGTGAAGCAGGTGTATGAGCTTCCTTATAGAGGCTTCAACAAACCCGGGCGCCTGCCGCATGTTTTCCAGGCGAATGAATTTAACGCCAATCAATGGGTGGACGAACAGGAGAATCCGTACACGATTCCGCCGGACGCGCCCTATAACTGGGTCCGCGTGCGTCTATTGGGAGGACGTTCTTTGTTCTGGGCGCGCCAGTCGTTCCGCCTGAGCGATCTGGAATTTAAGGCGGCTGAAATCGATGGATCCGGCGAAAACTGGCCGATCAGTCTGGCCGATCTGGATCCTTATTACTCGCGCGTGGAAGAGATTTTTCGCGTCGCGGGCCGCAAAGAAGCATGGCCGCAATTTCCGGATGGTAATTTCGTCGAAACCTCTTATCCGCCCGATACCGAAACCATCCGAAAGGTGACGGAGATTTGCAATAAACGCGGCATCGGCGTCTCGAAAGGCCGCTCCGCGCTGGGCAAGGACGGACTGGCGAGTTCGGTAAATCTTCTGCTCCCGGATGCGCTAGCCACCGGGAAGCTCGACATCGTGGAAAACGCCATCGTGCGCGAGATTACCACCGACAAGAACACCGGTCTCGCCAGCGGCGTCCACTTCGTCGACCGGCACTCGAAGCGGGAGATGCACGTCAAGGCCAAGACCATCGTGCTGGCCGCCGGATGCCTCGAAAGCACGCGTTTGCTGCTGAATTCGAAGATCGGGAATTCGAGCGGCGTGATGGGCCACTATCTGGTCGACCAGATGTACGGCGTTTCGGTAGTGGCATCGGTTCCTGAAGCGCGCGACGGCAAGGCTCCTTCCGGGCTGATGGGCGGAGGCTCCTTTATCCCGCGTTTTCGCAATCTATCGAAAGACAAGAAAAGCGATTTTATTAAGGGCTATTGCGTCACCTTGAACAGCGGGGGCAGCGCGAGTCCGAATCATTTTCCTCTTTATGGAGAGGAGTTACAGCAGAAGCTCGATAGCTACGCGAATTCCTGTGTCTCCGGTGGAATTTTCGGGGAGCGCATCGCCCGCTATGAGAATCATGTGCGCATCGACCCTAAGACCGTCGACCACTGGGGCATCCCTGTTCTGCATATCGAAGCCCGCGATACCGATAATGAGCGTAAGCTCTGCAAGGACGCCGCCGATACGATTGAAGAGTGGTTCCACGAAGCGGGCTGGGAGATTGTTTGCAAGACCGACCGCGTGAATCCACCCGGATATAGCATCCATGAAGTGGGCACTTGCCGCATGGGGGACGATCCCAAGAAAAGCGTTCTTAATAAGTGGTGCCAAAGTCACGATGTGAAGAACGTGTTCGTGGTCGACGGCGCAAGCTTCGTCACCTGCGGCTGGCAAAATCCGACCATGACCATTCTGTCTCTCTCTATGAGAGCCTCCGAGTACCTGTCCGAGCAGATGCGCACCAGTAGTTTCTAGTAGACTATTTCGGCGATTTCGTAGGGGTTATAACCCCGTCCGTGAGGGCGGGGATTTCTCTAGGTGCGCACCAGTAACGATATCGCCGAAAACCACTAGGTGTCTGAAAGTCTGTCCCCGACAGGAGTGAAAAGGAAAACGGCGAAGTGCAGATTTGGAATCTCAATTTGGGAAATAGCGCTCAACTCGTCTCCGCAGTGACCTGTCGCTCTTGTGCCTGTATCTCTATGACTACAAATAAGTAATTGCAGGATCCAGTCTACCTCGATCGTTGTGGCGAACATCCGCTGAAGACTGGCAGCCGAAGTGCTTCACAGGGTGACATGTCTAACCGCAACGAAGAATTAGTCGTAAAAGAATTGCTAGAGCTGAAAAGCCTCGAGACCCAGCTTCACAAAAAATGGACAAGGTTGAAGCGCGCGGGAAAAGGCGTGCGCGTCTCGTTCGTTTCTTCTCTGTATGAGCTTCAGACGCGCGCTCATCAATTGGATCAGTTGCTCGATTCACCCAAGCAACGGGCCGCGTAGTAATTCCTGATTCTCTACGCGCGTCCCAGCAGATGATCGCAACCGCGCGCGCTCAGCGCCATCATGGTCAGCGTCGGATGCTTGTCGCCCGTCGAGGGAAACGCGTTGCCGCCGAATACGTAGAGATTGGGAATGTCGTGAGTCCGGCAGTACGAATTGAGCACCCCGTCCTTCGGCTGGACGCTCATCCGCGCCGTGCCCACTTCGTGAATGGCTCCGCTTAAATTGTCGCGCTGCCCTGAAGGGCTCGCGTCGGGCGAGCCTGGTCCACCTGGAAAACCCGCCGGCCCGCCGCGTCCCAGACTCGGCATCACTTCGCCGCCGGCTCTGCGAAACAGCTCCTCCGCTTTTTCCTGAAAATCGGCGATCAGCTTGCGGTCGTTATCGGAGTGGCTGAAATGGATCTTGAGCACCGGAATGCCCCAGTGGTCCTTCACTTCCGGATCCAGCTCGATGAAATTTTCCTTGCGCGCCAGCATCTCCGCGCCCGCGTTCCACACGCGAGCCTGCGCCACGTAGCGGCTTGTCACTTCCTTTTTCCATTCCGACCCATAGCCGGGCAGGGAAGCGGCGTATTGGGGAAATTCGGTCTGCCCTCCGGTCGCGTTCATGACGTAGCCGCGAATAAAATCCTTGCGCGCGGTCTGCTTGTCGATGTTTTGAAAATTGGGAATGGTGATGCCCGCGGACTTGCCGTCGTCGAGGCGGCTGGGACCACCGCGCAGCTTGGGAAGCACGCCGGAGACTCCGCCTCCACCCACCTGGTCCATCATGTAATAGCCCAGCAGGCCGCTCGAATTCGCCAGGCCGCCTTTGGCCGAAAGCAGCATCAGCCGCGTATTTTCGAGCGTGGACGCCGCCAGAATTACGAACCTTGCGTCCACGTCGATCGACTTCATCGTGAACCGCTCGATGTAAGTCACGCCTTGCGCCCGATTCTCGCTGTTCATGCGGACGCATGCCACCACGCTATCCGTCAGCACTTCCAGATTTCCGGTTTTCAGCGCCGGAGGCAGCGTCACCGCCACGCTATTGAACATCGCCCCGACATCGCATCCGTTCACGCAGTTGCCGCAATAGTGGCACGGAGGCCGATTGTTATGCATCCGCGTCAACTGCGCGAGGCGCCGATGCGTCGTCCGCCAGCCGAGGCTCTTCGATGCCGCCGTGAAAATTGTCTCGGCGCAATTCAGCGCCATGGGAGGCAGAAACTCGCCGTCCGGAAACTGCGGTAGCCCCTCCATCGCCCCGCTGACGCCGATGAATTGCTCCACCCGGTCGTAATACGGCTTTATGTCGGCGTAGTTCACCGCCCAATCCATTCCATACCCGTCGCGGGAAGCGGCCTTAAACTCGTAGTCCGCCATCCGGTCCGTGGCGCGCGCCCAATGCATGGTCCGCCCGCCCAGGCAGCGCGATCGCGTCCATTGATAGTTCGTGCCCGGAGCCGTGGTGTAAGGATTCTCGGTCCGGTCCAGCATAATGCGGTAGTTCCGCTCGCTGCCGGTATAGCGCCTCATAAAGCCGGGCGCGCCTTGCCCGCGAAACTCCATTTCATAGAGGAACCGATGATGAAAATCCTGGGCTGGGACAATCTTTCCTCCCGCTTCCAGCATCAAAACTTTCATGCCGGCGCGGGCCAGTTCCATCGCCGCCCAACCGCCGCAGGCGCCCGATCCGACCACGATGGCATCGTAGAGTTTAGGCATTTAGACAACGTGGTGCTGCGGATGATCGCAAGCCGGAAACGTGGTGTTGTATGAGTTGCCTTTGTAATCCAGCGCCTCGATCATTCCGGCGCGGGAGGTGTAAAACGCGAAGGTATTCTGCTGCTTTATTAAACGATAGGCCGCGAAAGCCGGATGCGTAGCGGAACGATCCCTCTCCGGCCGCGAGATCTGTTCCATCAAAGCCGCGCGGCCACTTGCATCGGCCGCGTGAAATCCAGCCTCCTTCAGCGCAGCCATCGCTTCCCGCCATTGCTTCTGCATCTCCGGCGCGACCCCGTCCGCTGCGTGCAGCAGGTAATCGATATAGTGCGCGCAGTGCGCCTCCCGCGCCCCCGGCGTATCGTCGGTGGGAATCAGAATCTCCGTGAACGCTTGCACCACCTTGAAATCCTCAGGCGAAAAAAACTTCGGCTGATAATCGCGCAGCAGCGGCGGCTCCGGCGGAGCATTCGGATGTTGATGATCATCCGACGCCCTAAGCCACGCTGCGAAAAATTCAGCTCCGCCTGGCAGCGCGGCGGCGCGCATCGCAACGTCCAGAATTTCACGGCGGTTCAGCATGGCCATATTTAAATTATCCGGATGCGGAAACTTTCGCAACCGCTGTGGTTTGCCGTGTGATCAGTTTCGTGCCCACCCAATACTCCCGTCCCGTGTGCGATGGATCTGCGATCATCGTCCACAGCGCTTGAAAAGCCACCCGCCCAATCTCGATGCGCGGAACGGAGACAGTGGTCAGCGCGGGCTGGGTATATTCCGCAAAAAGAATATCGTCAAATCCGACCACCGATAAATCGTCAGGCACCCGCAGCCCGCCGTCGTAAGCGCGATGCAGCACCCCAATCGCCGTCAGATCGTTGCCGGCCACGATGGCGCTGGGCCACGACCCGTTCAGCAGCTTCGAGGTCGCGAAATATCCGCCTTTCACGGTGAAATCGGCATCGATCGTCTGCGGCGCTTCGAGTCCCATTTGCATCGCGCTTTCGAGGAACGCGTTCTTGCGTCTTTGCGCGGAGTGCAGATGCAGCGGGCCGCCGATATAAGCGATGCGCCGGTGTCCCAGCTTCGTCAGATGTTCAATCACTTCCACAATTCCGTGTTCATAATCCAGCACGATATTGCTGATCGAAGCATCCACGCGTCCTAAATCCAGATAGACGGCGGCGATTTTGTGCTCCGCCAGCATGCTGACCACAGCCGGATCGATCTGGGACGTCAGAATCGCCACGCCCGGCACCTGCAAGCCCATCAGCCGTTTCACGGAACTCATAGTGCGATGGGCATCGTAGTTGGTGTTCATCACCAGCGCGTCCATATTATTCAGCAGCGCCTGTTCCTGAAACGCGCCCGTTACCTCCGGGAAAAAAGGATTGCGGATGTCGGATATGATCAGCCCCAGCAGGCTGCTGCGACCGCGCGCTAGATCCCGTCCGGCCTGATTTTGCGAGTAGCCCAATTCCTGAATCGCGGTCAGCACCCGCTGCTGGGTGTCCGGGCTGGACCGTCTGGTTCCATTCAGTACGTGCGACACCGTGGCAGTCGAGACGCCCGCCCTGGCCGCTACATCCCGAATGCTCACATTCAGCTTCCTGGACGATCGCACAACCCAGTATAGCTCTGAATGCGCCCAAGACTAGTAAACGTTTGCGTAGGCGACGCGCCAAATTACTTCTTCGCCTCCCCGAGAGCCGGGATTCCTTGGAATATCCATCTCATATGTCTGTGATAGCCCAGCGATTCATTAGCACGCACGAAGCCCACACCCTGTGGAATGATGAGCAAACCTGTGGAAAACTCGCCGAAATTTGAAATAATACAAACCAATTACGCAAAACTCAAAAAAATCTTGACTTGACATCTTTCTTGCCCTAATATCTCGATGTAAACGCTTACCAGGGGAAAGCGTAGGGACTGTCGATCACCTCAACGTCAGAGGCCCATAGGGGAGAACTATGCACCAAGTAAGATTCACTAGAGGATTACTTCTCGGCCTGTTCTTCACGGTCGCCGCTATTGCTCAAAGAGACCTCGGCACCATCGTAGGGACCATTACTGATCCTTCGGGCGCTGCCGTTCCAGGCGCCACCATCACCATTACCGAAGTCGCCACCAACCTCAGCTACGTCGTGATCTCAAACACGGTGGGCGAATACGTGCGCCCGGCGCTGAAACCAGGTATCTATACTATCACCGCCAGTGCCCAGGGATTCCGCCGCGTGGCCCAGGAAAATGTTGTCGTCACGGCTGGCGACCGCATCGGCGTACCTCTAGTTCTGGCGGTCGGCAACGTCACGGAGTCGATCGAAGTATCGGCGAATGCCCCGTTATTGCAGACCGAAAATACGGCCCAGGGCGCCAATCTGAATGCGGCCGAGGTAGGCGAGTTGCCGATGGGCGGACAGCGTGTGTTTTCTTATTTGGCCCGTCTTTCTCCGGGCGTTCTGGTAGCCGAACCGGGTGCGCGCGACGCGCAAAATGGCGGTTTTTCAGCCAATGGCGTCCGTTCCACCGGCGAGAATAACTTCTTGCTCAACGGAGTCGATAACAACGTAAACGTGATCGATTTCATCAACCAGACCTCCTACGTCATCGGACCCTCGCTCGACGCCATCGGCGAAATGCGAGTCTTGACCAACGGCTATAACGCCGAATACGGCCGGGCTGCTGGAGGCGTGGTGGAAGTCACTCTCAAATCGGGAACCAACCGCCTGCACGGCACGCTGTTCGAGTTTCTACAAAATACCGATCTCGACGCCAACCGTTGGGAAAACAACCTGGCCGGCGTAGGGCGTCCGCCGCTGAATCAGAACCAGTTCGGCGCCAGCGCTGGTGGGCCCATCATCAAAAACAAGCTGTTCATGTTCGGCGATTATCAGGGCACCAAAATCATCACCGCCGGCGGAGTAGTCCAGAATCTGGGCTATGGCCAGTTCGAAACCATTCCCACACAAGCTGAAATTGCGGGCAACTTTTCCGGACTGCTGGGCAAACAGATCGCTCCCGGCATCCTTCAGAACCAGATTTTCGACCCCAACAGCACGTCCTGCAATGCGGCCGGCGTATGCACCCGAACTCCTTTCCCGAACAATATCATTCCGCCCACCGAAATGGATCCGGCGGCAGTGAAGATCGCGTCTCTCTACCCGGCCCCCAATCAACCCGTCATTCCCGGCAACTATCCCGCCAACGACTATTATGCGCTGACCGCCGGAGGCTTGAGAACGGATCAGGGCGATGGCCGAGTGGACTACAAGATTAACGATAAGAACAGCCTCTTCGGCAGCATCAGTTGGACCAATACCTCGAAGAACAGCACGCCCCCATTTAAGGGCGCGCTCGATGGCGGCAATTTTTATGGGAGCAGTGAACAGGACCTGGGCCGCAACGCTCAGCTCGGTTATACCCGCATCTGGACTCCCGCGATCATTTCGGAGTCGCGCATCGCCTTCAGCCGCCTGGTCACCGCGCGCACCCAGGCCAACTCCGGCACCGATGAATTCAAGGCAGTGGGGATCGGCGGTCTGGACCCCACCACAACTTTGAACGGCGGCCTTCCCCAATTCGGTCTTGGCGATTACAGCCAGGTGGGCGCAAACGACTGGCTGCCGACCAAGGAATATAGCAACGTTTGGGACTTCATCCAGAACGTCGCCATCACAAAAGGAAGCCATTCCTATAAGTTCGGCGCCGAAGTCAAGCCCATCCAGTTCCCCTTCTTCCAGGTGCCCTATCCGCATGGCGAAATGAACTTCGCCCGCACCGAAACCGCCTATCCATCGACCGCTACCGATACCGGCGGCCGCAACGGAACGATCGCCGCCGACACCGGCGATGAGTTCGCGTCTTTCCTGTTGGGCGCCATCGATAACGGCCAGATCTCGACCACCAACTTCATCTCTTCCACCCGCAAGTCGTACGATTTTTATGCCCAGGACGATTGGAAGATCACCCGTAAACTGACCATCAATTATGGCCTTCGCTACGAATTGTGGTCGCCCATCGGGGAGCAGCATGGACGGCAGTCGAATTTTGATATCGACACGTTGACGCTGGAAATTCCTTCCGGCCCCAATCAGGATGCGCCTTTACCGCCGAATTTCAACACCCCGTACACCTTGAACGGCATCACCTACCCTGCCGATTTCCCCAACGTCAAGGTGTGCCGCGGCTGCGTTTCTCAGTATCTGATTCCCTGGGATAAACACGATTTTGGTCCCCGTGTCGGCTTCGCCTATACTCTGCGGGAACGGACCGTCATCCGCGCTGCGTACGGCGTCTTTTATGGCGGTGAGGAACAGCAAGGCGGCAATCCCAACCGCGGCGAATCGGCGCCGTTCAATGAGTCTCCGCAATTGAACCGGCCTGCGGGCGTCAACAGTTTTGCCCCCGATCCATACTTCGCCAACGGAGCGGCAACCGGCGGAATTTCGGTGGGCTATCCGACCACCGTGTTCACTACCTATCCTGTCAGTTCGCTTCAGTTCCGCGAAGTGGCCAACGATTTTTTGAATCCCATGGTGCAGAAGTGGAACTTCGCCATTCAGGAGAGTTTGGGGCACAATATGGCCCTCGAAATCGGCTACCAGGGCAATCATTCGTCGCACCAGCTTTTCCAACCTGACGACAACCCGTGCCCGAACCTGGCGACCCTGAACACCAGCATCAGTTGCAACTCGCTCCGCATGTATCCCGATATCGGCAGCATTTCTGGAACGTCGAGCTTCGGCATGGGTAAGTATGAAGCCGGCACCGCGAAGCTGGAGAAGCACCTGTCGAGCGGTCTCCAGTTCATCAGTTCCTATACCTACGGCCATGCGCTTGCCAATACCGGCACAACGCTCAGCGGCTCGAACAATTTCCAGACCAAGAGCAATCTCGACTACAACCTGGATTATTCGAGCGCCGCATGGGATATCCGCCACAACTTCACCACCGGTCTGACTTATGACCTTCCCTTCGGGCGTGGCCGGCAGTTCGGAACGGCGATGAACCGTGCGGAGGACCTGGTCGTGGGCGGTTGGCAGCTCAACACCATTCTCACCCTGCACACCGGCCAGCCGTATACGGTGAGCGCCAGCGGATGCCAGGGCGTGTGGGCCGGCTGCTTCCCTGATCTCGTAGCGGGAGCCAACCCCAATGCCGCGCCCGCCGGCGGACGCACGCCATCGCAATGGTTCAATACCGCGAACTTCACCGCACCGGCGCCGCTGACGGAAGGCAATCTCGGCGACAACACGAATTACGGCCCGCCGCTTCGGAATATCGATCTATCCATCTTCAAGGATTTCCCGTTTTCGGAGCGGATCAGAATGCAATTCCGGGCGGAGGTTTTCAATCTTGCCAACACGCCTCAATTCAATTTCCCGAATAGCAGTTATGGCTCCTCGTCCTTCGGCCAGGTGACCAGCACGCTCGCGGGAACCGAACGGCACATTCAATTCGCTCTGAAGCTGCTGTTCTAAGCCGGCCTTCCTGCTACGTTAGGACCATGCGCGTTTGGTTCGCGATGGGGGCCATGCTGTTTGGGGCGTTGGTGCTTCGCAGTCCAGCCCAGCCCCCGGCTCCGGGCGCGATTCGCTTCTCTTGGCAGGCCATCGATTTCGAGCTGAATGGCGGTGAAACGCCCCAGAAACACGCGCCGGAGACGATGGCCGGCGGCGTGGCCGTATTCGACGCCAATAACGACGGCTATCCCGATATCTTCTTTACGAACGGCGCCGATGTCGTTTCGCTGAAGAAGACCGGGCCGCGTCACTCCAACCGGCTATTTCTCAACGATGGACACGGCCATTTCAAAGACGCCACGGACAAGGCGGGACTGGCCGGCACCGGCTTCGACATCGGTGTAGCTATCGGCGACTATGATAACGATGGCTTTGAGGACATCTTCGTGGGAGGCGTGCATCACAACACGCTCTATCACAACAACGGCGACGGCACCTTTACCGATGTCACAGAAAAAGCCGGTCTGGCCGGCAGTTCCGCCGATGCGGATGGCGCGCTCTGGAGCGTCGGTGGCGCCTGGGTGGATCTAAACAACGACGGATTGCTGGACCTGGTCATCGTGAATTACCTGCGCTGGGACGCTGCCACGGAGCCGGTTTGCAATTACAAAGAGACCCGCGAATATTGCCATCCAAAGTTTTACAAGCCGTCGCCCAACCAGGTCTTTCTGAATCTGGGAAACGGGAAATTTCAGGATGTATCGCGCGAATCCGGAGTGGCCGCGCATCCCGGAAAGGGAATGGGAATCGGCGTCGCGGATTTCGATCTCGACGGGAGCATGGACCTGTTTATCGCCTGCGACAAGGTGTACAACCTGCTGTTCCGAAATGTGTCCTCCGGCGGAAAAGTGCGTCTGGAGGAACAGGCTTTCGAAGCCAACGTGGCGTTGCGGGAGAACGGCGAGTTCATCTCCGGCATGGGCGCGGATGCGCGCGATTTGGATAACGACGGTTATCCGGATATCGCGGTGGTGGCGCTCGATGACGAGACCTTTCCTCTGTTCCGCAATCTAGGCGCGAGCGGGCGTCTGGAGTTCGCCGACTTCACCAAGCAGAGCCGCATGGAGCGGCTGAGCATGCCGATGTCCGGATACTCGCCCACCATCGCCGATTTCGATAACGATGGTTGGAAGGATATTTTTGTCTCGCGCGGCCACGTGCAATCCCTGCAAGCTGCGCCGCGCGTCACGGTGGAGCAGCAGAATACGGTGTTCCGCAACTTGGGCGGCGCGACGTTTGAGGCGCTGACTCTCTCGACGAAACCGCCGGCGCGCCATCGCGGCAGCGCCGTCGCCGACTTCAATGGGGACGGCCGCCTGGACGTGGTGGTCACGGCAATCGGGGGCCCGGCGGAGATCTGGATGAATGAGAGTCCAGGCGATTCTCATTGGCTGGGGCTGGCGCTCGAAGGCACGCACAGCAACCGCGACGGGATCGGCGCGCGAGTCAAAGTGGTGAGCAAATCGATGACGCAATACGACCATGTTTCGACCGCGGCCGGCTATGCCAGCTCCAGCGCCGGCTCGCTGCATTTCGGCTTGGGCAAGGATGCCGGAGCCGATGTTATCGAGATCCGCTGGCCCAGCGGGACGGTCCAAACGCTGCGCAATGTTGCCGGAGGGCGCGTGGTGCAGGTGAAGGAACCGGCGCGCTGACTATACCAGTTCCCGCGCCGCTGGATGCACGGTGATTTCGAGGTGCTGAGGTTTTACTCCGGCCAGCACTGCGTCCAGGCGAATGACGCCTGCGCCTTCGCGAGCTTTTATCCAGATTGCGCCCGCTCCGCCGCTCAATGCGAAAGGATTGGGGCCGATAATTTCTCCCGGGCCGGCGATCGTTAGCTGCACCGCGCCGGTCGACATGGGTCGGCTGTTTCCATACTCGTCGGTGATGCGCAGCACCACGCGGGTGGCGTCGCGGCCATCGCCCAGCAATTCGCGATCGTCCGGCTCCACGCTCAAAGCGGCATCGACGCCGGTACCGGACATGGTCACGGTCTTCACCAGTTTGCCGCCGATATAGCCCTCGATTTTAAGGTCGCCCCATTTTGGTTCATCGGTGAGTCCCACCATAAACGGCGGATATTTCAGATGGCTGTAGGTGGCACGATCGGGGTCTGCTTCTTTCTGAAGGCGGCCGTTGACGAAAAACTTCAGGTGCTCGCAATTGGAGCAGATAGGCACCACGCCGGTGCCGCCTGCGGTCGAATGGTCGCCTGAAGACCAGAAGAAACCAGGCTCCAATACGATCTCCTCCGAAGGATCGCATTGCGATTTATAGAAACCGGCGGCGACTTTGGGGATGCGAAAAATATCGCTGACTCCGTGATAGCAGATGCGGTCGCCGGAGCCGAAATTGGCATGCGTGTTGTAATCGAACGCGCACCAGGCGATGCCGCCGGCGTATTGATCGCTCGAAGCAATCTGGTCATGGACGCGGGCATGGCGGTGAATGTGTTCGGCGACGCGCTCCACCTGATCGAAGCGCTTGGTGGAAAACATGTGGCCGCTGAATTCGGTGTTGAGATACAAAGGATGGTTGGGCGGGCGCAGCGGGAAGCCGAAATCGTTCATGGTGAACACGTCTTCGAGCAGCTCCGAATTATAAAGGTAGCGGATACCGCCGGTCTGCCGGGTGTCGTCGAGCGAGTGCGCCGACTGATTGGTGCGTGTATAAAAGTCGTGATTATCCTGCGATTCATTGATGCGCACGCCCCATAAAATAATCGAGGGATGGTTCCAATCGCGCTGAATCATCTCGCCGACGTTACGGACGGAGACATCCTGCCAGTCATTTTCGCCGATGTGCTGCCAGCCGGGGATCTCTTCGAGCACCAGCAGGCCGATCTCGTCGCAGCGATCGAGAAAGGAAATCGCTTGCGGATAGTGAGAGGTCCGGACGATGTTGCACTTCAGTTCGTAGCGCAGGATATCGGCGTCGCGGCGCTGGGCGCGCGCGGGCATGGCTCCGCCGACGAAGGGAAACGTCTGATGGCGATCCAGGCCGCGCAGCTTAATATGCTTGCCGTTCAACATGAATCCGGAGGGCGTGAAGCGGGCATCGCGGAAGCCGACGGTGGTGGAGTATTCGTCCTGTGATCCATCCGGATTCGAGAGCTTCACGCGTACCTGATACAGCTTGGGATGTTCCAGATCCCAGAGTTGAACTTTGCCGGTGCGCTCGATCGCGACTTCGTGAAATGCACCACCGGCACTGTCCACGGGAGATTCCTTCGATGCGAGAACGCGGTCGCCATCGCGCAGTTCGACCGCCAGCTTAGCTCCGGCTGCGATTGATCCATCCAGCCAGCAACGAACGTTGAGGCCGGGCTCGGGGTCCGATACGCGAACAGGCCGCGCAAACACATTGGCGATAAAAGTTTTCGGGACGACGCGCAGATGCACGTCGCGATAAATTCCGCCGAAGGTGAGGTAATCGATGTTGCCTCCAAAGGGAGGGATATCGGCGCGTTCGGTGGAGTCCAACTTCACCGCCAGAACGTTATCGGCATCGTGATGCAGATGATCGGTCAGTTCCATTGAGAAAGGCGTATAACCGCCTTTATATTCGGGGAAAGTATGTCCGTTGATGGCCACGGTGGCGGCTGTCATGGCGCCGTCGAAGTCCGCGAATACGCGCTTGCCGCGCCACGCTGCAAGTGGGCGGAAGCGCCTGCGGTAGACGGAAATAAACTCGTAGGCGCGGTCGTCGAAGCTGTGCCAGGGCAGACGAACGTTGGAGTGCGGAATGGTGATTCGCTCCGACTTAGAATCGTCGAAGCCGGCCTCGAGAGCGTCGTCTCCAGCGCGCGGAAGAAAGCGCCAATTGCGGCATAAATCATAGCTTCGGCGCGCGTTTGAAGCTTGCGTGTTTGAGTTTTTTTCGTCGCCGGCCTGGGCGATTGCAGCCGCCGCTCCGACGAGGAACGAGCGGCGATCGACCTGCATTTTACTCATGATGGCAACAACATATCACAGATCAGCGTGATTCCAGCTCCTTCAATGCGCGCAGCGCCACCGGATCGCCGGGCTTACGCGTCAACAGGCTCTGCATCACATCGCGTGCCTTATCGCGCTGACCCAGCGACAGGTACAAACGGCCGAGGTTCAGATAGAGAGTCGCGTCGTCCGGCACGGCGTCGATACCGTAGCGGAATGCCGCAATGGCATCGTTGGTCTGGCCCAGTTTGACGTAGAGGACGCCCAGGTTATTGATGGCTCCGGCATGTTCGCGGTCCAGCGAAATGGCGCGCTGGAACAACTCTTTGGCTTCGGCGGCGCGGCCTTGCGAGGCTAAAACTAATCCAAGCTGATCCGCGGCGTCGGCATTTTTTGGATCCGATTCCATGGCCCGGCGGAGCAGTTTTTCGGCTTCTGCTGAATCGTTCAACTGCGCACTGGTCTGGCCGGCGCCGAGCAATGCGTCGAAGTGGGTGGGGCGAATGCGCAGCACGGCGCGATAATTTTCCATCGCCGGCTTCCATCGTTCCGCTTCAAAATGGATCTGCGCCAGCGCGAAGAGCGCCTTCCAATTATCAGGAGACTGGCGCAGGACTTCTTCGAGATAGGGAATCGCCTGATCTGGATATCCGGCCCAATAAAGCGCGGTCGCAAGCTTCAAATGATTTCGGCGCGGGAGCGAATAATACTGGCCGGGGAAGGGAAGCGCCAGTTCCGGAGTGCTCCCGGCACGCAACGTTTCCAGATCGCGGCGAAGGGTTTCGGGCGCAGGCATTTCGGCGTAATATTTATGGGCCCGGCTGCGCTCGTCAATGAGCAGCAGGAGAGGCAGGTCGAGATCGGCGCGCAGCTCAAAAAGATAGCGGCGGAAGATGGAGTAATGCGCGGCGAGATCCGGCGGGGCCTGAGTGACGTCCACCACTTCGAAGGGCAGGCCGGGCGGCGCCGCGGTCTTTCCGGCGGTCAATAAAAGGAAGCCAGGACCCTTGCGGGTATCTGGCAGCGGCACGGGATCGAGCAGCCAGGAGGCTCCGAATTCGGGTCGATTATCGGGCTGGACTGGCGTGGAGGAAATGGGCGCGCGCTTGCGGAAAGGGACGGCTTGAATGGAGTCCGATCCTTCGGTGATCTGGTAGCAGGCGCCGGCGCGAAGATCGGCAAATTGCTGGATGCGGCCCGAAGGCCAGGTGATCGAGACGTTCGCTTGCCCGGCGTCTCCGAGTCCAACGTGAACTTGTTTCGAGTGCTGGGATAGGAATCCGCTTCCGGCGCTGAGATACTGGACGTGCCCGTTGACTTCGATTCGTGCACCGATGGCGTCGCGATTCGATTCGACGCCGCGCAGGCGCAATGCGAGGGAACGGCGAGGCGAGCCGCAATTGTTTCTGAGAATACGAATCTGCGGGCCGAGACGGCTCTTCAGAACGATATCGAGGTTGCCGTCGCCATCGATATCGGTGGCGGCGAAGGCGCGTGAGTCATCGGCGAAATCGATTCCGCTGACGCCTGAAAAATCAAAGAATTTCCCCTGAATCCGCTTGTAAAATACGTTCGGCTCATGCCCGCACCAACTGTAATCTTCGCGGATGAGCTGGTTGATGGCGTTCCAACCATTCTCGTAATCCGCGCCTGATTTCGCCACTACCTGGCGCCAGAAGAAGCTGTCCAGATCCTTCTCCGAAGCGTTGGTCATCATGCCAGTGGTGATGAAGATTTCGGGCGAGCCGTCGTTATCGAAATCGAGACCGTCGGCGCTCCAGGCCCAGCGGCCCATAGCGACGCCTTCCGCTGCGGATGTGTCGGTGAAGCGACCATCGCCGGTGTTGTGGAAGAGCGAGTTGCCTTTGGTGTGAGTGTGCCAGGCAGCATCGAGATCGCCGCCGGAAACGAATGCGGGATCCTTTACGACACGCTGGCCGGCGGCGGTCCACATATTCGAGACATAGAGGTCCGGACGGCCATCGCCATCATAATCGAACCAGGCTGCGCTCATGCCGGGCGCGACGTTTTCCACGCCCGCGGCGGAGGCTTCGTCGCGAAACAGGCCGTTGCGATTGCGATAGAGATTGCCGCGGCCGAAATCGTTGGCGACGTAGAGGTCCGGCCAGCCATCGCCGTCATAATCGCACCAGGCGGGGGCAAAACTGAAACGGTCGTTGTTATGGTTCATGCCGGTTTCGGCGGTGACGTCTTCGAATCCGGAGCCGGTGTTGCGGAACAGATAGTTGGGCGGGCCGTTGCGGGCGTCGTAGTAGGGAACGGGGTAGCGCGACTGATCCTCGCTTTGAAAATAGACGTAGGTGCAGAGATAGAGGTCCAGGCGGCCATCGCGATTGTAATCGGCGGCGGCCATTCCGGTGAACGCTCCTTGGGGAGGGGTGCGGAAGTGAAAGGCGTCGGGCTGGTGAGTGAAGACGCCGTCGCCGCGATTCAAGAAATAGAGCGGACCGGTGTCGCGCAGCACCACCAGATCTTGATGGCCGGAGTTGCGGAAGTCGGCAAACAGGGCGCAGGCGCAGTTGTCGAGCACGCCGACGCCGGCTTTTTCAGTGATGTCTTCGAAGGTGGCGTCGCCGCGATTTTTGTACAGACGATTCGGCAATCCACCGGTTTGGCAGACGTAGATTTCATCCCAACCGTCGTTATCGATGTCGCCGACGGCTACGCCGTTGGTTCCATCCACGGTGATTCCGGTGGCGGCGTCGAGGCGGGCTCGCCACCAGACGTTGCCTTTCAATAATTGCTGGTGAAACGAACCCACGCCGGCAAACGAGTGGCTGGTGATGTCGTCGAACAGTGGGGCGGGAGTGGTGACGAGGGTCTCGCTTAAAGGGCGCCAGGATTCGAGCTTGCCGTCCTTCCAGACCTGGTTCCAGAAGCCGACGCGGTAGGCGCCGGGGCTGGCGATTTCGTAGCGGATCAGGCCGGCGGGCAAGACGAAGAATCGGGCGCGGCGGATTTGGCCGAGGGATTGGATCCAGTGAGTGAAGGCTGGTTTCCAGGGATCTTCGCCGAATTGGGCTTCGGAGACACCTTCGGCGATTGGGATGTAGCGCTGCGGCAGGGAGGGCGAGCCGCGGAATCCGGGAGAGAGAGGCAGAGGTTTCCCGTGGAGCATCGAGGCAAGGCGGCTCTCGATTTCCTGGGCCTGTTTTTCAAATTTAAATTTGTCGGAACCGGCATCTATGTGAGCCAGAACAGGATCGAACGGATTGGGCTTGCGGAAATGCGCCGCATAATGAGTAGGAGCGGCATCGGTTGAGGGGAGAAATCCCAATGAAGCGAGCACCGCGAGAAACTGCCGGCGATGAAGCTCATCCGCCATTGAGCAAAGTCTATCATTCCGGAAGATTTACGCCAAATTGTCAAAGATCAAACAAAATTATAAGGGCCGGCCCTCAACCTCTCGATCGCAGAAAGGCAAGCGGCTGTTTAGACTAACCTCAACAGCCTGGCATCACACTAAGGCTCGCGACACTCCCTGACCGCCTTCAGCGTGTGACTGTATGGGGTTGCCATGGAGCTCCCTCAGCCTCGGCGGGTTGGAAACCGATCAGTGCCCAACCTCTCTGTGCTCAAGATACGCGGAGTTTGTGCGGCGCGGGACGGGTGAAAGTGGTAAGTGTTGGGAGGAAAGAAGAAAGAGGCACCGCTCCCTGTGGTCACGGCTCTGTTATGGCTTGGATGCGATTTACTTCCAGGTTGCGGCGGTCGGTTTTGGCTCCGCTGGGCCAATCGATTTCCAGGCGGTCGATGCGGGGGGCTGTGCCGAGGCCGAAATGGAGGCGGAGATCGCTTTGGGATAAATAGCTGCCGCCGCTGCGGACTTCGGCGGTTTGGGTGATGCCTGCGGCTGTGAGGCGAACTCGGGCTCCGATGGCGGAGCGGTTGGATTTGGATCCAGTGAGGTTCAGCAGGACCCAGTTGCCGGGCGGCCGGGAGGCGAGTTTCAGGAGGGATGGGGGTTCGCCTTGATTGTTGATCAGGATTTCGAGCGATCCATCGTTATCGATGTCGCCAACGGCCAGGCCGCGAGCTGAGTGCGCTGCCGCGATTCCGGGTCCCGCTTGGTTGGAGATGTCGGCGAATTTCCCGTCGCGCAGATTGCGGTAGAGGATGGCGGGTTCGCGGAAGCGCAGGTCGGTCGATTTGCGATCGATTTCCGGAAAGGCGTGGCCGTTGACGAGGATGAGGTCCGCCCAGCCGTCATTATCGAAGTCGAAGAACTGGCATCCCCAGCCGACGTAGCGGGTGTTGGCGCCGAGGCCGGCGGCGATGGTTCTCTCCTCGAAATCGCCGTTCCCTTGGTTGCCATAGAGGGTTTCGCGTTCGTCGGAGAAGTTGGTGCGGAAGATGCTTGGCCAGCCGGAATGGTTGTAATCGCCGGCCGTTGCGCCCATGCCGGACATGGCTCTGCCGTTCTCGTCGAAGGCGACGCCGCGGAGGACGGCTTCCTCTGAGAAAGTGCCGTCCTTTTGATTCATATAGAGCAGGGAGGGGGTCTGGTCGCAGGCGACGAAGATATCGGGCCAGCCATCGCCATCGAAATCGGCGACTAGGGGGGAGAGGCAGTAGCTGCGGCTGGGCTGGGCGATGCCGCTCTTGATGGAGGCGTCGGTGAAGGAGCCATCGGGGTTGGCGTGGTAGAGGAGGTTGTGGTCGAAAGGCAGGCCACGTGGTCCGCAATTGACGGCGAGGCCGAGATACCAACAATAAGGATTGGCGCCGGGCTTGGGGGTGGAATCGAAGTTGAAGTCGAGATAGTTGGAGACGTAGAGATCGAGGCGGCCATCGCGATCGTAATCGAGGAAGGCGCAGCCGGTGTTGTAGCGGACGCGATCCTGAAGGAGGCCGGCCTGGCGGGTGACATCGCGAAAATGCTTCCCGGCTTCATTGCGATAGAGAGTGTTCTGGCCCCAATAGGTGACGAAGAGATCGGTATAGCCGTCGTTATCGTAATCGCCGGCGCAGACGCCTTCGGCCCAGCCGGTGCGGGTGATTCCCATTTCAGCGGAAACGTCTCGGAAACGGCCTGCGCCTTCGTTGTGATAGAGGCGCGATGGCGCACCGTCGCCACTGGCTACGAAGGCGTCGAGGAGTCCGTCATTATCGTAATCGAGGAAGGCGACGCCGCTGCCGGTGGTCTCGATTATATAGGTCTTCGATTTCATGCCGCCGTTGGGGATGACGGTCGAGAGCAGCTGAATGATGATGGAGCTCGTGATGTAGGGCATGACGCCCAGGCCGAAGACGGCCAGGCGCAC
>JBEKPC010000023.1:0-45129 GCA_049521155.1 Bryobacteraceae bacterium
CATCTTCCGGCCGGGCTTTTCCACTGCGGCGACCGTCAATCACCTGTCGGGGCGCGGGATGGGGCTCTCGGTGGTTTACGAAACGGTACACCGCTTACAAGGAGACGTGGTTTTAAGGACAAAGGACGATCCCGGCGCGTCCTTTCTGCTATCCGTCCCTTTATCCGTGTCGACCAGCCACTTGCTGCTGCTCTGCTGCGCGGACCAGATCTTCGGGATTCCCACTCACGGGATCGAGCGCCTTTACCGCATCCGGCTGGACAAGGTGGAGACGCTCGAAGGAAGACCGGTGGTGATGCTGGAAGGGAAACCAGTCCCGTTATATGGATTAGCCCATTTATTGCGAATCGGAGACGAATCTCCCACGCTGCGCGGCGACAGGCTGCCGGTGATGGTTTTGAAATCCGGCGCCAAGCGCTTCGCGGTATGGGTGGATGAGTTCCTGACGGAGAGAGACGCTCTGATCCAGGAACTGGGAATGCGCCTCCCTACCACCGGCAACATTTCCGGAGGCGCGATCTCACGCGACGGGACGGTTTTCGTGGTCCTGAACCCCTCCGGGCTGGCCGCGACTTGCATGCCGTCGGCAATTTCTCAGATTCCGCGGATTGCCAAGCCGGTAGTGGAAACGATGGCTTCAGGCATTCTAGTCGTGGACGATTCGATCACTTCCCGCTCGCTCGAGAAAAGTATCCTGGAGGCGCATGGCTACCGCGTTCGCGTGGCGGTGGACGGCCTGGAAGCTTTGGAAATGCTGCGGATCGAAAAGGCCGACCTGATCATTACCGATATTCAGATGCCGCGGATGGACGGGTTTGCGCTGGTGGCGGCGCTGAAGGCGGATAGCCGGCTGAAAGAGATTCCCGTGATCATCGTCAGCTCGCTCGAGCGGGCCGAGGATCAGGAGCGTGGTCTGCTGCTGGAAGCGGACGCGTACGTGGTGAAGCGCAAATTCGATCAGACGGAGCTACTGAATGCGATCCGGCAAATGATATGAAAAAAATCCGGGTCATGATTGTCGAGGATTCGGCGGTCGTGCGCGCGCTGCTCGAACACATCATAGGACGGGACGCCCGCCTGGAGGTCTGCGCGATCGCGGCCAGTGCCGAGGATGCGCTGCGAATCCTGGAGCAGATCTCGCCCGATGTCATTGCGATGGATATTCGCCTGCCCGGTATGAACGGGCTCGAAGCAACGCGGCGGATCATGTCGAAAAACCCGGTTCCTATCGTCGTGGTCGCCTCCAGCATCGAGTCCGATGCGATTCCCATGGAGGCGTTGCGGGCGGGCGCTTTATCCGTGCTCGAAAAGCCCGTCGGGACCACGCATGCCGATTATGAGGCAGTGGCGAAAAGGTTGTGCACGCAATTAGTGATCATGAGCCAGGTTCATCTGATTCGCCAGCATGCCAGGCGCGAATGCCTTCCCATGGAGGGTGGGATTACGCGGAGTGCAAGCGGGGCGCATGGCCGGTTTCAGATGGTGGGAATTGCCTGCTCCACCGGTGGTCCCGGCGCGCTGGTGCAATTGCTGGGAATGCTCGGATCCGATTTCCCGCTGCCGATCCTGCTGGTGCAACACATGACCGCTAGCTTTCTCGACGGGTTCGCCGCCTGGCTGGACGCCGTTTGTCCCTTTGAGGTAACGGTCGTGACCGGCATTTGCCGCCCTGTTGGCAAAGTGCTGTATCTGGCTCCGGCCGCGCAGCACTTGCGATTGGACGACGGGAAATTGTGGCCGGAAACGGGCGAGCCGGTATCGTTTCAGCGTCCCTCCGGCACCGTATTATTTCAATCCATGGCGAAGGATCTGGGGGCCGGCGCATTGGGTGTGGTGCTGACCGGAATGGGCGACGACGGCGCTTCCGGCCTGCTGGATATTCGCCGGGCCGGCGGATATACGATCGCCGAGGATGAGTCGACAGCGGTGGTTTACGGGATGCCGGGAGCGGCCGTGCGATTGGGAGCGGTTTCCGAATCGTTGCCGCTGCCGGCGATTGCCCCGAGAATTTTGGAATTGGTCCGAAAAGCGCCAACTAGATGACCGGAAATTTAATCGCTTCTCGATTTTTATGAACTCTTGGTACGCCGCGCCCTCAGGCGTCCCGTCCTGAAAGTTGTGCTGCTCTTCGGAATCTCTTCATCGTCGAGTCTTGTGGGGCGGCCATTCTTGGCGGCAGCCGCGTTTCAGGCGGCTTTTGTGGATTGTCGAAAAGGTAAATCACGTGCTCAGATATTGAACGGGAGCATCGAATGGCGGCAACATTTCGCAATGTGTTGAATCTACTCTGGCGCCAATACGAGCAATTCGCCTTGGCCAGCAGAACCATCCTTGCCGTCACACACAATTTTAGTTGCCGAACCAGCCTCCGCGTTCTCTCGCTGGAGCAAGGATGGCGAATTTTGTTTGCTGACTCGCTCGAAGACGCCCTTCGTCTTCAACATTTGAACAGCGTTTCGATCCTGGTTTACGACCGGGATCTGCCGGGTGTCGAATGGCGGCACGGCCTGCGCACCTTGCTCACTTCGAAAGAGCCGGTTTTCCCCATCGTCATTTCGGATGTTCTGGATTCCCGGCTCCGCTTCGAAGTCCTCGCCTGCGGGGGCTATGATTTGGCGCAAAATCCCCTCGATCCCAAAGATTTCGTCGCCCTGGTCAATGGAGCCTTAGCCTTAGCGAAATCAATCGATTCGCTGGAGCCAGGACTCTGAAATTCGGGGAAAATTGAGCTGCTGGCCGGCCTGGGTGGCGCGCGCCTCCAGGTGTGCCGGGGCGACACTCGTGTCGCCGCTTCGACGACCGAGCTGCGAGACAATGCGATATATGGACACTCTAATCAATACATCCGAATTTCAAATCGGCGGCGATCTTCCTGTGCATCGCCTTGGCTTCGGCGCTATGAGAATCACCGGTAAAGGAATTTGGGGCGAGCCGCAAGATCGCGACGAGGCTCTCCGCGTCCTCCGCCGGGCTGTGGAACTGGGAATCAATTTTATCGATACCGCCGATTCCTATGGCCCCAAGGTCAGCGAGCAAATCATAGCCGAGGCTCTATACCCTTATCCGCCCGGCCTGGTGATCGCCACCAAAGCCGGCTTCGAACGCCCCGGTCCGGATCAGTGGAAGATGAACGGCCATCCCGCCCATCTCCGCTCCGCGTGTGAAGGCAGTCTGCTCCGCCTGCGCCTCGATCGGATCCCTCTCTATCAGCTTCACCGCATTGACCCCGCCGTGCCGGCCGAGGATCAACTCGGCGCGCTCAAGGATCTCCAGGCGCAAGGGAAGATTCAACACATTGGTCTTTCCGAAGTAAGCGTCGCGCAGATTGAGCACGCCCGCACCATCGTGCCGATTGTTACCGTGCAGAACCGCTATAGCGTCGCCGATCAAGGGGCCGGGGACGTCGTCGATTACTGTGAGCGCGCAAATATCGGCTTCATTCCCTGGTTTCCATTGGCTGCGGGGAAATTGGACAAACTTCACCGCACCGCCGCCGCCTTGAACATCACAGCCTCGCAACTCGCCCTAGCCTGGCTGCTCTGGCGCTCCCCGGTAATGCTACCCATCCCAGGCACCTCAAGCGTGAAACACCTGGAAGAGAACGTCGGCGCTGCATTTCTCAAGCTGGACGCCAGCACCTTTGAGAAGCTATGAAATTAGACTGTTCTCTACAAGAGACTGCACTCAGCCCAAAGTGGGGCGGTCCCCCTGGACCGCGGCCGACGCCCTCGCCGGCTCTTTGCCATGCAGAGCCTAAGTAGCCGGAACCGGTACAGCAGCAGCCTTCTTCTTAGTGGTACGGCGCTTCTCCACGGGAGGCTGCCGGTCGCTCTTTTTCAGATTCGGCAGGACGATTGCCAGGACGAATTTCTTCTCCCCATGCTCATCGAATTTGATCACGATATATTCGTCGCTGCACGATAGCACGCTTCCCAAGCCGAACTTAGGATGCTCGACTTGATCGGCTTGCTTAAAGGGTGGTTTGGTGGCCATTTGAAAACGGAATCCTTTAGAGAACCGGGATCATTCCCTAATCTATTGTAACAAAAGGCGGATCAATATACCACATTTCGACCTAACAACAGATCGGGAACAAATTTCCCCTTCCCGGCGTCAAAGCAAACAGCAGCCGGGAACCTGCTATTTTGGAATCAGTAGTGGCGGATAGCGTAGTTGGCCTCCAACTCGACATTTTAGCGGCGCTCCGCACGCGGGAGGAGGACTCCGCTCTGCTCGATGGTCTTCGCAGAGGTCAGGAAACTTCCTATGAATCGCTGATTCAGCGTTTCGAACAGCCAATCTATAACATTATTACTCGTCTGCTGGACGATCCAGCCGACGCGGCCGACGTGGTGCAGGAAGTCTTTTTGAAGGTTTTTCGCAATGTCGCGTCTTTCCGGGGTGAAAGCTCCCTGAAGACCTGGATCTACCGCATCGCGGTGAATGAGGCGCGCAATCAGCGCCGCTGGTTCAGCCGGCATCGCCGTCAGGAAGTAAATTTGGAAGTCGAGGAGCCAGCCGATTGCTATCAGGGCGGCCACCATACCTGCTACCAGAACTTTCTACCGGATCCCGGCCGTTCACCCTTCGAAGTGACGCTTGATCACGAGACATCCAGCTTGATTGAAGCCGCGCTCGCCGAGGTGAATCCTAAATTCCGCGCCGCCCTGGTACTGCGGGAAATTGAAGGCATGAGTTATGAGGAGATTGGCGACATTCTCGAAATCTCGCTCGGAACTGTAAAATCGCGCATCCTGCGAGGCCGGGACGCGTTGAAAAAACATCTGGCGGGCCGGCTGGAACCGGCCATGTCCTCGGAATGGCAGCCAATCGGATTGGCAAGGGAACTGTAAATCGTATGACACGCGATCTCGACGACTCGGCAAGTCAGGTTCTTCGCAGGCTACCCGCTCGCTATCCTCCGGTCGGCCTGCGCACGTCGTTGCGCGTGATCGCTTCGCGGGAGCGCCAGCGTATTCTTTCGCGCCAGATCAATTGGCGTGACCGTTTGAATTTATTTTTCAAAAATCTGATGCGCCCCCTGGCGTTGCCCTTGGCCGGCGGTGTTTTTTCCACCGTGGCCCTGTTCAGCATGTGCCTGATCCCGATGTATCCGGTGCGCGGCGACGATTCTTCGGATATCCCGACTGCGTTGACGACCACGGCAACGGTCAAGCAAATGGCGCCCATTGGCGGAACCTACGGCGACGTGGTGGTAGACGTATCCGTCGATGAGGCGGGCCGCATGGTCGATTATAAAATCGTCAGCGGCTTCAACGGTCTGACTACCGCGCAAGTGCGCAGAAGTTTGGAAAACCGGCTCATCTTCACCGAGTTTACGCCCGGCACGCAATTCGGCCAGCCGATGTCCGGCAAGTTGCGGATCATTTTCCGTAACAGTGATGTCGACGTTAAAGGCTGAGGGTTAAAGTACAATAGCCCAGTGGGTCGCCGCCTCGGCCAGCATTTCCTTTTCCGAAAATCAATTCTAGACCGCATCGCGGAGGCCGCCTGCGGCCCCGGCGTTCCTTTAGTGGTCGAAATCGGCCCCGGTAAAGGAGCGCTCACCGAGTCCCTGCTGGAGCGAGCGGATAAGGTGGTCGCCATCGAACTGGATTCGCACCTGGTTCACTACCTCCAGCAGAAATTCCGCGACCCGATCGCCGCGGGCCGGCTCGAAGTGATCGAAGGCGATGTTCTCAAGACGGATTTTTCGGGCGCCGTGATCGCCGGTAATTTGCCCTACTACATCACCTCGCCAATTCTCGAAAAAGTTTTCACCCTCGGCGAGGGCTGGACCCGCGCTGTTTTCTTAGTCCAGTCCGAAGTCGCCGCGAGATTGGCGGCGGAACCGGGAAATCGCGATTTTGGGTATTTAAGCGTGCAAACCCAGGTTCATGCCCATCCCGAGGTTCTTTTCGCGGTCCCGCGGGACGCCTTTCGCCCTCCTCCGAAGGTCGACAGCACGGTGGTAAAACTGGAGCGCCGCAGCCTTCCAGAAATTGAAGATCCCGTTTCTTTCCTTAAATTTGCATCGCTGTGCTTTCGCCACAAGCGAAAGACCTTGCGCAACAATCTGGCGCCCCTTTATGAGATCAATTCCTTGGACGAAGGCCGCTTGCGAGCCGAGCAAATGAGCATCTCCCAGCTTGCCGCGCTATACGCGAAAATATGCTCATTTAAGGCTCCTTAGGGCGCTGCATATGGTGGGTTATGCGCGATTAGCGCGGGATGTTGTACACTTAAGGGGTCGGTTGGAGGTGGGTCTTCTCAAGTGCCCTGCTGACCAATTTCGGCCGGTCAGTTCTGCCTTTCGCAGAAAAGGCGTTCTGCGGTCTGTTTCCTGACGATTGCCGCGTTTGCGGCGATCCCCTCCACGAAATTTCACGTATCCCCGTATGCAGCAAGTGCTTGCATGAGCCAAGTGCGCTGGCAGCGGATTATTTTTGCGTGGATTGCAAAACTCCGTTTTTAAATCACTTCCCGCTCGATGACCAGGGGCGCTGCTCGCTTTGCCGTCTGGGGCTGACGGGCTTCGATACGGTCTACACTTTCGGCTCTTATCAAGAGACGCTGCGGAAGCTGATTCATCTCTTCAAGTACAGCAAAGTACGTCCTTTAGCGCGGCCTTTGGGAGCGCTTCTGGCGAGGGCGATCCCACGCGAGCATCGTTTCGACCTGATTATCCCGATGCCTCTGCACTGGCGGAAACGTTGGAGCCGCGGCTATAACCAAAGTGAGCTGCTGGCAAAGGAAATTGCCCGCTGCTGGGGTGTGCCGGTGGCAAAAGTGGTGCGCCGCGTGAAAGCCACCGCGCCTCAGGCGGGGCTTAGTAATTCCAAACGCCGCCTCAATGTGCGCGCGGCGTTTCAAATACGCAAAGGCAGCGATATAAAAGGTTTGCGGGTGCTGCTGATCGACGATGTGGTGACCACCGGAGCCACCGCCAGCGCCTGCGCCAACGTTTTGAAGCGAGCCGGAGCCAGCCACGTCGCAGTGGCCGCGGTGGCGCGTACGGATCGACGAATTTCTCTGGAGACCACATGATCGCCAATCATCAGGAACGCGTGTTGCAACGCCTTCATAAACCTGTTCTCGTATTGAATTCGAGCTACGAACCGATCAACGTGTGCGCGGCCCGCCGGGCGCTGGTGCTGGTGCTGAAGGGCGTGGCATCGGCGGAGGAGCACGCCAGTGCGCAGGTCCATTCCGCCCGCCAGGCGATGCGTGTGCCCAGTGTAATCAGGCTGTTGGAATACCGGCGCATTCCACATCAAACACGGGCGCTTTCGCGGAAAAACATTTTGATGCGCGATCGTTATACCTGCCAATATTGCTTGCGCACGTTCAATTCCGGTGAGTTGACGCTCGACCATGTGCAGCCGCGATCGCGCGCTGGAGAGACCACTTGGGAAAATTTAGTGGCCTGCTGCCATCCCTGCAATAATCGCAAAGGCAGCCGGACTCCGGAAGAAGCGGGGATGCGTCTGGCACGCGCGCCGCGTCCGTTCAGCTTGCATACCAGCCGGCATTTGATGCGGTTGCTCGGGAAAAGCGACGATCAGTGGCGGAAGTATTTGTTCTATTAAATGCGCATTGCGATTGTCTCCGACATCCACGGGAACCGGACCGCTTTTGAGGCTGTGCTAGCCGATTTGCGGGAAGCTTCTCCTGATTTGATTTTTCACGGGGGCGATCTGGCGGGCAGTGGATCGAGCCCGGTGGAAGTTATCGACCGGATTCGCGATCTGGGATGGCAAGGCGTCCTTGGCAACACCGATGAGCTGCTTTTCCGGCCGGAGTCGCTCACGGAGTTTATGAAGCCGTCTCCCCTTTTGATCGTGATCGAGGAGATGGCGGCGGCGACTCGGGAATTGCTGGGAGAAGCCAGGCTCGCGTGGCTCCGCGGGCTGCCGTTCCGGCAAATCGAAGGCTCGGTGGCCCTGGTACATGCCAGTCCTGAGAGTTGCTGGCGCGCGCCGATGCCGGAGGCTGACGATGCGGAGTTGGAAGCAGGCTATTCGCCGCTCGGCAAACCGATCGTGGTTTATGGGCATATTCACCGGGCATTCGTACGAACGGTCTCATCGATGACGGTGGTGAATACCGGCAGCGTGAGTCTTTCTCATGATGGTGACCCTCGGGCTGCCTATCTGTTGCTCGATGATTCCAAGGCGCAGATCCGGCGCGTGGAGTATGACGTGGATCGGGAGCTGAAAGCGCTTGCTGAGTGCGGTTTGCCACACTCGGGTTGGGTGGCGACGATGCTGGAGAGTGGGCGGCCAGCTCTGCCATAAGAAATGCGCAGGTTGCGAGCGCAATTTCTTCTTAATTTCGGTGATAGAATCACTACTTGTGCCGAAATTTAGGAACCATTCGATTCAATTTGAAGAAATTACGGCTACTGCGGCAACGAAGTCGATCACTGGTCCAGCGGTTGCTTGCGTTGGATGGATCCCCTTTTATTTCGACGTTTCAGAATTGCCCGAGTGCGATCTCCTGCATCATAAAATGGCGGAGCCTGTTTTGGGCTTCCAAAGCGCGGCATCCATACTTTTATTTAGCGGCAATTTTTGTGAATCCGGTTCCGGAAGCGATTCTCCAGCCAGGTTCGGCGGACCTGCACAGTTTATTGATTTCCTCGAATCCAAGGAATTCAGAGGCGCGCTTGCCCTCGATGATGTGGAATTGATCGTGAATAAAGCCGGCACTCCGCTTCGCGTCAGCTTCAAGTCACTGCGTAGGCCTGGATATACGCCGATGCGAGTGAGGGTGGGGCGGCAGGTTCTCACCCATCATGATGGAGCTCGCGGGAGTCACCCCGGGGATGTGGAGGATGTGAAGGTCGAACCGGAATCAGATGGAGTCACGATCCGAATAGGGTTGCGATTTAAGATCGGCCGGGTTGGCGAACTGGCAGGTTACTTTTTTACCCACAGATGGGCGCCTTCGGCTTTGATAACCATGGAATACCGAATTGATAGTTCCGGACAGAAGACTGCAAAGGTTTGGGGCTCACTTATTCCCAGCCAATCGATTTACGTCGGTTGGGCGAAGCGCGCCCAGCACAATATGGTGGGCAACAGTTCGGATGAGATTGACAGATTTCTGGATGCGGGTTCATGCCGCGATGCTCCACGGCGCCTGTTTTTCGATGAGACAATAACATAGAGCAATAATTGCAATAGCGCTCCCAAGGAGAACTGCTAGTCCTTAGAGGGGAATGACTTAGCAATCTTAGGTGCAGCGGTTGCTGAATTGCATCATCAAATATGGTGTGCAGGAGATATGGTGTCCGACCGAAGAAGAGTCGATGGACTTTATAGACGTTTCGCGGTGGGAAGGTGTTGCGATGGAAAAGAATTTTGAGTTTATTAATGTGAGGCGGCTGACGCCTGGGCGATTCAGCGAGGACATGATGGCGAAGCTTAATGAAGGTCTTCATATCGATAGCTTTGAGATCGAAGTCCGAGAAGTCGAACTGGGCGAAGATCCCTCGATAGAACAACTAAATGTTACGTTTTTTGTTGGAGTTCCAGGCGAAAAACCGAATCGGGAAGCGAAAACGCGCCACCAGGGAGCTACCCTATATTTTACGTTCACATCCGCTGCTTCCATTGATGAAAATCTACAAGGGTTCGAGGAGTTTGTCCGGCAGCATGCAGTGACCGCATCCTCGCTTCCGGAGCGCTATCACATCGCCAGTCCCAAGGTCAGCGGAGCGCGGTAGACCCAGTTCTTCGGCGATTGTGGGCCTGTTGCTTTCAGCCACAGTGGTGGTTCTTGCAAGCCCAGCATGCGAATTATTACGTCCTTCAAGAAGAAACCGTTAAGCTTGTAATTTCGGAACTCTTTTGCCGTCTTCCTCGTAAGGACGATCATGAATTATCTTTGGCAGGATGTTCGGTACGGGGCTCGGATGCTGTGGAGCAAGCCGGGATTTACGGCGGCGGCGGTGCTGGTATTGGCTTTGGGGATCGGCGCGAATAGCGCGGTGTTCAGTCTGGTGAATGCTTTTCTATTGAAGCCGCTCCAGGTGCAGAAGCCGGAAGAGCTTACCGGGCTCTACAGCCGCGACACGAAACATCCGGACGAATACCGGGCGTTTTCCTATCCGAATTACGTCGATATCCGTGACCATAACCAGACCTTTGCTAGTCTCGCGGCGCTGAACCTGGCAATGATCGGCATTCAGGAAGGCGGCAGCACGCGGAGGGCGTTCGCGGCGGTGGTTTCCTCGAACTACTTTTCCATGCTGGGCGTCCCGATGCTGAAGGGACGGTCCTTCCTGGCCGAAGAAGAGAAGCCGGGGGGCGAATTGACCGCGATCGTGAACTATACATTCTGGGAGAAAAAGGGAGCGGATCCGCAACTGGTTGGTAAGCCCGTGCGAATGAATGGCCACCTGTTCACGATCGTGGGCATCACGCCCAAAGGATTCACCGGCACCACGGCGCTGATCAGCCCCGAGATTTTTGTGCCGCTGGGTGTTTATGGGCTGGTGATGAACGACTTTGACGGACAAGTCAAGCCGCTGGGGGCGCGCGATAACAATGCGCTGATGGTGATGGGCCGCTTCAAGCCGGGCGTTACGCCGCAGGCTGCCGATGCCACGCTGGCCGTTGTGGCGTCGCAAATGGAGAAGGCATATCCGGCCGAGAATAAGGACCAGGCGCTGCTGGTGCGGCCTCTCTCACGCACGGGTTACTCTACCGCTCCGGAGACCGGCGGCTCGCTGCGAGTACCGGCGACGATGCTGCTTTCGCTCGCCGCCGTGGTGCTGCTGATCGCTTCCTTGAACCTGGCAAACATGATGATGGCGAAAGGGACGGCGCGCAGGAAGGAAATCGCGATCCGCCTGGCGATTGGAGGCAGCAGGCGGCGCATTGTCCGGCAACTGGTGACGGAGGGATTACTGCTGGCGCTGCTGGGCGGAGCGGTGGGACTGGCGGTTGCTTCCTGGAGCACGACGCTGCTGATTCAATCGCTGGCCGGACTGGCTCCGTTGGACATTGTCTACGACGCTCGACCGGACGCGCGGGTGTTGGGGTTCACGCTGTTGTTCTGCGCGCTGAGCACGGTGGTGTTCGGGCTGTTCCCGGCCTGGAAGCTATCGAAGCCCGATGTGTGGATCGACCTCAAGGAGAATACCGGCGAAGATGTGGCCGGGCGCAAGCGGAGGCTATTCTCGCGCGGCAATATGCTGGTGATGGCGCAACTGTCGCTCTCCTTGATGATGCTCGCCGCGGCCGGGTTGTTCGTGCATAGCGCGGTGCGGGCGGCTAACATTCAGCCGGGATTCTCCCTGGACAATGAGGTGCTGGCGGAAGTGGATGCGAGCCTGATCGATTACGATGAAGCACGCGGATACCAGATCTACGCGACCTTAAAGGACCGTCTGCGGCAAGTGCCCGGGGTGCAAGCGGTGGCGATCGCGGCGACCGTTCCGTTCGGGACGATGAGGCTGGGCAAGAACATCACACCCGCCGGCATGGCGGTTTCAAAAGAGCATCCGGCGCTGGACGCGCGATACAACATGGTGAGCGAAGATTATTTTCGAACGCTGGGGATTCCGATTCTGCGCGGGCGGGCCTTTACTGCCGCGGAGAGCTCCAGAGGGTCGAAGAGCAACACGGCGATTATCGACAAACTGACGGCCGATAAACTCTGGCCGGGCGCGGATGCGCTGGGCAAGCACCTCCGCATCGATGGCGCGAAGCAGGATTTGGAAGTGGTGGGGGTGGTGGGCGATATTCGCGAGAACATTATTGGCGAGGGTTTGGGCGCTCATCTCTACGTTCCTTTTGGCCGGGAGTATCAAGCTAATGTGCAATTTCACGTGAAAGTGGCGGACGAACGCATGCTCGAAACCATCGGGCGCGAGATCCGCGCCACCGACGAGCGGCTGCCGGTGCTGGCGTTAAAGACCATGCGCGGGCATCTGGATTCCGGTTTCGACATCTGGGTGGTTCGAACGGGCGCGCACATCCTGGAGATCTTCGGCGCGGTGGCTTTGCTGCTGGCGGTGATCGGTTTATACGCGCTGAACGCCTATACGGTGGCGCGAAGGACGCGCGAGATCGGAATCCGGATGGCGCTGGGAGCGGATACTGCCTCGACGCTGCGCCTGATTCTTGGCGAGGCGTTCAAGGTGACGATGGTAGGAGTCGGAGTGGGGCTGCTGCTGGCGATCGGAGTGGGGCGGCTGCTGGCGGGCTTTCTCTATGACATAAGAAACCTGGATCCGCCGGTCCTGGGAGGCGCGCCGGTGCTGCTGACGCTGGTTGCGTTATTGGCCTGTTATATACCGGCGCGAAGAGCGGCACGGGTGGATCCGTTGATCGCGCTGCGATACGAGTAGGGCGAGTAGTGTAGTGTCCGGGAATTAGCGGGGCAGCGGATTGGTGGTCTCCCCAAGTCTGGTTCTCAGCATCCGGCTCTCATATCGTCCATGTTTTCGCGAAGGCCGACGCGGGCGTCGGCCGCGGACCAGGGGTCCGCCCCACCAGAGACTTGAGACCTGTCCAGCTAATTCCTGGACACTCGTTTGAGTTTCAGAGTTGCGGTAGACTTGCAAAGCCGCCTAAAAGGACGGCTGCCGCCAGAAATGGGGGCCCCACAAGCCAATGTGCCTCCACGCACAAACGCCTATTAGGCCAGATCCGAAGCGAGAATGGGGAGGCGGCGGACGCGCTTGCCGGTGGCGGCGAATAGGGCGTTGGTGACTGCGGGGGCGATGCCCGGGGTGCCCGCTTCGCCGATCCCGCCCGGCGCGGCCGTGCTGGGAACGATGTGAACCTCGACGACCGGCATTTCATCGATGCGCAGCACTTCATATTGATGAAAATTTTCCTGCTCCACGCGGCCGCGGTCGATGGTGATGCCGCCTTTGAGCGCCGCCGTCAATCCGAATACAATGGCGCTCTGGATCTGCTGCTCGACGCCGGACGGATTCACGACCTGGCCGCAATCGACCGCGCACACCACGCGATGGACACGAACCTTCCCGCCGGCCACCGATACTTCAGCGATCTGCGCGGTGAAGCTGCCGATGTTGTTCACCACTGAAATGCCGCGTCCGCGTCCCGCTGGAAGCGGCTTGCCCCAGCCGGCTTTCTGCGCGGCCAATTGCAGCGCGGCGCGAAGACGGGGAACCTCGGCGAGCATCCGCAGGCGAAGCTCCAGAGGATCCTTCCCGCCCGCCGCGGCCAGCTCATCGAGGAACGATTCCAGGAAAAAAGTGTTCTGCGAATATCCTACGGAGCGCCAGTAGGTGACTGGAATTCCAGCATCGACGGCGTGATAATCGCAGAAAAAGTTCGCGATGCCGTAAGGCATGGTGGTGACGCCTTCGACGCCGGTGCGGGCCACACCGTCGCGCAATCCGGCAAAAGGCGGGCACGCAATGCGAGCCGTGAGCGCGAGCGGCCAACCCTCCGCATCGAGTGCGCCGGAGAAGCGGCAGGCCGATGCGGGCCGGTACATATCCTGCTGCAAATCGTCTTCGCGCGACCACGTCAGCTTCACAGGGACGCCGGCGGCCTTCGAGACCTCGACCGCTTCGCCGATGAAATCGACCTGCCCGCGGCGCCCGAAGCCTCCGCCCATGAACTCGGTATGGACCTGCACGTTTTCGGGTTTGAGGCCGCTGATTTTTGCGGCGGTATCGCGCGCGGGAGTCTGCATTTGGGTGGAAGCCCACACTTCGCAGGTGTCCGGGCGAACGTCGGCCACGCAGTTGAGGGGCTCCATGGGCGCGTGGGCGAGAAACGGGACCTCATAAGTGGCGTCGATGCGTTTGGCGGCTGTGGCGATCGCGGCGGCGGCGTCTCCATCCTTGCGCGCGACCGCGCCCGGCTGCTGGAGCTTATCGGCGAAAATCCGGCTGAGGCGCGTGCTGTTCATGGCGGCGGTGGGGCCTTCGTCCCATTGAATGGCCAACGCGCGGCGGCCCTCCATGGCATTCCAGGTATTATCGGCGAGGACGGCCACGCCATTCGAAATCGCGATGACTTTGTGTACGCCGGGAACGAGCATGGTCTTCGAGGCGTCGAAGCCGGCGACCTTTCCGCCGAACACGGGACAGCGCGCCACCACTGCATAGAGCATTCCCGGCCGCCGCACATCGATGCCGAAGGTCGCGCTGCCATCCGTTTTCGAAGGGGTGTCGAGCCGCTTGGTGGCCTTCCCGATGAGCCGGAATTGCCTGGGCTCCTTGAGGGTCACGTTCGCCGGGAGGGGCAGCTTCGAAGCATCTTCGGCGAGGCTGCCATAGCTGAGCTTCGCGCCCGAGGAGGTGTTGATCACCCAGTTGTTTTCGGCGCGGCAGGCGGAGCTTTCGACGCCCCATTTCCTGGCTCCGGCTTCGATCAGCATCTGGCGCGCGGTGGCGCCGGCCTTGCGAAGAGAGTCCCAGGAGCTGCGGATGCTGGCGCTGCCGACGACGCCTTGAAAGGGTCCATACTCGCGGCTGACGCCTGGGAATTCGGTGCGGATTTTCTTCCAATCGCACTCCAGCTCTTCGGCCAGCAGCATGGAAAGCGAAGTCACCGTTCCTTGTCCCATCTCGGCCTTGTGAATGAACAGGGTGACGCTGTCGTCGGGGCTGATGCGGACGTAGGCGTTGAGCTTCGACGCGTCTCCGCCGGCGGCCTTCAGATAGAAGCCGACGAGAAGGCCGCCGGCGGTGCGAAGAAAGCCGCGGCGATCCAGTCCAGCGGCGCTCATGCCTCACCCCGGTGGATGGCCGCGGCGCGATGTACGGCGGCGCGGATCGCCTGATAGGTTCCGCAGCGGCAGATGTTCCCGCGCAAGGCTTCGTCGATATCGGCATCGCTGGGATTGGCGGTCTTTTGAAGCAGCGCGGCGGTGGTCATGATCTGCCCGGATTGGCAGTAGCCGCACTGCGGGACATCCTCCTCGATCCAGGCGCGCTGAACCGGATGGCTGCGGTCGGGGGAAAGCCCTTCGATAGTGGTCACGTTTTTCCCGGCGATGGCGGAGACGCGGGTGGTGCAGGATCGCGTGGGCTGGCCGTTGATATGCACGGTACAAGCTCCGCACAGAGCCATTCCACAGCCGAATTTCGTGCCAGTCAGACCGAGGGTATCGCGCAGCACCCACAACAGCGGCATCGCCGGCTCGACGTCGACCGTCCGCGGGTGCCCGTTCAATATAAAGCTGACTGCCATGATGAATTTTCCGGCTCCTTACCCGAAGTATACAGCGCCTTCCTGTGATTCGACGCCGGTTCCGGAGCTGCGGCATCAGAAAGTGGGAACGGGGCCGTGAGGGTGTTCCGCCAGCGACTGGGCCTGCTGGCGGGCCGGCAGCCACTTGTCAAGGGCATCGGCGAGACGCCTCAAATCGACCGGTTTGGCAAGATAATCGTCCATCCCCGCACGCATACATCGATCCCGGTCCGACGCCATGGCGTTGGCGGTAAGAGCGATGACCGGCGTGCCTGGATGAAGGGATGCGCGAATACGTCTGGTGGCTTCATAGCCGTCCATCACCGGCATCTCACAATCCATCAGCACCAGGTCGTAGGCTCCGTGCTCGACCGCTTGGACGGCCTCAGCTCCGTTGGGGACGGCGGTCGCTTCAAATCCCAGCTTGCGCAGCAAGGCGAGAACAACTTCCCGGTTCACGACATGATCTTCGGCAACCAGGATCCGCGCTGGCCGCGCGGTTCGAAGCATCCCGCGGCGTGCGACTAAGAGTCCTTGCTGGCTCGCGTGTAGCTGCTGTCCGGGAACGGCCGGCTCGAAAACCGCGGTGAACGAAAAGGTGGAACCGTGGCCTTCCCGGCTGTCGACCCGGATCGATCCGCCCATCATCGCGACAAACTGCTTGCAGATCGCCAGTCCGAGACCTGTCCCGCCGTACTTGCGCGTGGTGGAGGCGTCCGCCTGGACGAAAGGAGAGAAGATATCCGCCACCCGGTCCGGTGGGATCCCGATGCCGGTATCGGTGACCGAGAAACGCACGGTTGCGGGTTCGTCTAACGTTACGTCTAGCCGTACTTCGCCGTGCTCGGTGAATTTGACGGCATTCGCGCAGAGATTCGTCAACACCTGGCGGAGGCGATGCGCATCGCCGCGAAGGAGCGGCGGAATTTCGGGTGACACGCGCGCATGAAGGAGCAGCCCTTTCTCACTCGCCTGGACACGCAGGAGCTGGACGACATCCTCAATGATGGCGCGCGCGTCGAAGCTGAGATTTTCGAGCGTAATCTTGCGGGATTCGATTTTAGAAAGGTCCAGGATGTCGTCGATGAGGGCCAGCAGAGTGCGTCCGCTACCACTGGCCACGGTGGCATAGCGGCGCTGCTCAGCAGTCAGGCCGGTTTCGAGGAGCAACTCGATCATGCCGATGACGCCATTCATCGGTGTGCGGATTTCGTGGCTCATGTTGGCCAGAAAACGGCTCTTGGCCTGATTGGCCACGTCGGCACATTCGCGCGAGAGAATCAGCTCCGCCTCATAGCGTTTCTGCTCCGTGATTTCTTCCGCGATGCCGACCACACGAAGCAGTTGCCCCGCTTCGTCGCGAATGGGGAAAGCGCGGTCGCAGATCCATTTTTCCTGCCCATCGGGTGTTCCGATCCGATATTCCGATTTAATGGGGTCCCCTTGAATTTGCCGGGCAAGTACTCCCTCGGCGCGCTCTAGATCGTCCGGATGAATCGCCTCCATCCAGGACTTCGGGTTCTCGTAAAGACTCTGGCAGGTCCGGCCCCAAACCTGTTCATAGGCAGGGCTGACATAGAGAATCTCGCCGCCCGCGGCCGGGGTCGCCATCCAAAAAACTTCACGAATATTTTCGGCGAACTGGCGGAACTTTTCCTCGCTGCTGCGCAAGGCTTGTTCGACTTGTTTACGCTCCGTGATGTCCGGGCAGAGGCCGACGTGTCCCAGAAACTTGCCATCGGGCGAAAAACGCGGCTCAGCGTAGGTCGACACCCAGCGCCATTCGCCATCGGCGCGGCGGAGCCGTGTTTCGCTTCGCAGAGGCGCTTGTTCCCGCACGGAGCGGTCGCAGGCTTCGAAGTATTCCACCGCATCGTCCGGATGAACGAGGACCTGCCAGTTGAGCCCCGCCAATTGTTCGAAGTTGGCGCCGAAGAACTCCCGGTAGGCGCGATTAATGAACTCGAGCCGGCCTTCGCCGTTGGTGACCCACATCATGGCGGGACATCCGTCGGCCATGATGCGGAATCGATCTTCGGTCTCCCGCAGATTCCGCTCATTCCGCAAGCGCTGGCTGATGTCCCTGATGATGGCGGCGGTTCCCACCATTTCTCCCGCGGCATTCCTGATGGGGGACACGCAGATCGAAACGTCGATCGTACCGCCGTCCTTGCGGACGCACATGGAATCAAAAGGGGCAACGTTGCGTCCTTGCTGGATGGCTCCAATGATGATGCCGACTTCAGAGCGGCGGTCCGGCACCGGAAGAACTGCGGCGTTCCGGCCAACGATTTCCTGGCTGGTATATCCAAATAGAACTTCGGCGCCCCGGTTCCAACTGACGATGGTCCCGTCGAGGCATGTGCCGATAATCGCGTCGTCGGAAGATTCGACGATGGAGGCCAATAGGGCGCGCGCGTCCTCCGCCTCCTGCCCGTCGAGGTTTTGCTCGACAATGTCGTGGTCCGCGCGCACTTCCAGTTAGTCCTCACGATGCTTATCGCCCGGTATCAGGAATTTTTGAGGTCATTTTGACCCTTCCAGGTGGGAATAATCTGTAGCGGGGGTAACTTCGGTCGCTCTTTCAGCGTAAAATATCTTGAATCGAAAATGATGGCTCAAGGCTCATACGTCAGGTAAAACGCGAACGAATGTCCAGCCACGCCAATCCTCACGACCTGGAACACTATGTAACGGGTCAATTATCGACCGAGGACTCCTCTGTCGTCCACAAGCATCTGGAAGAATGCGAAGAATGCCAGCTCAAACTGGCGGAGTTTGCGCTCCAGACACAATGGAAAGGACCGGAACGTCGAAGCGAACCGCGGGTGCCGGTCAATTTCCTGGGACGGCTGAAGCTGCTGGACCCGGTGACATCCGTCGGTCCTCCCCATGACGTACAGGTCGTCGAGATTTCGAGGAAGGGCCTCAAGGTCCGTACTCCCCGATACTTGATTCCGAAAACGCTGGTGCAGATTCGATTCAACGGCAAAACGTTGCTGGGACAAGTGCGGTATTGCATCAGGGCGGAGCCGGAATATTACGCCGGCATTGAGGAAGTCCCGGACTTCCCATCGGCGTAGCTCATCACACTTTTTCTCGTAAAATATACCCCGCTGCGATCAGTAACGCGGCCTTCATCTATTCGTGATAAACGACTGCTACACTCGGCTCCGCGGTACCAGGAGAAAAACAAACGATGAAATCTAATTTGCCGATGTACAGTGCGTTTTTGCTGCTCACGGCGCTGGGTGCGCAGGCCGGCCCAGTGCTTATTATAGGAACACCGGGCGACAGTCTTCTCTCGACGCCAACCGGCCCATCGCCGAGACTTGCGAATCTAATTAACTTCGACGGACTCACCCCTTTTTCGACCTTTAGCCCCTCGACGTTCCTCTCCGAGGGTGTCAGTTCCATTTCCAGTCCCGATGGCCTGCTGGTCGAGCCATTCAGCACGCAGAGCGCTCCGAATGAGTTGTTCGATGACAGCTCCGATGGCAGTGCGAACATTACCATCGATCTCACCGGCGGCACCAACGCCATCGGCATCGGGATCGCGGATTCCGATGGCGAGGTCGTCCCTTCTTTAACCATTACGCTACAAGCTTTGGCTCAAAATGGCACTGCTTTGGGCTCGGCGTTCGTGATCAATCTTGCCAACACGGAAAACCTGATCAACACCGGCAACGGCTACTACGTTCTGGCAGATACCACCAACGACATTTTTGGTCTCCAGATCACGCAAAGCGTTGGAAATGCAAACTTTTCCGGGCTGGCGATTGACGATCTGGCGACGGCTCCGGAACCGTCCAGCTTTCTGCTTCTGGCGGCGGGCGTGGCAATCTTCGCGTCCTTTAAGTTGCTGAAGCGAGCCTGACCGGCTTCCTTTACCGATTCCAAACAGGAGAACATAATGAGACCCTTTCTTTCAGTTACCACAAGTGTGACTTTATTTATGGGCTTGCTCGGCAATCCGTCCATGGCGAGCGCCCAACCCCCGACACCCACTACGCCGATTCAGCACGTCGTTGTCATTTTCGGCGAGAATGTTTCCTTCGATCACTACTTCGGAACCTATCCGACCGCACAGAATCCTCCCGGACAGCCACGCTTCACCCCTCTGCCGGGCACGCCGGCAGCGAATGGCCTGACGACGGCTCTGCTAACCAACAACCCCAATTTCACCAACGCCGCGAACGGCTCGGGCGCTGCCAATCCGTTCCGCCTGAATCGCGATCAGGCTTTGACGTCGTCGCAGAACCATAGCGATGGTCCCGAACAGGCGTCGTTCGACCAGTTCGCGATGGACCTGTTCCCGTCGAAAACGGGAGCCGCGGGTGGAACCCCGGTTCTTTATCCGCCGGTGGTCAGCACGAAGGGCATGGTGATGGGCTATTTCGACGGCAACACGGTTACCGCAATGTGGAACTACGCGCAGAACTTCGCGTTGAGCGATAACTCCTACAACTCGCAGTTCGGACCGTCGTCGCCGGGCGCGGTCAATCTGATCTCCGGTCAGACGAACGGAATCAGCGCATCCCTGAACGGTCCCTCGAGTGACGAGATCGCGGATGGCAACGGCGGCTTCACGCTGGTCGGCGATGCCGATCCTCTGATGGATGTCTGCTCCAGCTCCACCACATTTCAGGTGAGCCTGAGCGGGAAAAACGTCGGCGATTTGCTCAACACGGCCGGACTTTCCTGGGGCTGGTTCCAGGGCGGCTTCGATCTTACGCAGACCAATCCCAACGGGACCACCCTCTGCAAGAGAAGCACGGTATCGCCCATCACCGGTTTGACCGAGGCTGATTACGTACAGCACCACCAGCCGTTTCAGTACTACGCCAGCACGCGGAACCCCGCCCACACGCGTCCCACCAGCATGGCCACCATCGGAATGCCGGGTGACGCTGGAAATCATCAGTACGATACGCACGACTTTTTCGACGCTCTGGCTGCCGGAAATTTACCGGCTGTGAGCTACCTGAAGGCGCAATCTTATCAGGATGCTCATCCGGGCAACTCGAATCCTCTGGACGAACAGGCATTCGTGGTGAATGTAGTCAACACCATCGAAGCTTCTCCGTTCTGGAACAACACCGCGATCATCATCGCCTACGACGATTCCGACGGATGGTACGATCATCAGCCGGCTTCGGTGAGCGGCACTCCTTTCATCGGCAACGGTTCCTTTACGACGCTGGATTCGATCTCCGGAACGAATGCCTGCGGAGTAAGCGGCACCACTCCGCAGCTTCCCGGACCGAATTCCGGTGGCCTGCCTGTACAAGGCCGATGCGGCCCCGGCGTTCGGACCCCGTTATTGGTTATCTCTCCCTGGGCCAAGCCGAACTTTGTAGACCACACTTTGACCATCCAGAGTTCCATTCTTCTCTTTATCGAGCAGAATTGGAGCTTGCCACCGATTGGCGGCGGATCCTTCGACGCCATCGCGGGACCGATTAACAACATGTTCGACTTCAGCCAGTCGACTCCGCAGAATCCCAACAAGCCGGTACTCTCGCTGACGACCGGCGTACCGCAGCAGTAACAGTAAAAGGACGCTAGCACTGTTTACACGACGTACGTTTCTAATCGGCGGCGGTCTTGGTACCGCCGCCGCGCAGATGGCGCATCTGCCTCCCATGCCTCCCGCGCCCCCTCAACTGGATCTCGACCGGCTGACCCCGTTTGTCGATCCCCTTCCCATCCCCGAAGTTGCCAAGCCGCTGGGTAAACGCGCACAGGTTCCTTTTTACAAGATTCCGATTCAGGAATTCTTTTCTAAAATTCATCGCGACGTGCAGCCGACGCGCTTCTGGGGCTACGGGAACAGCGTTCCCGGACCGACCATCGAGGTTCGTAGCGGCGAGGAAATCCTGGTCGAGTGGCCCAACCGTTTGCCGGCCAAACATTTTCTTCCCATCGACCACAACCTGATGGGCGCCGAAAAAGGCCGCCCCGAATCAAGAACCGTCGTTCATGTTCACGGCGCGAGAGTCCCTCCTGAAAGCGATGGCTGGCCGGAGAACTGGTACGCGCCCGGCAAATCCGCGACATACCGCTATCCGAACAAGCAGGAGGCGGCACTGCTCTGGTATCACGACCACGCGATGGGCATCAACCGGCTGAACATTTGCGCGGGCATGGCCGGCCTCTATGTGATCCGCGATTCTTTCGAAGACGGGCTGAATTTGCCGAAAGGCGAGTGTGAAATTCCGCTGGTGCTGATGGATCGTATGATCCGCGCCGATGGCCAGATTTACTATCCCGTGACGCAGTTGCCGGACGCCCCGTGGGTGCCTGAATACTTCGGAAACGCAGTCCTGATCAACGGCAAACTGTTGCCTTATCTCGATGTGCAGCCGCGCAAATACCGTTTCCGCATCGTGAACGCGTCGAACGGACGGTTCTATTTTCTGTCGCTGGAAAACGGCGCGCCGTTCCACCAGATCGGATCGGACCAGGGGCTTTTACCGGCTCCTGTGCCCGTGACCCGGCTCACGATCGCACCCGGAGAGCGAGCCGATGTCGTGGTGGATTTTGCGGAACATCGCGGCCAGCGCATCCTGCTCCAGAACCTCAGCGTGACGCTGATGCAGTTTCGCGTGGCTGCGGACCGCGTGACGGACCCCAGCGCGCTGCCCGAGGCGCTGCGGCCCGTGCCGCGAACCGCCGAGGCCAGCGCGATCCGCACGAGAATACTCACTCTCGAAGAAGTGGACAATCTGGTCGGCGAACCGATGACCCATTTGCTCGATGGCAAGCGCTGGCACGAGCCTGTATCGGAAAAACCGGTGCTCGACACCACCGAAATCTGGGAGTTCCTCAACACCACCGACGACGTGCATCCTATCCATCTGCACTTGGTTCGATTCCAGATCCTGGATCGCCGCACATTCGATGTTTCCGCTTATATTTTCAATAATAAGAAACTGGTCTATACAGCGGACGCCGTGCCGCCGGAGCCGAATGAAGTGGGCTGGAAAGATACCGTGAGGGCCACGCCGGGAGCCAGTACCAGGATCATCGTGAAATTTGAAGGCTACACCGGCCGTTATGTCTGGCACTGCCACATTCTGGAGCATGAGGACAATGAAATGATGCGGCCCTATGAAGTGCTGGCTCCCGCGAAGAGGTAGTAAAATGCGGTTTGCGACAATATAAAATCGCCGCGATTCCAGGAGACGGAATCGGCAAGGAAGTGATCCCCGCGGGCCTCGCTGTGCTTCGCGCTCTTCAGGAACAGGTCGGCGATTTCGAGCTTCTGGTCGACGAATTCCCCTGGGGCAGCGACTATTATCGGCAGACCGGTCTGATGATGCCTGTCGACGGTTTGGAGCAACTGCGCGCGTACCAAGCCATCTATTTTGGCGCGGTCGGAGATCCGAACCTGCCCGACGATGTGACGCTGTGGGGCCTGCGTCTGCGGATCTGCCAGGGCTTCGATCAGTTCGCCAATGTGCGCCCGACGCGGATTCTGCCTGGAATCGCTTCTCCTCTCCGCGACGTCGCCGAAGGTGACCTGGACTGGGTCATCGTTCGCGAGAATAGCGAGGGCGAATACGCGGGTCACGGCGGGCGCGCGCACCGCGGTTTTCCCGAAGAGGTGGCCACGGAAACGGCCATCTTCACGCGCGCCGGTGTGACGCGGATCATGCGCTTCGCCTATGAGTTGGCGCTGGCGCGACCTCGCCGCAGGCTGACAGTAGTGACCAAATCGAACGCCCAGCGGCACGGCATGGTTCTGTGGGATGAGATCGCCGCCGAAGTCGGACGCGAATTCCCTTCGGTCGAAACCGACAAGATGCTGGTGGATGCCGCGACGACGCGCATGGTCGCCAAGCCGCGCAGTCTGGACGTGATCGTCGCGACCAATCTCCACGCCGATATTTTGAGCGATCTGGCCGCCGCGCTGGCCGGTAGCATGGGCATCGCGCCGACCGCGAATCTGAATCCTTCGCGGAAACTTCCATCGATGTTCGAGCCGATCCACGGCTCGGCATTCGACATCATGGGAAAAGGAATCGCCAACCCCATCGGCAGTTTCTGGACCGCCGTGATGATGCTGGAGCATCTGGGAGAGTCCGCAGCCGCCGAGCGTCTGATGACGGCGATTGAGCGCGTCACCAAGGCCGGCGAAGTCACGCCAGACTTAGGAGGCTCGGCCACAACGGCCCAAGTAGCCGCTGCTGTTTGCCGGGCCCTTTAATGCTGATAGCGGTAAATCCTGCCGCCCTTCATCACGAACACCACGCGCCGCACAGCCGTGATATCTTCCAACGGATTCCCGTCGATCGCCACCAGATCCGCTTGGAATCCCGCCGCGACGGTTCCAATTTCCCGGCCCAATCCTAGCGATTCCGCCGAAATTGAGGTCGCGCTGATCACTGCGTCCATCGCCTTATCGTGCGCATCCCGTACGCGATAAACAAATTCCTCGGCGTTCCGCCCATGCGACCCTGCAACCGCGTCAGTGCCGAACACCACTTTGACTTTGTGCGCCCGCGCCCTCCGCAGCACATCCTCCGTTGGCGCGATGCCCTTCTCGATCGTTGCCAGCGCCGCGTCCGTGAACGCGAAGCTCTGGCGATTATCGAGATAGTTGTGCAGCACCAGGAGATTCGGATCGAAGAACGTGCCGCGCTGCGCCATCAGATCCAGCGTTTCGTCTTTCAGAAAAGTTCCGTGCTCGATGGACGTGCATCCGGCCAGGACCGCGGCCCGAGCCCCCGCATCGCCGATGGCGTGGACCACCGCGCGCAGCCCCACGGCCTTGGCCTCGCCGCACACCGCTTGAATCTGCTCATCGGTCATGCTCTGTTCGCCGCCCGCGCCCAATCCCGTGGTCGCGAACAGCTTGATCACGTCCGCGCCCTCCTGCTTGGTTTTGCGGACCAGCTCCCGTAAAGCTTCAGGACCGCCATTCGTCCCTTGGATCTGCCGCATGGAAGTGAGAATCCGCGGACCCGGCAATAATCCGCGACTGACAATATCGCGCACCTCCGCGTCAATGGCGGAGCCGACGCTCTGCACCGTCGTGAATCCTCCCGCCAGCGTAATCCAGGCGTCCGCCGCGGTCGAGAGCGCCATGTCTTCAGCCTTTCCGCCGTTGCTGACCGACTTATGATTCGCATCCAGATGCCAGTTCAAATGAATATGAGTATCGATCCATCCCGGCATCACGGTCAGGCCCCGCAGATCGTAATCGGCTTTGGCTTTTCCCGGCGCGATGGAGCGAATCTCAGAACCCTCAATCACGATTTGCTGATCCTTCAGCACGCCGCCTTTTCCATCCAGAATCGTGCTGGTCTGAATCACAATACGGCGGCCAGGCGCCTGTGCGAAACAAACAACGGCCGCCAAGCAAGCCAATGCAAACAATTTCGTCATCATCGATCCCGGTATTGTCCCACAGGCAACGTTATAATGACGAGCTATGAACCGCGCATGGATTTTCCTGATCCTGGCATCTGCCTCTTGGGCCCAGCCGACAATCTCTTGGGACCAACAGAAGACCGAAATTCTGGCCCATTATCGCGACCTGGTCCGGATCGATACCCGCGCCGGCAATGAGACGAAGGCCGTCGAATACATTCGCCAGGTGCTCGAAGCCGAAGGGATCCCGTGCAAAACGTTCGCCCTCGATCCCGCCCGCGCCAATCTGATCGCGCGCCTGAAGGGCAACGGATCGAAGCGGCCGCTGCTGATCCTGGCGCATACAGACGTGGTCGGCGTGCAGCCCGAGAAGTGGCCCGTCGATCCGTTCAGCGCCGCTATTAAGGACGGCTATGTGTGGGGACGCGGATCGCTCGACGACAAGCCTGTGCTGGCCGCGAACCTGATGGTCATGCTGCTGCTGAAACGCAACCACGTGGCGCTCGATCGTGACGTGATTTTCCTGGCCGAATCCGGCGAAGAGGCCGATACCGCCGGCGTGGGCATCAATTTCATGGTGGCGCAGCACTATGACGAAATCGACGCCGAATACTCGCTCACCGAGGGTGGAAACGGGACCATCGAAGGCGGCCGCGTGATCACCATGAACATCGGGACAGCGGAAAAAGTCCCCGCCCGCGTGCGTTTGGTGGCCACCGGAACCTCGGGCCACGGATCCGTGCCGCGCATGGATAACGCGCTCATTCACCTCGGCGCGGCGGTCGAAAAAGTCGGCCGCTGGCAGACTCCAATGCGTCTGAACGACACCACCCGCACTTATTTTGAAAAACTCGCTGGGATCAGCTCGCCTGAAAAAGCCGCACGCTACAATGCGCTGCTCAACGTGCAGACGGCGGATGCGGCGCAGCGTTATCTCGCCGAACATGAGCCGCAGGCATACTCGATGCTCCGCACGTCGGTGGTCCCGACCATGCTCAAAGCCGGCGTGGGCGCGAACGTAATCCCATCTGAAGCCGAAGCGACCCTCGACATTCGCGCCCTTCCCGACGAAGACATCACCAAGTTTTACGCGGAGATGGCCAAGGTGATCAACGACCCGCAAGTGAAAATCGAGCGTCTGCCCGCCACCCGCCCGTCATCGCCAGCCACGCGCCTCGATACCGAAATGTATCGCGTGCTCGAACAGGTCAGCAAGAAGATGTATTCCGGCGTCACAGTGCTTCCCACCATGTCGACCGGCGCCAGCGATAAAGCCCAGCTTCGCGCCAAAGGCCAGCAATCCTACGGAATCGGTCCCGCAGGCACCCGCGAGGACTTCACCAACTTCGGCGCGCACAGCGATGTCGAGCGTCTGGCGGAGCCCTCGATTTATCCCTTCGTCGAATTCGTCTGGAACGCAGTCACAGCAATCGCCGCCAACAAGTAGCTTCTCAAGAGAGAACGTTAAACGAGTTCCAGCCGTCTGAGCTTCAGACGGTCGGCCCGAACATGGGCAAGATCGTATTGCGCCTGCTGCACCAGCCAGCTTTCTGCATTGCCGCCGAACACTTTCGACAGCCTTACGGCCATTTCCGGCGAAATTCCGCGCTTTCCGTTCACCAGCTCTGATAAAGTGTTGCGCGTGACGCCAAGAGCAGCCGCGGCATCCGTGATGCTCAAGCCCAAAGGCTCAATACATTCTTCATACACAACAACACCTGGATGAGGCGGGTTTTTCATGGTCATAGGCTGGTTCTTTTTAATGGTAATCGACGTCCTCCACGCCATCGTTAAAGCGAAAAATAACTCGCCAATTCGCGCGAACAGTCACGGCCCACACGCCCTTCGACGCCCCTCTGAGCGGACGCAGCCGGAACCCCGGCAAATCCAGGTGGTCGATGGTTCGGGCGGCGCAGCTTGCCAACGTGTTCCGGATTCACGACGCTTGGATCGCCGTCTTCAAAAAGACGCTTCAGCCCCTTGTGGCGGATGGTTCATATCATGCCACTTCGCAACGCGCCACGTTACGCATGTCAATAATAGTTCTAGCGCAAGACCGAACCGGGAACCTGAAGACCATCAGGGAACCAACTCATTCGTATAAGTCTTCCCCAAATCAACCTTCGCATTCCGTACCGCCTCCAGCGAAGTACCCAACACTTTCCGCACCGCCTCCGCCGCCTCCGGCGTAAATTTCCCGTCCACCGAGAGCATCCCTTGCGCCGTCCGCAGGACCTCGAGATCGGTCTCCGTATCCTCCGTTCGAAACGCCTCCGGCATCTTTTCACGAATCTCTTCCGGCGTGTGCGAGCGCATCCAGGCCAGCGTTCGCGTGATCGCCCCCGCAAGCAGCCGCGCGGTATCGCGATTCTTCTCCACCCATTCCGTCTTCGAATAGAGCACCGCCGATAGATAATTCTCGACCCCGAATACAGAGCGCACCCCATCGCCCGTCCGCGTATCGGCCAGAATATGCAGCCCCGGCATCTGCTTCCGCACGATCGCCAGCGCCGGATCCGTCATAATGGCCGCGTCCACCTTGTTGTGCGTCACCGCTCCCACCGCCGTCCCGCTCATGCCGATCGACACGTTGCTCACCTCCTCCGGCTTCATGCCGTGCGTGACCAGCAGGTAATTCAGGAACATATGCGTCGATGATCCAGGCGCGGAAACTCCCACCGTTTTTCCTTTCAAATCCTCGATGCGAGCCACCAGAGGCGAACCCAGCACCAGCCCCGGATACCGCAGCATCGCCACGAAAGCCCGTAGCTCCTTGCCCTGCGCCGCCATCTGAATAGTGTGGTCATAAAATCCGCAAACCACGTCCGTGCTGCCGCCCATCAGCGCTTCGAGCGACTTCGCTCCGCCCGGAAAATCGAGCAGCGTGACGTTCAGGCCGGCCTCCTTATAGAAGCCAAGCTCCTGCGCCAAGGTCGCCGGCAGATAGATCAACTGTGCCTGCCCACCGATAGCGATCTTCACGTCCGCGGCCTTGCGGCTACTGCATCCCGCCAGCAGTAGAAAACTAAAAACGATTCGTCTCAGCACCTTGTGCTACGATACCAACGTTGCATGCTCCTCTCCGACAAGTACACCCTTGAGCGAGGCAGCGTCTACCTCACCGGCATCCAGGCGCTGGTCCGATTGCCTCTCGATCAGATGCGCCGCGACCGCCGCGCGGGTCTGAATACAGGCGCTTTTATCTCCGGTTATGAAGGCTCGCCGCTCGGCGGGTATGACCTTGCGCTAGGCCGGTCCAAAAAGCTGCTCGATGAGAACGGCATCCATTTTCGGCCCGGCTTGAATGAAGATCTCGCCGCGACCTCCGTCATGGGCAGCCAGATTTTCGAAGTCGTCGGCAAGGGCAAAGTCGACGGCGTGCTCGGCATCTGGTATGGAAAAGGCCCCGGGGTTGACCGCAGCGGCGACGTTTTTCGCCACGCGAATCTAGCCGGCACTGGGAAAAATTGCGCCGCCCTGGTCCTCGCCGGGGACGACCACGGCTGCAAGAGCTCCACCATTCCGCATCAGAGCGATTTCAGCCTGATGAACGCCGGCATCCCGTTTTTATTTCCCGGCAACGTCCAGGAAATTATCGATTATGGCCTTTTAGCCATCGCGATTTCGCGCTTTTCCGGCGCCTGGGTCGGCCTGAAACTGGTCACGGACGTGTGCGATGCCGGCAGCACTGTCGTCCTCGATCCGGACCAGCCGCAGATCCGCATTCCCCCGAATTATCAGAAGACAGTCGACCCGCGCCTCGTCCCGCCCATCACTTTGGCGCTGGAATATGAGGTCAATTCCAGACGCCTGCAAGCTGTATTGCAGTTCGCCCGTTTGAATCGTGTCAACCGCTGGCACGGCAGCAAGAAAGCCCGGCTCGGCATCGTTAGCGCCGGGAAAGCCTACTACGATCTGGCGCAAGCCCTGCGTGATCTCGGCATCGGCGAAGCGGAGCTCGAAGACCTCGGCATTCGCGTCGCGAAGTTCGGCATGACCTTTCCGCTCGATCAGGAATTCGCCCGCGAATTCGCCGAAGGCCTCGAAACCATCCTCGTTGTGGAGGAAAAGCGCAGCTTCCTCGAATTGCATTTGCGGGACGCTTTATATTCCAGCCCCGCGCGCCCGAAGATTCTCGGCAAGATAGACGCCCAAGGCGCACCGCTGTTTTTGCCTTCAGGCGAGCTCGATCCCGATAAAATAGCCCGCGTCCTTGGAAGCCTTCTAAAAACCGAGAAGGCCGTGGCTCGCGTCCAGTTTCTCGAAGGTATCGTCGCCAAGCCGCGCGAGCAGCATTTGTCGATTCGCGCGTCGAATTTCTGTTCCGGCTGTCCTCATAACCGTTCCACGATCCTGCTCGAAGGCTCCGTCGGCGGCGGAGGCATCGGCTGCCACACCATGGCGATGCGCCTCACAGATTCCGGCCGCGCGTTTTCGCACCTGACGCAAATGGGCGGCGAAGGCGCCACCTGGATCGGCATGGCTCCCTTCGTCGGCCACCAGCATATGTTTCAGAATCTCGGCGACGGGACGTTTTTTCATTCCGGCCAGCTCGCCGTCAACGCGCTGGTTTCGAGCGGCCTCAACATCACTTACAAAATTCTTTATAACGGTCACGTTTCGATGACCGGAGGACAGGAAGCCGTCGGCGCTCTCCCGGTGCCGCAATTGACGAGGAAACTGGAAGCCGAAGGCGTGCGCCGCACCATCGTTCTCACCGAAGACGTCAAGCGCTATCAATATGTAGAGCTGGCCTCGAATGCCGAGCTGCGCGACCGCTCTGAGCTGGAACGTACACTGGCCGAGCTGGCCCAGGAAAAAGGCGTCACCGCCATGATCTACGACCAGGAGTGCATGGCTGAAGTGCGCCGCAAACGCTCCCGTGGGAAATACGCCGAGCCGGTGAAGCGCCTCATGATCCACGAGGAAGTGTGCGAAGGCTGCGGCGATTGCGTCAAGCAATCGAATTGCATGAGCCTCAATCCGGTGGCCACGGAGCTGGGCCAGAAGATGCGCATTCACCAGTCGTCCTGCAATAAGGATTACTCGTGCGCCCTCGGCGATTGCCCTTCGTTCGTCACCGTGAAAATCAAGGAAGGCACCGGTCTGCGCCGCAAGGCTCTGCCCAAACTTCCCGACGCGGACGTGCCCGCGCCTCGTGAAATCGCCGCCCTCAACGACGGTTATCGCATCGTGTGCCCCGGCATCGGCGGCACCGGCGTCGTGACCATCAATGCTTTGCTTGCGACCGCCGGCTGGATCGACGGATTGTACGTCACCACCCTCGATCAGACCGGCACCGCCCAGAAAGGCGGAGCCGTCGTCTCGCACATTCTGCTCAGCCGCAAGCCGGTCGAAGCGCCTGCTCGAACCAACACCGGCAATGCCGACGTGATTCTCGGCTTCGATCTGATCGGTGTCGCCAATGCCGATCTCCTGAAGACGGCCGCGCCCGAAAAAACGACGGCTGTATTGAACACTAATGTCACGCCGACCATCGACGCAATCCGCTTCCGCACCCCGATCGCCGGGCCGGAGAGTATGCTCGAAGCCGTGCAGCTAGTCACCCGCCGCGGCCACAACATTGTAGTCGACGGCACTCGCCTCGCCGAAGGTCTTTTCGGCAGCCACATGGCCGTGAACTTATTCCTGCTGGGAGTCGCGTGGCAAGGCGGCCTCATCCCTCTCACGCTGGGTGCGATCGAGCAAGCGATTCGCCTGAACGGCGTCGATATCGAACGCAACTTGCAGGTCTTCACCTGGGGCCGGAAATATTATCACGACGCCGCGTCGGTCGAGCAGTTGCTGGCGCCCAAGCAGGAGCGCATAGCGGCCTTCGACCGTGTGTCGGAATTAACCGCCTATCAAAACGCAGCCTACGCCAAGCAGTATTCCGATTTCGTCGCCGAGGTCGCGCGCAAAGCGCCGGCGCTGGCCGATACCGTCGCTCGAAATCTATACAAATTGATGGCTTACAAAGACGAGTACGAAGTCGCCCGTCTGCTCACCAAGCCGGCCTTTGAAAATCAGATCAAGGAAACCTGGACGCAGGTAGAATCGATTTCCTATAACCTGCACCCACCGCTGCTGCGAAAATTCTTCAAGAAGAAAATCGCGCTGGGCGCCTGGTTCCGCAGCCCTTTGAAAATGCTAGCGGCGATGAAAGCACTGCGCGGCGGCCCGCTCGATATTTTCGGATACGCCCCACACCGCCGCATGGAGCGTGAACTCATCACCTGGTATCGCGATCTTATTTCACAAGTGTTGGACAGGGATCTCCCCCAAGCCCAGGAAATCGCCGCCCTCCCCGACCAAATTCGAGGCTACGAGCAGATCAAGGAAAAGAGCATAGCCCAAGTCAAGAAACGCGCCGCAGAAATGTTGCAGCCCGAGCCCACGCTAGCGGTGTGACAGCAGAGCCCCATCCACTCAATCCCAGCGTTTTCCTTCCTGGCAGCCGTCGGCTCGTAGCATGCAAATTTACGGTCAATTAAGGCTCCCTAGAGCGTCGTTTCGAGCGACTTATGCTCAGTTAAGCTCGATTATCGTGGCCGTCGCCATGCCGTAGCCGATACACATCGACTGCAATCCATACCGGCCGCCGGTTCGTTCCAGAATATTCACCAGCTTCGTCATCAGCACCGCGCCGGTCGCTCCCAGCGGATGGCCGTGGGCGATGGCTCCGCCTTGGATATTCAAGCGTCCGGCGGGCGGCTGAATCTCGCGAGCCCAGGCGATCGGAACGCAGGCGAAGGCTTCGTTGATCTCAAAAGCATCGATATCTTCGGGGGTTAACCCCGCCATTTTCAATGCTTTCTGTGTTGCGGCAATCGGTCCTGTCAGCATCAACTCGGGATCGCTGCCGACCACCGCCCGCGCGACGATCCGGGCTCGTTTTTTGAGGCCATATTTTTCCGCCGCCGCGCCGCTGGCGAGCAAAACCGCAGCCGCCCCATCGGAGATTTGGCTTGAGTTTGCAGCAGTTACCACACCATCAGGCCGGAAAACAGGCTTCAGCGAACGCATCCGCGCCACATCCGGGTTGGCGCGCACGCCTTCATCGCGGTCTAAGCCGTTCAAAGGAAAGATTCCGTCAGGACGGAAAGCGGCTGCGCGGGCATGGCTTTCGACGGCGAAATCGTCCATTTCCTCGCGCGAAATGCCCCATTTTTCAGCAATCAATTCAGCCGACATCCCCTGATGCAGCAAGGGGATAGGAAAGTTGGCGCGAAACTCATCGGTGAGCGCGGCGTCCGTGCCCATAGGAACCCGGCTCATGGATTCGACTCCGCATCCAATGGCGATTTCCATATCTCCCGCGGCGATGGCTTGGGAGGCGAAATGAATCGCCTGCTGGCCCGAGCCGCAGAAACGATTGAGCTGAAGCGCTGGAGTTTCAATGGGATAGCCTGCCTTGAGGCCAGCCAACCGCCCTATATTGGTCCCCTGTTCTCCGGTCGCGGTGACGCATCCGCAGATGATGTCTTCGACATGATGAGCATCGAGCGCTTTCAACGTCAGCGCAAGTAAATCAACGGGATGAACGTTGAAATGCGCCCCATCCGGCTTCCCGCGGCCAATTGGAGTTCGAACGGCATCTACAATGAATACATCCATTTAAGTCCTCATGCGAACCAGGAAATACAATCCGGCCAACGAGAATATCACGTCGGGCGACCACGCCGCCATCGAAGGCGGGAGCTGGCCCAACGCGCCAACTTGTTCAAATAACTTGTCTATCGACCAATAGGCAATCGCCAAAGCAAGGCTGACGCCAACGCCGGCCATGGCACCCCGATTGCCCGCCAGAAACGCGAACGGGATAGACACCATCGCCATGATAAAGGCGAACATCGGCACCGAGAATTTCTTGTCCAGTTGGACCTGCAAAGAGACGGTATCAAAGCCTTTATGCTGCAAATCGGCGATATAAACCTGAAGCTCCCTGAAATTCATCTGCCGCGCCTGCTTGGCTTCGCGCAGGAAGTAATCGGGCTTCTCTTCGAGCTCTGAAAAGGTCTTAGTCGTAAAGGCTTCAAAGCCGGTGGTGCGGGTGCCCTGAATATCGGCAAACCAGCCGTTTTGAAACACCCACTTATCGAGGGTCGGCTCCCAGCGGGCGCGGTTCGCGGAAATATGGCGCTTCAGGCGGAACGGGCCGGGGTCGATTTCGTAAATGTTGACTCCGCTCATGACGTGCGAGGCGGGGTCGAAATATTCGTAGTTATAAATGCGGTTGTGCTCTGTATTGATCCACTTACGCTCGGGGTGCAGATAGGTTTGCGGAGGCTTGCCTTTAATGACGGAGCGAAGCTGATCCTGGCGGCGGTCGGCGTCGGGAACCCAGAAGTGATCGAAGGCAAAAAGTCCGCCGCTAAGGCAGAGGCAAGCGACGAGAATCGGAACGGTGAGGCGATGGGCGCTGATGCCGCAGGCCTTGAACGCGGTGATTTCATTGTGTTTACTGAGAATGGCAAATACCACCAAAACGGCCGCCAGCACACCGATGGGCGTGAAATCGTAGATCAGGCGCGGAGTGAGCCAGAAGTGATACTGAAGGATGGTGCTGAGTCCGATGCTGTTACGGATGATGTCGCTCAAGAGCTGAAAGAACTCGAAGATGTGAAAGATGGCGACAAAGGTGAGCAGCAACATCATGAAATAGAACAGAAAACTGGCGAGCACGTAGCGGTCGATGATTTGCGGAACCAGCGGGAAGCGCCCCATCAGTATTTTGGCCTGCTGGCGGTCGAGGGCGCGTTGGGCACGCTGCTGGGGAGTGCGGCCAAAGCCGCGGAAGTAGATGATAAGGCGGCCCAGAATATCGCGGTCGCCGGGCTTTTCGAGGCGCGTCATCATGGCGATGCCGAACAGCGCAAAAATTATGTCGGGGAGCCAGACAGCGAGAGCGGGCGACATCTTGCCTTGCTTCGAGAGGCTGACCAGAGTGCCCAGGCCGATGTAATAAATCAGAGCGAGAGCGACGGTGAGCACGACGGCTCCAGATTTCCCGGCGCGGCGCGTAGTGATGCCCAGAGGAACGCCGGCGAGTGAAAGCAGGATGCAGGCCAGCGGCAGCGCGAAGCGAGTATTCAATTCGATTTGCGCGTCGAGCTTAGCCGTCTTATCGAGCCCGGGGGTGCGATAGGCGACGCGGTAAAGGGGCGGGGTATCCATTTCCGTAACGGGCTTTGAAATGGTAGCGGCGGCTGGTTTTTCGGCGTAAAGAGCCTGGTCGCCCTGGCCGGAATATTCGGTAATGTGATAATCGCCGACGTCTTTACCCGCTTCGTAAGTGCTGCCGTTCTGAAGGGAAAGCTGGAGCCGGTTGACGGCGGGATCGGGTACTGCAATGGCCTCCGGGGCGAGGGTGATGACTGGGTTATCGCCGCGTTCAGAAGCGGAGGGGCCGCGTTCGGCGGGCGGCGTCACGTCCGCGACGAAGATCTGGCGCCAGCGCGAAGGAGGGCCGACAATCACATCGCCGATATAGAGAACTTTGTTCGGGAACTGCTCCTCAAAAACACGGGCTTGCACGTCGGCGGTGAGTTCGCTGGCGATGAGAATATTCTTGATGCGAATCTCTTCGCGAATAGACCAAGGGGTGAGCCAGAGCGAGGCGGCGGCGGCGCAACACATGGCGAGAAATCCGAACAGCAGGATCGCGGGGACTACGCGGCGGCCGGGAACGCCGGCGGCTCGCATGGCGGTGATTTCTCCGTCGGTCGACATGCGGCTGAGGGTGATCAGGGTGCCGATCAGGACGCCGAGAGGGATGGCAAACGGAAGCATGGCGGGGAGCACCAGCGCGAACATATAGGCAACCGTTTTGGGCGGGCCGGAAGTGCGGACCAGGAATTCGAACAATTTCCCGGCTTGTTGCAGAAAGAGAACGAAGGTGAACATGGCCGCGCCCAGCATCGCGGTGACAAAGATTTCGCGGAAGATGGTGCGGGTGATCAGGCGCATGGCGAGGGACCGGGCGTCGACACGAGTGTCGACGCGGCACGCCTGGGGGCGTGCGCTACAACGTCGCCATGCTCATCGGGCGCGGGTTTCATAGGACGGGGATGGGACTACGGGTAGTTTGGGGAGTTGTTCCTGGGGGACTTCGAATTCGATTTCTTCGAATAGAAGGGCCGGGGAGACTACTGAGGTGGGGGCGAGAATGCCTCCGATTCCCAGCATGGCCAGGGGGGCGCCGTTGTTGACGTAATCGAAGAGCGCTGTTTCCTGGGAGGCGGCGAGGATATCGCGCAGAGAGCGCGTCGAAACACCGCGGAAACGCAGGCCGCGGACCAGTTCCTCCCGGCCATCGGCATAGACTCGATAGACCAGAACGGGAGGGCTGAGGGGGCGCACGGATCCTCCGGACTGGGAGCCGCTCTGGGCCAGCGCCTGTAGCTCACTGCGGCCGGCGGAAAAGGGAAAATCGAGCTTGCGGACCAGCATTCCGTAGGGCTTGTTGCGCTCCTTACAAATATCGATGAGCTTCTTTTTCAACGCGGCGAGAGAATCGCCCTGCGAGGTTTTGATGAAGAGATTACTGATGCCGGCGGAACGCGCGCCGTAATTCCCGGCCAGACGGGCGTGGCCGTTGGAAGTGGGAAAACCCTTGATAGGCTGGCGAGTGGTGAGGAAATTTTTGAGCACGCCTTTCTCGACCACCGAAACGGGTTTGCCCGGCACGCCCTCGAGATCCCACTGGTAGAAGCCGACAAGCTGCTTGCCATGCCAGGTGGATTGGGTGGGATCGTCGACGATATCCATCCAATCCGGCAAAATCCGTGAACCGATCTTGGTATCGAGCTCGCTGGGCAGGAAATTGATGTTACGGCCAGGCTCGGCTAGAGGCTTGCGCGGGGAGTGGAGATTATCGCCGAGCAATTGCGCCATAAGCTGCGCGGCGGCTTCGGGCTCAAACAAAGTGGGTCCGGAAAAAGACTCACCGAGAGGAGCATGGACCAGCGCGCGGACATCCTCCGCCACGGCTGTCAGGCCGGTGCGGATTTCCGCGTCCGAAGGAAGCTTGTCGGGTTCGAGCGACTGGAAAGAGATGGCGTCGCGCACGATCATTCCATCCGGCGCCTGACCTTCGGCGCGGGCGTAGAAGCGCGCCAGGCTATCGTCATAGCGCAGAGAGGTTCCTTCATTGGTCAACATCCAGGTGACGCCGTCAAGAAGCTGGAGATCGACGCCGGACGCCATAACATCGGGAACCGCGCCAAACAACGCCGAGAGCTTGACGGTACGGGCGGTCCAGGCGGCGTCGTCAATTTTGTGTCGGGTGATTTTCTGGAGGCTGGTGACGGGCTCGACACGGGAAAAATCGGGAAGCTTATCGGTAGTCGCAGCGGCGGCGTTCAACGCGGCGCGCTTGCGGGACATGGATTCGATAGCGGTCTTATAAGCGGTATCGGTCGAGAGCCACAAGGCATCCCGCAGGGCCAGATAATCGTCATCGAGAGGGAACGAGGTATCGTAGCGCCCGCCCGAATAACGGCCGCTGAAAAGATGACCGGTGTCGTCAAAATCGTAACTGCCGACGCGCACGTCAATTTGCGGGGCGCGGAAATGGACCCGCGAAACATCGATGGGCGATCCGAGAACGGCGGCGACTTGGAACTGGCTGACGTCCGACAGATCGTAGCTGAAAAAGAAGGGCGTGTCATCGCCACCGCCGACGACGCGCAGTTCGCGGGAACGATCGAGTTCGTCACGCAAAGCGCGGAGAATCACGTCGTCATCGTCTGCTTTCGAAGTTTTCTGAGGCAGCAGCAGCGCGGCGGAGGCGAGAAGGAGGGTGGAGACGGCGAGGGTACGGGCGATCATTGCTGACCTCCTGCGGACGGGCGTGAAAGGTAAGGCGGAAGGTCCTGCGAACGCTCCTTACGCTGGATTTCAATCTGCGAAACCAGCAGCGCGGGCGCGACGGCGGATACGGGGACGTTGCCCGATTCAGCGCCGCAGATGCCGTTGAAAACTTCCATCTTATCGGAGGTCGCCATAATTTTCTCGAAGCTGGCGAGAGGTGTGCCGACGATATCCGCGCCGCGAATCAGCTCATCCGGACGGCCATCGGCAAAGACGCGGTAGACGATGAGAGGGATTACAGTGAAGGCCTGCAATCCGCGGCTGGCGGTGGTGGTGTAGCCGCCGGTGACCTGGTCGAAATAGAGGCCATAAGGCTTGCCCTGCTTCTTGACTTCTTCGATCAGCATCTTGCGCAGGTCGGCGTCGCTGACCTTATTGGTGGATTCGACGATGAGGTTCGATTGGCGGGAAACGACTTCATTTCCGGGAGATCGGCGGCCGTGGCCGTTGGAATTAGGGAAGCCGGAGATGGGAGAGCGCGACATCAGGAAATTTTTGAGAACACCGTTTTCGACGGCGACAAAGCGCTGGGCTTTCACGCCTTCGTCGTCATAGGCGTAAGTCCCGTTGAGCGCGATGCCGTTATATTCGGCGCGGGTGGGGTCGAAGATCACGGACAGAAACGCGGGGAGGACCGGCTTGCCGACGCTCTTGGTAAAGGTCTGGCCTTCGCTCTCATCTTTTTGGCGATGGCCTTCAATACGGTGGCCGAAAATTTCATGGAAGAAGACGCCGGCGGCGCGTCCTGATAAGATGGCCGGGCCGACAAAAGGATCGGCGGGCGGAGCGTGGAGCAGATCGGTAAGATTTTTGCCAGCCCGTTCGACAGCGGCGAGGATTTGCGGGTCCTTGGGCAGAGTGGAGGGATCGGCGGTTTCAAAAGTCTCCATCGAGGCGAGGTCCATGCCGTCGGTCGCCTTGCCGCGAGTGGTGATGATAATGCGGGCAAAGAGGCGGCCGGTTTCGACGCGCGTTCCCTCCGAGGTGACAATGGTGGTCATGACGCGCTGGGCTTCGACGGCGACGTTCGAGTTGATGGCGCCGGGATATTTCGCCATTTCAGCCGAGACTTTGCGCAACCTGGCGGCCCATTCGGGGGAACTGAATTTGAGCTTGGAAGGGGCGGAAAAAGATGTTTGCGGCTGCTCCACCGAAAAATCGGCAGAGCCATCGGCGGCGGCCGAGCGCAGCTTTTCGTCGGCCTTGATGCGGATCAGGCGCTGAGCGACGCCGCGATAAACGCGATCCGTGGTGAGCCAAACCGTCTTGCGGATGGCGTCGGGATTGTCGTCGAGAGCGAGCCTGCTGGCGAGAGTGAAGCGCGGATGCTCCCCGGCGATGCGGCGGTAATTATCGAACTGCGGGCTTCCGGCGCGGATGGTGATATCCAGAATGCGATCGTGATTATGATTCTGGCCGTCGATCGATCCGCGGCTGGCGAGGATGACGTCCTCTTCCTGGTCTGTGACTTCGTAGCCGAGAAAATAAGGCGCGGGGTCGGCCTTCTGCTTGAGAGCGGTGAAATTCCGCTCCAATTCATCGGAAAGAATTTTTACGAGCGGCGACTGGGCATAGGCGCAAGCGCCGAAAATCGAGAATAAAACAAGGGTACGCACGTATGCATACAAGGATAACAGGGGCCGTAAGTGATCTGTCTGTCACATAGGCCTACCAGGCAGGCCTATCAGGCAGGGGCGGTCAGGGCAGGGATGGACACGAGGCCGCGATCCTTTAACCCGTTCAGCGCCAGTCCATAGCGTCCGCGAACGCCGGTTTTCTCGAAAATATGCTTCAGGTGGATCTTGACGGTGCCGGGACGGATGCCAAGATCGAGGGCAATCTCTTTATTTTTATAGCCCTGCTCGACCAGCTCGAGCACCTGCTGCTCCCGCGAGGTCAACTCGCTGCGCGGATAGCGGTCGGCGCGGGCGGAATCGCGGAACACGCAATCCTCCATCCAACTGCGGCCGAGGGCGACCGTCCGCAAACAGGCCAAGACGACGGAAATGCTGGCGGTTTTGCGCAAAATCCCTCGCGCGCCGGCTTGCAGGAAACGCAGCGCCTCGGCTTCGGTGACGGAGACGCCCCAGATCACGATGGCGGTGCCGAGTTCATTTGCTTTCAACTCACTGAGCCATTCGAGGATGGCTTGAATCCCGAATGCTTTATCCAACATCAGGACCTCTGGAGAGGTGCGGCGCACCAGGTCCATGGCTTGCGCCAGCGAATCCGACGTTTCGGCGAACAGCAAGTCCGGGGAGCCGGCGAGCAAGGTTCGAACGCCTTCCGCCGTAACCGGCTGAGTGTCACAGACGGACACTTTCTTAAGGGGCGCGAATTGCGGCCCGCTCATGGTGGGTGCGGCGATCTCTGTCAGGTTCATGGAATCTCCCTTTAGTGAAGTCTTATCGTCCGGTGGTATCACTGTGTTAGTAGAAGGAAGGGTTAAACGCTCTCATGTTATGATGCGTTGTAGCCGATTTACTACTTTGGAACGCATACCAAAGTGGTCCACCAGTCGCCATGTCCAAAAGTGAGGTCCACTCAGCATCCTCAAAACGGGCTGTTGTTATCAGTCCGAATTCGCGGATGGCGGATGAATTGTCTCCGCTGTTAACAAGCCACTTAGTGGGCGTACCGCTGAGTTACGTGCGGAGTTATCCCTCGCCGCGGGATGTGGGGGCGGCAATGGGGTCGGGGGTTGTGAACCTGTGTTTCCTGGACGTGGTGTCGGATCCTGAACAGGCTCTACAACTTCTGGGTGAAATGTCGCGTATGGGGCCGAACATCCAGGTGATCGCGCTGCTGGCGGCGAACGATCCGGATGCGATGCTGCGCTGCCTGCGGGGCGGTGCGGCCGACTTCCTGATTCAACCATTTACGAGCGAACAGATCGACGCAGTTCTGGCGAAATTGGCCCGTACGGCGCCGTCAGAGGGCGGAGGCAGGGAACCGGCGAAGATTTTCGTGGTCATGCCGGCAAAAGGCGCCTGCGGAGCCACCACGATCGCCTGCAACCTGGCTTTCCAGTGGAAGCGGCATGGGGCGAAGAGGGTTCTGCTGGCCGATCTGGACCCGCTGACCGGAACGATGTCGTTCCTGTTGAAGATTAAATCGGTTTACAGCTTCGTGGATGCGCTGCTGCGGTCTTACGAGCTGGATCACGATTTGTGGAACTCGATGGTGACCCATGTCCACGGGATCGACGTGCTGCTGGCGCCGGAAATCCTGGTGGAGGGCGCGAACGACCTGCGGGATCCTTCTCCGATTCTCGATTATGCGCGCCATAATTATGACGTCGTGGTGATCGATGCGGGCGGGGTTTATGGCGAGTGGAATCTGAACCAGGCGCGGATGGCGAACGATCTGCTGCTGGTGACGACAAACGAGTTACCAGCGCTACAGGCGGCGCAGCGCGCGCTTTCCTATCTGGACGCGAACCGCATCGGGCGGTGGAAGATCCGGTTGATCGTGAATCGATACATGCGCGACGTAGGGCTGAGCCGCGAGGTGATCGCGACGGCGCTGCACACGGAAGTTTACGACATTTTCCCGAGCGACTACGACGCGGTGCAGAAGTCGTTGATGGAGGGCAAGCCGGCGCCGCCGTCGACGACGTTCGGCAAGAGCATCATGCAGTTGGCCGACAAGCTCAGCGGGCGCACGGAATCGACGAAGAAGAAAAGCTCGTCGCTCGGCGGGTTGCTGGGGCTCTTCACAAAAACGTCGAAATAAATACGTATTTCTTCGCCCTTTTGTTCCCTTTTTATTTACTTGGCTGTTTGCAACCTTCCTTCCACTACGGCGTCGAATATAGTGAAGGGGGCGGCGGATATGAAGAGCAAATGGCTAATAACGGCTGCGCTGGCGGCTTCGGCGGCTCTGGTTCCGGCGGCGTCACCGAATCTCACGCCACTTGAGAATAAAGTGCGGCATCAATTGGCGATGTTGCCTTATTACAACATTTTCGATTACATTTCTTTCCGCGTGGATGGCGGTACGGTCACGTTATTCGGCGATGTGACCAAGCCCGTTCTGAAGAGCGATGCGGGTAACGCCGTGAAGCACGTGGAAGGCGTGGAGCGCATCGAGAATCAGATCGAGGTGCTGCCGCTTTCGCCCTTGGATGAGGGGATTCGTGCGCGAACGGCGAGGGCGATCTATGCGTATCCCGCGCTTTCGCGATATGGAGCCGGGACGCAGCCTTCGATTCACATCATCGTGAAAAATGGCAACGTAACGCTGATGGGATTCGTCTCTAATGATACGGACAAACAATTGGCCTTCATAAGAGCAAATGGTGTCCCCGGAGTGTTTGCAGTGAATAACGAACTCCAGATTCAAAGATAGTTTTCCTCTGTTTCCTCTTGACCTTGGATAGCCTGGACGCAGTCACCCTCCTAAAGGGGTCCAGGTTGTTCTAAGCGGCGGTCCGGCCCCCTCCGACCCGGACCGCCGTTCCTTTTTTAGAAGTAGCCCGTAGCCTGTAGCCAGAATGCCATCTCAGTTCTCCGTGGGAATGCGTTGATGTGGTCGATGACCAGCACTTCGAGCGGCTCCTTGCGCGGTTCCAGCTTTAATCCTAGCGACTCCCGTATTCGAAGGCCGGATCGGGCGTCCAGGAGAGGTCGATATCGTAGGTTCCTTTGAGCCCGGTAAAATCTTGCATTGGATGGTCCAGTCTGTTCGAAAGACAGTGAGCGAGGCCATGCCCATTGACCCTTTGATCGATCCTGACCCTGAATTTCGGGCCGTTTTTTGTCCACGATCAACGCATACACAGGGACGGGCGATCCTCCTTACGGCGGCGAGCTGGAATCTTTCGACCATCTGATCGCTGGTTGCGCCCTCCGGCATCTTGCCTACGATCTCGAAGCAATCCTCATCCAGCCAGGGAGGTCCGACGATCTGGCCCTTCCCACCTTGAAGGCTTCGACGAGAATTGGTTAGAGAGGGAGGCCGTTCAATACGACCGTCCCAGGTCCCATGGAGTGGCCGGCGCCGCACTGGTCCGTCCGCTTCACCGAAGTGCCTGGGATCGCGGATGGAATCTTCAGGGAGCCCGATGTTCCGGAGCTGGCTTCGAAGCTGCGAGGATTGCTGGAGGGGGTTGACGGCGGGACGGGCACGCTTTGATTGGGTCGGAAACCGCATGCTGCGCATGGCGGCTCAGTAGGCCAGAGTGCGGTTAGAGGATGATACAGGGGGCTATCGGCGCGCCTAAACCAATAAAAAAGCGCAAACGGTTGCTTGTCCGTTTGCGCCCTTTCATGCGGCTGGATTTTTGTTAACGGCGTCCACCGCGCATTCCGCCGCCGCCCATGGAGCGGAACGCCGGCGCTCCTACACGGCCCGCGGCCACCGCTCCGCGATATCCGCCGACAAAAGCCGCCGGAGGAGCATAGTGAGCGAACGATCTATATGCGCCACCGTAGTAACCGAACCCGAAGAACGGAGCTCGATAGACGAAGAACGGTGAATAGAAGCCCCAGCCGAACGGATTGTAGAAGAATCCGTCTCCAGGGATAAAAGTGTAAGCGCTATACCAGGGATTCCAGTACCAGCCTGCGCCGAAGAATCCAGGTCCACCCGCATAGGCGCGCGCTTCGCCGATGTTGGCTTCCGCCAGGTACGAGGAGCGCAAGCGGCTCCAATTATAGAGATCGCCTTCCGCGGTTCTCTTGTCGAACCCATGCGCCTTCAGGTCTCCGTTGGCGATGAGATTCAATTCGTGTCCGCCCTTCAGCTCGATGCGATGTGAGCCGTTGGTCGCCACCGCTTCTCCGTCGATGATGCGAACCTGATTGCCTGCCGCGTCGAAGTCGTACAGACCTTTTTTCTGTACGTCAATGGCGAACCCGGCTTGCAACACACGTAGATGATTTTCGGGGAAAAGCTGATCGACTTCGATGATGGCATGACCCTGGTCAAGCTGGATCTGCGTATCCGTCAACCGAGCCGCAATTAGCCTGACGGAGGTATTCTCACCCAGGCGCAAAAACACACCGGGCGTCAATAGAACTTCAATTTTTCCGTTCAGCGTCGTCACGGAGTTGCCTTCTCCGATTTCGACACCGGCCGATTTTGCGTCGAGGCTCTGGCCGCCAGTGGCTGCCTGCCCTTCGACGTAATTCACCGTTCCCGGTCTTGCTGCTGGCGTATCGGCCCAGAGAGGGGTCGATACCGCCGCCAGGAACATCCCTGCAACCGTTATCAACTTTGACCGCCGCATATTATTTTCTCAACCTCACTAGTAAAGATGCGGGGTTGATCATGCGGGTTGCTGGCTCATTTCACCAATGAAATGGTGGTTTTCAGCCACTGATGACGGGGTTGCGAAGCTCACCCAGGCCTTCGACGCGGACGATGCATTCGTCGCCATCTTGCAGATAGCGCGGGGGCTTGCGGGCGAAGCCTACGCCGGATGGCGTACCGGTGGAAATGATGTCTCCGGGCTCAAGCGTCACCACACTGGAGATGAATTCGATCAGCTCCGGGATCTTGAAAATCAGTTCCCGTGTGTTCGATTGCTGCAATATTTCGCCGCCGATTTCGAGTGAAATATCGAGCGCATGCGGATCGGCGATCTCATCCTTCGTCACGATGGCGGGGCCCATGGGCGCGAACGTATCGCACGATTTTCCCATCAGCCACTGCGTGGTCGCCAGTTGTAGATCCCGCGCGCTGACGTCGTTCACGATGGTATATCCGAAAACGTGATCCATCGCTTTCGACGCGGGAATGCGGCGCCCTCCGGGGCCAATGACTACCGCAAATTCCGCTTCATAATCAGGCTGTGTCGATTCCTTCGGAAGCACAATGTTCTCGCCCGGTCCGATCACGGCGTTTGAGAACTTGCTGAATATCGTCGGCACTTTCGGGATCGCCATGTTCGATTCAATGGCGTGGTCGCGATAGTTCAGGCCTACGCAAATGAATTTCGGAGGGCGTGGAATCGGCGCCAGCAGCGTCACTGAAGAAAGGTCGTAAAACTCTCCCGACGAAGCAGGTGCTCCGCCAAAAGAGATGACCTGAAGCATATCCATTCCAAGGCCGGTCACCTTATTGCCATCGAGAATGCCAGCCATGGCGCCACTGCCTCCGTGGCGAAAAGTTACGAGTCGCATAACTTCTGAGGGTACACTAAAAGAAAATGAATAGAGACGTGATTCTCCGGTCCATCCTGGATACCGGCGTGGTCCCCGTGGTTCGAACCTCCAGTGCAGAGAGCGCCGTACTGGCTATTGAAGCCGTTTATCGCGGCGGAATTCGCGCCGCCGAAATCACCATGACCGTTCCCGGCGCAGTGAAAGCCCTTGAGAAACTGGCCGACGCATTTGGGGACAAGCTGGTGCTGGGCGCAGGCACCGTGCTCGATCCGGAAACGGCGCGCATTTGTATGCTGGCCGGAGCGCAATTTTTCGTCACGCCGGCCCTAAATATAAAGACGATCGAGATGGCGAAGCGTTACTCGAAGATCATCATGCCCGGCGCGTTGACGCCCACGGAAATCGTTGCCGCATGGGAAGCGGGCGCCGATTTCGTGAAGGTGTTCCCGTGCGGAGCGCTCGGCGGAGCGAAGTATATCAAGGCGCTGAAGGCTCCCCTTCCGCATATTGAAATGGTGCCGACGGGCGGCGTCAGCCTCGAAAATACGGCCGATTTTCTGAGGGCGGGCGCGGCCGCGGTGGCCGTCGGCGCCGAACTGATCGACGCCAAAACGATCGGCGAAGGACGCTACGAAGTGTTTGAAGAACGCGCCCGGAAGTTCCTGGCGGAAGTGGCGAAAGCTCGCGGAAATTAAGAACATGCCTCGCATAGATCGCGCTCTGCTGAGCGTTACTGATAAGACCGGTATCGTCGAATTCGCCCGTGAGCTGACCTCGCTCGGCGTCGAGATTATTTCCACCGGCGGGACGTATCGAATTTTGAAAGACGCCGCCATCGGACCGCTGCTGGAGGTCGCCAGCGTAACCGAGTTTCCGGAAATGCTGGACGGCCGCGTGAAGACCATTCATCCAAAAATCGCCGGCGGGATTCTCGCCATACGCTCCAGACCGGAGCATATGAGCGCGATTAAATCGCACGGAATTCCGAAGATCGATCTGGTTTGTGTGAACCTCTACGAATTCGAGAAGATCGCCTCCAATCCGGATGCGCCGCTGGCGGAGCTGATTGAAAATATCGATATCGGCGGACCGACCATGATCCGCGCGGCGGCCAAGAATTATCAGGACGTCGCGGTGGTGACGGCTCCTTCCGATTACGCCGCGCTGATCGAAGAATTGCGCGCGAGTGACGGCTCGCTGTCGCCCGAAACGCACTGGAATCTGGCCAAGAAAGCCTTCGCCACGACCGCTGCTTATGATCGGGCGGTGTCTGCCCGGCTGTCTGAAATTCCGCCGACGCACGAGCCTCTGCCGGCCACGCTTGACATTCGCGCGCCGCGGACCATCGCGCTGCGGTATGGCGAGAATCCTCATCAATCGGCCGCCCTGTATGCGAATGGGAAGACGGGAATCGCCGGCGCCGAACAACTGCATGGCAAGGAACTTTCTTACAACAATCTGGTGGATCTGGATGCGGCCTGGCAACTGATCGGCGAGTTCGATGCGCCGGCCTCGGCGATCATCAAACATACGAATCCATGCGGGTGCGCGGAGGGCGCGACGCTGGCGGAGAGCTA
>JBEKPC010000024.1:0-43395 GCA_049521155.1 Bryobacteraceae bacterium
CTTCAACCACTCCTGTCGCTGAGCCGCCCAGTCGACTGCTTTCCCCGCAGGGTCAGTGACTGCTTGAGTTTCCTTCTGGACCAGTTGGTCAAAGCCTGATTTCCCTGACAGACGCTGGGCATCCTGCGGAGCGCGAGGAGTACGTGCTGAAAATGGCGGGCCTCGAAGACAAGCGAAAGATGATGACGCGACTGCTCGCGGGCGGTTGGAAGCAGCGGCTGGCGCTGGGCTGCGCGATTTTACATGAACCGCCGATTTTGTTTCTGGACGAGCCGACCTCCGGCGTGGACCCGATTGCGCGGCGCAGTTTCTGGGAGCTGATCTATCAGCTTTCAGAGGCCGGCCACACGATCTTCGTGACCACGCATTACATGGACGAAGCGGAATATTGCCATCGCATCGCGCTGATGTACGGCGGACGGGTGATTGCGCTGGGGTCGCCCGCGGAATTGAAGACCTCTCTTGGCGTGGGCCACTTATTAAATCTGGAAACGTCCGATGTGCTGGCCAGTATGACTACGCTGGAAGGAAAGCCGGGGATTTTGGACATTGCGGTTTTTGGCGGCGGGCTGCATGTGAAAGTGGAGGACGATGTGGCGGCGATTCCAGTGATCCGGTCCGCGCTCGACGCGGTGGGGATCAAAATCACGACGCTCGAAAAAATCACGCCCTCGATGGAAGATGTATTCGTCAGCCTGATTGAAGCGCAAGAAAAGGCGGCCGCATGAATTTTCGACGCACGCGCGCCATGGCTCGCAAAGAGGTGCTGCACATTCTTCGCGATCCACGAAGTCTGGCGGCGGCCATCGTGACGCCGTTGACGATGCTGCTGATTTTCGGATACGCGCTGAGCCTGGACGTGGACCGCATTCCGACGATGATTTACGACTTGGACCATTCGTCACAAAGCCAGGATCTGATTCGCGAATTTCGCGGGTCGCGATATTTCACGATTGTCGGTGAGGCGAACAGCTACGCGCCGATTCAAAAAGAGATCGACGCTCGGCATGCGCTGATCGGCGTAGTGATTCCGGACGATTATTCGCGCAATCTGGCGTTGGGCAAAGAGGCGCAGATACAGTTGCTGCTGGACGGGAGCGATTCGAATACGGCGACGACGGCGCTGGGTTATGCGGAAGGCCTGATCGCGGGATACGCGCAGAAAGTTCGAGACGATGCGCAGCGGCAGCGCTCCGGCGCGGTGACCCAGGGTGGCGTGGAGGCGCGGATTCGTGTCTGGTACAACCCGGATCTGGTGTCGCGAAACTTTATCGTGCCGGGGCTGATCGCGGTGATCCTGATGATCATCGTGGCGAATCTGAGTTCGCTGACGATCGCGCGCGAATGGGAAAACGGCACGATGGAACAGTTGCTTTCGACTCCGGTGCGGCCGTCGGAAATGGCGCTGGGAAAGCTATCGGCATACTTCGTGCTGGGAATCGTCGACCTGTTAATCTGCCTGTTTGTGGGTGTGTTTATTTTCGATGTGCCGTTCAAAGGAAACATCATCACGCTGATGGTTTCGAGCTGCGTATTTCTATTCGGAGGGCTGGCGTGCGGAATCCTGATTTCGGCGGCGAACCGGACGCAGCTCATGGCCTATCAAATGGGCTCCCTGACTTCGTTCCTGCCGGCGTTTCTGCTTTCCGGCTTCATTTATCCGATCGCGAACATGCCCAGAATTATTCAGGCCATCGCGTTATTGGTGCCCGCGCGATATTTCATCAACATTCTGAACGGGCTGTTTTTGAAAGGCGTGGCATTTTCATTGATCTGGTTTAACTTCATGCTGCTGGTTGGTTATGGAGCGGTGATGTTCTATTACGCGACGCGCAAGCTGCGTCAGAAGGTGGCTTAAACATGCGACAACGTCTGCGGCGGATCATGCGCAAAGAATTTCTCCAGGTGCTTCGCGATCCGAGAATGCGCGCGATGTTGTTTATGCCTCCGCTGATTCAACTGCTGATTTTCGGCTATGCGGCGAATCTGGATGTGAACAGCGCGAAAATCGCCTGGATGGATCAGGATCACAGTCCGGAAAGCCGGGAGCTGCTCTCGGAGTTTCAAGGGTCCGGCCGTTTCCTGATTATTGCGGAACCTGATACCGAGGCGCAGATGCAACAACTGCTGGACAAGGCGACGGTGGATGGGGTGGTTCGCGTAATGCCGGGTTTTGCGCGCGATGTGGAGCGAGGCCGCACCACCAGCGTGCAGGTGCTGCTGGACGGGACGAATTCGAATACGGCGTCCATTGTTTCGAATTACGCAGCGCAGACGATCGCGCGCTATTCGAGCGAAGTGTCGGCACAGTTGGCGCGATCGAAAATGGTGGCGGGGACGATGGCTTCAGGCGGCGCGATCCGTCCGGCACTGCCGCAAATCACGGCCCGCAGCCGGGTGTGGTTCAATCCTGATTTGAAGAGCCGGAATTACTTTATTCCGGGGGTGGTGGTGAATATCATCACGCTGGTGACAATGATGCTGACGGCGATGGCGATCGTGCGTGAGAAAGAGATCGGCACCATGGAACAATTGATGGTGACGCCGATCCGGCCGACCGAATTAATTCTGGGCAAGACGCTGCCGTTCGTGCTGGTGGGGCTGTGGGACATGATCCTGGTGGTGAGTATGGCGCTGCTGGTTTACCATATTCCATTCGCGGGGAACTTCGGCTTGCTCGTGGTGTGCACGCTGCTGTTCCTGCTGACCAGCCTGGGCGCGGGGCTGTTCATCTCCACCATTTCGCGCACGCAGCAGCAGGCGATGATGACGATGGGGCTGATTTTTCAGCCATTTTTCATGCTGAGCGGGTTCTCGTTTCCGATTCGCAATATGCCGTTCTCCATGCAATTGCTGACGTACATCGATCCGGTGCGCTACTTCATGGAGATCGTGCGCGGCATCTTTTTGCAAGGGACGGGGATCAGTACATTATGGCCGCAGATGGTGGCGCTGGCGATTTTCGGAGTGTCCATTTTGACGTTGAGCGTGCTGCGATTCCACAAGCAATTGGAGTAGCGTCAATCGTTTAAATGGAGCACGGGCGTGCTGCGCAGTTGTTCGAGTTCCCGTTCGCGGCGCTCGCGCATAGCATTGGCGGAGCGGCGGCTGACCCAGCGGAAAACGACGATAAAACAGATCGAGAGAAGGATGACGGCGCCGCGCGGCAACAGCGTTCCTCTGATGCCGATGACCACGAGGGCGAATACGATCAAGGCTCCGCCGAGGGTGACGAGCGGATGCGGAGGATCGCGTCTTTGGGGGCGAAGTTGTGGGGTCATATCGCTCCTGTCATATCGCTTCTGTCCTATCGCTCCTGACCGAGAGATTACCATAGTCAGGCGACGCAGCTTGGTACACTTGTAGTATGGATTCACGCCGCCATTTTCTCGGCAAATTCGCGACTGGGATCGCGGGCACGCTGGCCGCGGTGCCGGCGCAGGTGCTGGGAGCGAACGAACGCGTCCGGGTCGGGTTCATCGGCTTTGGCGATCGCGCCACGGATTTATTCAACTGGATCAAGCTTTGCCCGGACACCGAAGCCGTGGCGATCTGCGACATTTATACCAAGCAACTGGAGCGAGCCAAAGGGCTGGTACCCACGGCGGCGACGTATCTGGACTATCGGCGGCTGCTGGACGATCCGTCGATCGACGCGGTGGTGATCGCGACGCCGCAGCACCTGCATGCTGAGCATTTTTGCGCATCGATCGGCGCGGGTAAGCATGTGTATCAGGAAAAGACGATGGCGTTTTCGGTCGACCACGCGAAGAAGATGCGGACGGCGTTTCAAAAAGACGGCGGCAAGCACACGGTGCAGATCGGGCATCAAAGCTGCTCCTCCGGCCACATGATCGATACGCAACAGTGGTTGAGCGATCCGCAGAAGTTGGGAAAGATCACGGCGATCGACATGCGGATGTATCGGAACACGCCGCACGGTAAGCCGCAGTGGTCGCGGACGGCGCGGATTACTCCGGACATGAATGCGGAAAACATCCTTTGGAAATCGTTCCAGGGCGATGCGCCGGCGCATGATTTCGACGCGAATCGCTACATGAACTGGCGGTTTTTCTTCGACTATTCGGGCGGCAACGTGTATGAAAATATGTGCCACCAGATGAGTTTTTGGTATAAGGCACTGAAGCTGCAAATCCCGAAGGCTGTGACCATGAATGGCGGCATCTATTTATGGAAGGACGGCCGTGAGGTTCCCGATACGATGAACGTTTCGGTGGAGCAGCCGGAGGAGATGCTGATCAGTTGGGCTTCGGGCTTCGGCAATAATCAACTGGCCGTGACGGAGGATGTGCTCGGCGACAATGGGACGATTCAGCGCGGCAATCAAGTGCGGTACCTTCCGCAGAAGATGAATGCGCCGACCGGAACGGAAATGACCGGCAACGCGAAAACGGTTCCGCATGAACATATGCAGAACTTCTTCGACTGTGTGCGGAGCGGGAAGGAGCCGAACTGTCCGTTCGACCTCGGCTTTCGCGTTTCGATTGCGTGCCGCATGGCCGTTGATAGCTATCGTTTCGGACGCACGATGCGTTGGGATGCGAAGAAGGAAGACTTCGCTTAAACGATGGATTTCGGTTTCAGTTCTGAACAACAGCATCTGCGTAAGACCATTCGCGAATTCTGTGAGGCGGAGATCAAGCCCCATGTCATGGAGTGGGACGAATCGCAGGATTTCCCCGTCGATGTGTTCCGGCGGCTGGGGAAATTAGGCGTCCTGGGCGCGGTATTTCCGGAGGATTTGGGCGGCTCCGGGTACAGCTACGTCGATTATTCCATCCTGATGGAAGAGATCGCGCGCGTGGATCCGTCGATTGCCTTGAGTGTCGCGGCCCATGTTTCGCTGTGCAGCAATCATATTTATCTCGCTGGGAATGACGAGCAGAAGCAGCGGTATTTGCCGAAGCTTACGTCCGGCGAATGGATCGGATGCTGGTCCTTGACGGAGCCGGAAGCGGGATCGGACGCGGGAGGAACGCGGACGAAGGCCGTTCCTGACGGAGATTCGTGGGTGCTGAACGGCAGCAAAACGTTCACCACGAATGCACATGTCGCCGACGTGTGCGTTGCCATGGCCATGACCGATCGCAGCGCATCGGCACACGGAATTTCGGCATTCATTCTTGAAACGGGCACGCCAGGGTTCAGAGTCGGAAAGAAAGAAAACAAGCTCGGCATGCGCTGTTCGCCCACTGGCGAGGTGCTGTTTACCGATTGCCGATTGCCTGCCGCCCAGTTGTGCGGGAAGCGCGGCGAGGGGTTTGTCGACAGCCTGCGGATTCTCGACGGCGGAAGAATTTCGATCGCGGCGTTGTCGGTCGGCCTCGCGCAAGGGGCCTACGAAGCAGCGCTGAAATATTCGAAACAGCGGAAGCAATTCAGCCGGTTTATATCGGAATTTCAAGCCATCCAGCATAAATTGGCGGACATGGCGACGGAGATCGATGCGGCGCGATTGTTGACCTTGCGCGCGGCGTGGCTGAAGGATTCAGGCGCCAGCGTAAACAAAGAATCGGCGATGGCGAAGTTGTACGCGTCCGAAGCCGCAGTGCGCGCGGCGAACGAGGCGCTGCAAATTCACGGCGGCTACGGGTTTATCAAAGACTATCCGGTCGAGAAATTTTATCGCGACGTGAAGCTCTGCACCATTGGCGAAGGAACCAGCGAAATTCAGAAACTGGTGATCGCGCGCCAACTGCTGAAGAGTCATTTGTAAAATGACAGAGACGGCGGAGAAAATTGCCAGTGGGGATATTCGCGCCTTGGCCCGCGCCGCGAGTTGGATCGAAGATCGCCGTCCGGAGGCTGAAGCAATCCTTCGCGAATTGTTTCCGCGCACCGGCCGCGCCCTGATCCTGGGCGTTACCGGCGCGCCGGGCGCGGGCAAAAGCACGCTGTGCGATCAGATCGTTCGGATGCTGCGCGACGAAGGTAAGAGCGTGGGTGTGATTGCTGTCGATCCGTCGAGTCCTTACACCGGCGGCGCGATTCTGGGCGACCGTATTCGTATGCAGCAGCACCATGCCGACGAAGGCGTTTTTATTCGCTCCATGGCCACGCGCGGATGGCTGGGCGGCTTGGCGCGCTCGACGACGGAGATGACGATGCTGCTCGATGCCGCCGGGCGTGATGTGGTGATCGTCGAAACGGTGGGCGTGGGGCAGGACGAAGTGGAGATCGCGCGCCTGGCAGGCGTCACGATGGTGGTTCTTGTCCCGGGGATGGGCGACGACGTGCAGGCGATCAAAGCCGGTATCATTGAAATCGCCGACGTGTTCGTCATCAATAAATCCGATTTGCCGGGAGCGGAAAAACTGGAGCGCGAGCTGAACAATTATCTCGGCTTATCGCATCGGCCGGACGGTTGGACGCCCAAGATCGTGCACGTGGTGGCGAGCGATGGAAAAGGAATTACGGAAGCGCTGGAGGCAGCGCGCGAATATCACGCCCAGAGCACCGCTGAATCGCAGATGGCGGAAACCTGGAGCTTGCGATTGAAGGAAATGCTGCGGGAGCGGCTGCTGGACCGCGTTCCAGAAGAAGAATTTTCCGCGGCAGGACGCGATGTGGCAGAGAAGCGCCGCGATCCGTATTCGGTAATCAATGACTGGCTTGAACGGCTGTAAAATCGATCATCTGGGCATCGCCGTAAAGTCTCTGGACCAGGCGCTGCGGTTCTATCGCGACCAGCTTGGGCTGGATGTCGCCATGCGCGAGACCGTCGCGCAGGAAAAAGTGAACGTCGCGATGCTGCCCGTGGGCGAGCCTCGAATTGAGTTGCTGGAGCCCACGGAACCCGACTCCGTCATCGGAAAATTTCTCGACAAACGGGGCGAAGGGCTGCATCACGTCGCACTGAAAGTGCCGGACCTCAGCGCCGCTGTCGAACGGCTTCGTGGGTCGGGCGCGCGTTTGTTGAACGAGCCGCGTGCCGGCGCAGGCGGTCATCTTTATGTATTCGTGCACCCATCGTCAACCGGCGGCGTGTTGCTGGAATTAATTCAAGAATGAAACCTACCATTGGCATTATTGGCGGCAGCGGACTTTACTCGATGCCCGGATTTGAAGCGCAAGAGGAGCGCGCGATTGAGACGCCATGGGGAGCGCCGTCGGATCCTTACGTGGTCGGCCGGCTGGCGGGCAAGGAGGTCGCGTTCCTGGCGCGCCACGGCCGCGGGCATCGGCTGTCGCCTTCGGAATTGAATTTTCGGGCGAATATTTATGGATTCAAATCGCTGGGCGTCGAACGAATTCTGTCGCTGAGCGCGGTAGGATCGCTCAAGGAAGAACACAAGCCGCTCGATTTCGTCCTACCGGATCAATTCGTCGATCGCACGCGCGGGCGAATCTCGACGTTCTTCGGCGAAGGGTTGGTCGCGCACATCGGCTTTTCTCATCCCATCTGTCCGCAGCTTTCGCGCGTGGCGTTCGCGGCCGCGGAGCAATCGGGCGTCACGGCGAAACTCGGTGGCACGTATTTGTGCATGGAAGGCCCGGCATTTTCGACACTCGCGGAATCAAATTTATACCGCAGTTGGGGCATGGACGTGATCGGCATGACGAATCTTCAGGAAGCCAAGCTCGCGCGCGAAGCGGAGATTTGTTACGTCACAATCGCGATGGTGACCGATTACGACTGCTGGCATCCGGAGCACGAAGCGGTGACGGTGACCGACATTATCGCCAACCTGACGAAGAATGCCGAGAACGCCGCGAAGGTTGTCACGACGGCTGTCCGGGCAATGCCGGAGGCGCGCGAATGCAAATGCGGCTCGGCGCTGGCGCATGCGCTGATCACCGATCGCAAGACGATTCCCGACGCCACACGCAAGAAGCTGGAGCTACTGGTTGGGAAGTATTTATAGTCAGCAGCTTCTCGAATATTGCCTGCGCCATGAGCCGTGGCCATCAGACTTGCTCGATCGCGCCATGGCAGAGGCTGAAGGGCGCGCGCTGCTGTCGATCGTGGTCGAGCGGCTGGGCGATCTGTTCGAACCCGCGCTGTGCCGCACTTACCAACGATTGTTCCGGGAGGTCATCGAACGGGCTTGCCCCGATTTGACGGCGCGTTTGCGCGGCAACGGCGGCGCAAACGCAGCACCGGACGCGGCGGAGCGCGTGTATGTCTTGTCGCGCATTACGCTCGGCGCGGATGTCGCGGTGACCAGCGTAATGCTCGATGCCGCGAAACAGCGCTACCCCGATGCGGAGATCGTTTTCGTCGGACCACGAAAATCGTACGAAATGTTTGAGGCGGATCCGCGCATTCGCCATTTCCCAGCGCCTTATGCGCGCGGCGGGGCCTTGATCGACCGGCTGCGCGCATCAGCGAGTCTCCATTTCGACGACGGGATTGTGATCGATCCCGACTCCCGCCTGACGCAACTCGGACTGATTTCAATCTGCGATGAGCAGAACTATTTCTTCTTTGAGAGCCGCAGCTACGGAGGCGATAGCGAAGATCCGCTGCCGGCGCTCGCGTCCAAATGGGCGCGCGAAATTTTCGGAATCGAGAATGCACGCGCGTTTGTGGCGCCGCTTCCATCGAGCGAACCGCCGGCGGATATCTCGGTCAGTCTCGGCGTCGGCGAGAATCCCGCCAAGCGGATCGAAGGTGGGTTCGAGCGTGATCTGCTGCACGTGCTGGCGGAAACCGGCAGGTCCGTCCTGGTCGACAAAGGAGGTTCCTCAGCCGAGCACGATCGCGTCGAACGCGCACTGCTTCCCGGAATGCGCGTGCACCATGGAGCCTTCGCACCATTTGCCGCGCAGATCGCCCGTAGCAAGCTATATGTCGGCTACGATTCCGCGGGGCAACATGTCGCCTCGGCATGCGGCGTTCCGCTGATCAGCATCTTCAAAGGATTTGTCAGCGAGCGCATGTTTGCCCGATGGCGGCCTGAAGGCACGGTGATTCGCGGCGACTCCGCCAATGTGCTCGAACAAGTGCGCGCCGCGGTCACATGTACATTCCGCCGTTGACGTTCAGCACGGCTCCGGTGATGTAGCCGGCCTCCTCGCTCGCCAGAAATCGCACTGCCGCAGCCACATCTTCGGCGCGGCCGAATCGCTTCAGAGGAATGTGCCCGATGATGTTGTCTTTCACCTCCCGCGAAAGAACAGCGGTCATATCGGTCTCGATAAATCCCGGCGCCACGGCGTTCACGGTGATGTTGCGGCTGGCCATTTCCTGCGCTAGCGACTTCGTCAGCCCGATCAAGCCCGCCTTCGACGCGACGTAGTTCGCCTGGCCCGGATTTCCCGATTCGCCCACCACCGAAGAAATATTTATAATGCGGCCCCACCTGGTTTTCATCATTCCTTGCAGGACTTGTTGAATCGCGAGAAATGCGCCGGTCAGGTTCGTCGAGATCACCGAATCCCAATCGTCCTTCTTCATTCGCAGCGCCAGTCCGTCCTTGGTCACGGCGGCATTGTTTACCAAAATATCGATTTTGCCCGCTTTTGCGAACGCTTCTTTGATTGAATTCGCCGAAGAAAGATCGATCGTGACCCAGGTTGAGTTCGGAATCTCGCGCGATGCCTCCTCCAGTTTCGCGGCGTCGCGGGCGGCCAGCACCACATGAACTCCCGTTTCCGCTAACGCCCGCGCGCAAGCGAGGCCGATTCCCCGGCTCGCGCCCGAAACAAATGCTGTCTTATTCGTGCCCACGTTTGTCATAGTTAGATTATGGCCTACACCGACCTGAGAGACTTTGTGCGCGCGCTCGAAAAGCAGGGCGAGCTGAAGCGCATCCCGTTTGAGGTTTCTCCCGAGCTTGAGATTACCGAGTTCGCCGACCGCAGTGTGAAATCCGGCGGTCCAGCGCTGTTATTTGAGAAACCGGCGGGTTCGAACGTCCCCGTGTTGATCAACGCATTCGCCAGCAGGAAGCGCATGCAGATCGCTCTCGAAGTTTCCTCCGTCGATGAAGTGGCCGCACGTATCTCCGAATTTCTCGAAATGCGCATGCCCGAAGGAATCATCGGCAAATTGAAAATGCTGCCGAAGCTTGGTGAAATCGGCGCATTCTTCCCCAAGATTGTCTCCAGCGGTCCCTGCAAAGAAGTGATTCGCCGCGAAGATTTTTCGCTCGACGAGTTTCCAGTCCTGAAGTGCTGGCCGCAGGATGGAGGCCGCTTCATCACGCTTCCCATGGTCTTCTCGAAAAATCCGGACACGGGAAAACGCAACTGCGGCTGTTATCGTATGCAGGTTCACGATGCCCGCACCACCGGCATGCATTGGCAGACCCATAAGCAGGGCGCCGAACATTATCGACGAGGAAAGACCAAGCGGATGGAGGTCGCGGTCGCCATCGGCGCCGATCCCGCGACTATGTACTCCGCGATTCTGCCGCTGCCTCCCGATCTCGATGAGATGATGATCGCCGGCTTCCTTCGCTCCAAGCCTGTCGAGATGGTGAAGTGCGAAACGGTCGATATCGAGGTCCCGGCGCAAGCTGAAATCGTGCTCGAAGGCTACGTCGAACTGGGCGAACTGCGCCGCGAAGGGCCGTTCGGCGATCATACCGGATTCTACTCGCTCGATGACGACTATCCGGTTTTCCACCTCACCTGCATCACGCATCGCAAGAATCCGATTTACGCGACGACGATAGTTGGTCCCCCTCCGATGGAGGATTTTTACATGGGCAAGGCTATCGAGCGGATTTTTCTTCCCTTGATGCGCCTCCAGTTGCCGGAGGTCCGCGACATCTGCATGCCCGCCGAGGGAATTTTTCACAATCTGATTCTCGTCTCCATCCGGAAATCGTATCCGGGGCATGCGCGCAAGGTGATGCATGCAATTTGGGGGACGGGCCAGGCGATGTTCTCGAAGGTAATCGTGGTGGTGGATGAGGACGTCGATGTTCAAAATGTGAGCGAAGTGGCCTGGAAAGCGCTCAATAACATCGATCCGGAACGCGACATTCAATTCGTGCTTGGCCCGGTCGATTCGCTCGACCACGCGAGCCGCTTGGCGAACTACGGATCGAAGATGGGCATCGACGCGACCAAGAAGTGGCCGGCCGAGGGATTCACGCGCCCCTGGCCCGACGTGATCCGCATGCCGCCGGAGGTTTCAAAGCGAGTCGACGAATTATGGAAGAAGGCCGGCCTGAAGTGATAAAATGAAAGCTCACGGCGGCTGTAGCTCAGCTGGTAGTAGCGCCAGATTGTGATTCTGGAAGTCATGGGTTCAAATCCCATCAGCCGCCCCACTCTCGAACTCATGCCCTCCGAACCCACGATTCTCACCACCACCGTCGGCTCCTACCCGATCCCGGACTGGCTCGCCGCTCTACCCAGTGAACAGGCGCGCCTTGATGCCACCCGCGTAGTCTTTGATATCCAGCGTCAGGCCGGTATCGACCTGCCCACCGACGGCGAACTTTATCGCTTCGACGTCAATCATCCCGATACCAACGGCATGATCGAGTACTTTATCCGACCCATGGCGGGCATCCGCGCGCAGGTGGGCCGCAGCGATCATGAAGCCTTCGCGCAAAAGCACACCATGCTGTTTCGCCGCAAGGCCGCGGGCGTTGTCGAAGCGCCTTTGGGAGAAGGCTCGCTCAACCTGATGGCTGATTGCGAACTGGCTGCCGGCGTCGCGGGCGGGCCGTTCAAGTTCACCGTCACCAGTCCTTATATGTTGGCGCGCACCCTGCTCGACCGGCATTATGGCGGCTTCGAGGAGCTGTTGATGGCCATCGCCGGCGTGCTCGCGCAGCAAGTGGCTGGGCTTCCCTGCGCGTGCTTGCAGGTGGACGAAGCGAATATTCCCGGAAATCCGTCAGACGGGCCCATCGCCGCGGAGGCCATCAATCGCGTGCTCGACGCCTTCACCGGAATGCGAGCCGTGCACCTCTGCTTCGGGAACTACGGAGGCCAGACCATCCAGAAGGGCGAATGGAAGGCGCTCACGGATTTCCTGAACCGGCTGCACGTCGACCACCTTGTGCTCGAAATGGCGCACCGCTCCGCCGCCGACCTGGAAGCTTTAAAGGACGTGGACCCGCGCATTCGCCTGGGCATTGGCGTGGTGGATGTGAAGGTGAATCACGTCGAAACCTCTCAGGAAATTGCGGCGACTCTGGAACGGATCGAAAAGGCGCTGGGGACGGGCCGCGTGTCTTGGATTCATCCCGATTGCGGCTTCTGGATGCTTAAACGCTCCGTCGCCGATCGTAAAATCGAGGCGCTCGCCAAGGGCCGCGACCTTTATTTGGGGCGCTAAATGATCTCCTATCGGGACCGCGCCACGGGCGCGCAAATCTGGCAGGTCACCGGCGACGCCGCCATCAGCCATCCCACTTATTTTCTGCAAAGCTCGTTTTTCCCTGGCGGCCGGGAGATCTTCTTCACGTCCTACAAAACGGGTAACGCCCAATTGTTCGAAGCCTCGCTCGATTCAGGCGAGACCCGTCAAATTACCAGCGGGGAGCCGATCCATCCCTTCTCCGCGGCCTTGCATCCGGATGGCGAAACCCTGGTTTTCACGCGTGGCGGCGGCTTATGGGCGATCGACCGTAAGACGCTGGCGGAGCGCTGCATCGTGGATCAGGGAACCGCGCAGTTGGGCGAATGCTCCATCAGCCGCGATGGGGAGTGGCTCACCGCGGCATTTAAATCCGGCGCGCAAAGTGGACTGGTTGCCGGACGCTTCGACGGAACCGGCTGGCATGCCATCCCTTTTCCGCGCACCGTCATTCATCCGCAATTCCATCCTTTGGAACCCGAATGGATCGAGTTCGCGGGCGATCCGGCTCCCCGTATGCATCGCGTACGGCGCGACGGCAGCGGCCTCGAATGCCTCTACCAACACGGCAACGATGAATTTCTGGTTCACGAAACGTTTCTTGGCGAAACAGGCGACCTGGTGTTCACCATCTGGCCGCGCGCCTTGTGCCGCATGGATTGGACCACGCGCGAAATCAGCACCATCGCCCGGTACAACGCCTGGCATATCGCACCGGACCGCCGCGGCAGGCGCGTGCTTTGCGATACCAGCTATCCCGATGAAGGACTGCAAATTATCGACGTCTCGACCGGCGCGCGGCGCCAACTCTGTCTGAGTGAATCAAGCAACCAGGGTACCCAGTGGCGCCAATCGCGCTACGCGTTGGCTGAAGATTTCGCACGTGCCCGAAACGAACCCAACCAGAAGGCACTGAGCTGGATGGAAACGGCCGCCGATACCGTTTACGGACCGCAATGGAGCCATCCGCATCCTTCCTGGTCGACGGACGAAACCAAAGTGGCTTTCGCCAGCGATCGCACCGGAATTACACAAGTATATGTCGTCGAGGTTCAATAACCTGGCGCTTTCAACCGCCGCGGCTCATCCGCGACTGACGCACAATGTGAGTAAGAGATCGGTCACAGCGTCGTATCCCGATTCACTACAGCGAGGGTGCAAGTACTCGAGTCACTCCCTTCGTCCAAACGTTACAGTACGATGACCCTCGCCGTTGCGGGCAAATAAACGGCAGGAGCGCTCCAATAGAACTGTTGTACCGCTATGCGCAAGCAGGCGGACAGACGCAGCTAACCTCCACCCGGGGAAGGCAGAGCTGCGTCTGCGATTATTTGCGGCCTTGCAGCTCGTTCTGAATCGCCGTGACGTTATGAGAAGCCTGGTCCTTCATCGGTCCCGGAATCGCCGCCGATTGTTGGCTGTACTTCAGCGCCGTCTGGATCCGCGGCTTATCCATGGTCATTTTGCCGAGCTGATAATTCGACAATCCAAGATAGAAATACACAATGCCCTGCCGGTAAGGGTCGTGAATCAGCGGCAGCGCGGCCTTCAGTTCGCGATCGCACTCAATCCAGGAGCTCTTTCCGCCGTAAATCAAACCAGCGATATAGTAGCCGGTGCTCTTCGCCTTCTCCCAATCGGCCTCGGAAACGCCCTCGGGCTTCGGTTTCGTCCTCATCACCGCGCTCAGCTTGTTGGCATAACTTAGCGCGCGATCGGCGTTTTTATTCGCCAGGCCTTCCGCGAGGGCAGCTAGCGCGACCTCATTATCGGGCCGGCCCGCGACCACCTTTGTCATTCCCTCCATCTGTTTCGCGGCGCCGATTTTGCCCAGCGCGCCGAGGTAGGCCGGCACGCATGCATCCACATATTTACTCTTGGGATTCATGGCCAGCAGTGTGTCGGTCAAGTCCACGGTTTTCGCTGGATCCTGCGTCGCCATGAAGGAGAGCGCATATTCGGCATAGGCGCTGACTTCCTTCCCGTAATCCACGCGTTGCTTCCACTCCTCGACCTTATTGGCTTCAGAGGGCTGCGGGGCACTGACCACCGCTTGCGCCAGTTTGAATGTGGCAGGGCTCTCCGCCTTCACCGCATCGGCGTCTTTATTGGTGACGGCGTCCTTCAGCTTCGCGTACGAATCGTCAAGATCGTCGGCCTGCATCAGCCGCACCAGAGCAAACATCGCAATCGAGACAAACAGAGTCCGTTTCACGTGACCTCCCGGAAATCCTAAGCATTATACACCTGCCAGGACAGGCTTACTGGAAGAGTGGTTTTTCGTCCGGAACGAATCGCACGAAAGATGCGCGAGGAGAAGGGGAGACAGCGGCTTCCTGTGGCGATAATAGGGCTCGCCACGGATCGGGAAAATCAGTCCGGAAAGTAGCTTCACCCGCCTGAGGGATCATTTGAGAACGATACGCCGCCTCACCCGCATCGTTGATGATGGCTGAGACCGTGGAGACGTGCGGACGAGGGCTTCCCTCTTTCGCGATCGCTTCCTTATAAGCGGAAACGGCGGCCACTTCGATCGCCGAAGGCGCGGGTCTGCCGAATGCCTCATTCATATCGCCGGTGATTTTCTTCTGCCGCACCGACGCGAAATCCGTGAGCTGTCCTGGCGCGGAAAATCTCATCGTGCGGTGCGCTCCGGGCGCGATGAAGTGCAGGCTCCACACGCCGTCCGCAACTTCTTTCGAGAACCGGTCCGCGAACCGGACCATCACGTACACCGAATCGATCGTATAAGGACAGGCGTTGGTCCAAGTCGTCCAGTAATGTTCTTCGTCCGCGCGGATCATCTCGTGGACCTTGAAACACTCCGAAACCTGCGGATGTTGCGCTAGCGCAAGCGCACCGAACGTCAGCCCCAACACTAAGTGTTTCATCTTAGAAGACCCGCCACAATCAAGATTTGCCGTAAACAGGCAAGTATCTCATTTATCGACGGCTAGTGTCAAAAGCCTCAGAATCGGTCCGCCTTAGGGCTCGCAGCCGCGTGAATACGTAATAGCTTTGCCCACAGCGGACCCAGCAGGTCCAGCCGAAGCGCGTTGGCGCCATCCGACAACGCCCGCTCCGGAGCTTCATGCACTTCCATGAAAACCGCGTCGGCTCCGGCCGCCACCGCCGCGCTCGCCAGAGGTTCGATGAACTGAGGCTGTCCGCCTGATCCGCTGCCGGACGCGCCCGGAAGCTGCACGCTATGCGTCGCATCGAACACCACCGGCCATCCAAACGCGCGCATGATCGGAATCCCGCGCATATCCACCACCAGATTGTTATACCCGAACGTAGCGCCGCGCTCGGTCAACAAAATGCGATTGTTGCCCGTCGACGCCACCTTCTCCGCCGCATATCGAATATCCTGCGGCGAAACAAACTGGCCTTTCTTGATGTTGACGATCTTTCCGGTGCGGCCGGCCTCAACCAGCAGATCAGTTTGCCGGCAAAGGAACGCGGGAATCTGCAAAATGTCGACCGATTCCGCCGCCAGCGCCGCTTGCGCAGGTTCGTGAATATCGGTCAGGACGGGAAACCCAGCATCGCGCACGCCCTGCAAAATCCGCAAGCCTTCTTTGAGTCCGGGGCCGCGATACGCTGTTACGCTCGACCGGTTCGCCTTATCGAAGGACGCTTTGAAGATAAACGCGCCGACGGTTTTCCTGATCTCCTGCGCCAGAAAATGAACGTGCTCTTCATTTTCAATCACGCAGGGGCCTGCAATCAGCGCAAGCGGCGAGCCATCGCCGATCTCAAACCGTGATGTGACTTGCACCAACGTTGATAATTTCCTTCTGCATTTTCCGCTTCTGATGATCGAGCGCCGCGCCGATAAACGAGCTGAATAAAGGATGCGGCTCCAGCGGTTTTGATTTGAACTCGGGATGAAACTGGCAGCCCAGGTACCACGGATGATCGGCCAGTTCACAGATTTCAACATAGACTCCATCCGGAGTCTCGCCTGTCAGCTTCAGTCCGTTCTGCTTCAGCACCGCCTCGAACTCACGATTGAATTCGTAGCGATGCCGGTGCCGTTCACTGATCGCCGCGGTTCCATAGGCAGCCCGCGCAACACTGCCTTCCTGGAGCACGCAAGGATACGCGCCCAGGCGCATGGTGCCGCCCAATTCGTCGACGCCTTTCAACTCACGCAATTTATAAATGACGCGATTGTTCGTCGCCGGGTCGAACTCCGTCGAGTTCGCATTCGCCAGGCCACACACGTTGCGCGCATACTCGATCACCATCGTTTGCATGCCCAGGCAGATCCCGAAATAGGGCACTTTACACTCCCGCGCGTAGCGGATCGCGCACAGCATTCCTTCCACGCCACGCTTCCCGAATCCGCCGGGAACTAAGATGCCGTCGAAGTGTTCAAGAGAGGCAATCGCATCGGGCCAGCCCAGCCTTTCCGATTCGATCCACGTAATGTTGACCTTGGTCTCATGCGCCAGGCCGCCATGCAGCAGCGCTTCTTTCAGGCTCTTGTAAGAATCCTCATACTCGACGTATTTCCCGACCAGGCCGATCGAAACCTGATGCTTGGGATGCTTCAGCCGCCCCACCATCTGCGTCCAACGCGACATATCGCGCGGGCCGACCTTGTCGTCCAGATCCAGCAGCCGCAGAGCGATCTCATCCACGCCCTGCTCGCCGAAAACGATCGGACATTCGTACACGCTGGCCACGTCCACCGCCGTGCCTACTGCCTCGACGTCGACGTCGCAGAACAGCGCGATCTTTTCCTTCATGTCGTCGGGCAGTTCCCGCTCGCTACGGCACAAAAGAATATCCGGCTGAATACCGATGGCGCGCAGCTCTTTCACGCTATGCTGCGTCGGCTTGGTTTTTAGCTCCTGAGCCGCCGCGATCCAAGGAACGAGCGTGACGTGGACGAACAGTGTATTTTCGCGCCCCAGTTCGTGCCGCAACTGGCGAATCGCTTCGAGGAACGGCAGCGATTCGATATCGCCCACCGTGCCTCCGATTTCGACAATCACTACATCGATGGCGGACCCATCGGCCGCCGTCGACACACGCCTCACCGCGCTTTTAATTTCGTTCGTCACATGAGGAATCACTTGCACGGTCTTGCCCAGATAATCGCCGCGGCGCTCGCGAGAAATAATCTGTTCGTAGATGCGCCCGCTGGTCAGATTGTTGGCTTGCGTTAGCGGCGCATGCGTGAAGCGCTCATAGTGGCCCAGGTCGAGATCGGTCTCCGCGCCATCATCCGTCACGAACACTTCGCCGTGTTGAAACGGACTCATCGTACCCGGATCGACGTTCAGGTACGGATCGAACTTTTGCAGCGTGACTTTGAGGCCGCGGCTTTCGAGCAGGCAGCCGATGCTCGCCGCTGCGATCCCTTTTCCAAGCGAGGAAACCACGCCGCCGGTGACAAAGATGTATTTGGACATATTAGTCGGTCACCATGAGTTTTTCGAACAATCCCGATACCCTTTCCCAATCCTCCGGCGTATCGACGCCGAGCGATTCATACTCCGTTTCCACCACGCGAATCTTAAACCCGTTTTCAAGCGCCCGCAATTGCTCCAACCTCTCAGCCTGTTCGAGCGGCCCTACCGGCAAATCGGAATATCCCAGCAGAAAATCGCGCCGGTACACATACAACCCGATATGTTTGAAACAAACCGGAGCCGTACCGTCACCGCGCACATGCGGAATCGCCGCCCGCGAAAAATAAATCGCATTGCCTGCCAGATCCGTCACCACCTTCACCACGTTCGGATTGTCGATTTCCTCGGCGCGCTCGATTTTCTTTTTAAGCGTGCCCATCGGAATGTCGTCATCCTCCAGCATTCCGAGCACGGCGGTATCGATCGCGGCCGGATCGATCAACGGTTCGTCGCCTTGAATATTGACAATGATATCGGCGCTCGATGCGGAGGCGACCTCAGCCACGCGGTCGGTTCCCGAAGGATGGTCCTCCCGCGTCATCACTACGCGGGCATGAAATCGTTCCGCCTCCGCGCGAATACGCTCGTCGTCGGTGGCGATGGTGACGCTGGTCAGGTAGCGCGCCTGGGACGCCCGCTCCCAAACATGCTGGAGCATGGACTTACCACTGATAGAGACGAGGGCTTTCCCTGGAAATCTGGAAGAGGCGTACCGGGCGGGGATTACGCCAAGAATGCGGAGCGGCACACTCGATTCTAGCAAGTTGCGGGCGGAGTTGGTAGCTTACCGCACCGAGTCCGGATGCAGCACTTCAATGTCAGTGAATCGAACGAAGTCCCCGGCATCGAAGGTCAGGATTTTGTTAATCCCATTCACGTTCATCGCTGCGACCAGACGGGCGTCGTGCGCGTTCTTTCCTAAAACGCGATACGCGCTTACGAGGCGCTCCCATTCGGGAAGAATTCCATCCGTTTCTGGCAGGACGTTAAACAGAGATTTGAACCGCGCAATTTCGCTCAAGGCCAGTTCAGCGCTCAATCCCAGCCCATTTTCCTTTTGCGGGCGGGTTGCCACAGCCCAGAATTCGATTACATTTTGCACGGCTACAACCATCGTTTCACCCGTTTCGTGAAGGAAATCGAGTGCGCGTCGGGCGACAGAGATATTCGGATGATGATGATAAGGTTGAAGACTGCGGAGAAGGACGTTGGTCTCGATGAGGACCGCCATCTATAATCCGCGGTCGGCGTAAATCGACTCGCGGCTCATGGCTTCGTCGGAAAGCACCGCCGTTTGCCAGGCATGGCTATCCATCCAGGCATGGAACCTCGCAATCCATTCCTCAGGCGTCTCGGAGTGGCGTTGAGTCGCCAACTGGGCCTTCAGCGTCTCCACGCCGATCTTCAGCGCATCCTCCGCGTTTTCAATCAGGCCCGTTTGAATTGCCGCCGCTACGATTTCTTCTTGCTCCGGCGTGGGCGTAATGGTCATGGCCAATCTCCTCCCTTATTATTGCAATTCCAGGCGAAATGTTTCGCCCTGCCCGCTCATCTTAAGATCGGTACCGTTCGCGGTTATTTTACAATTTGCCTTACGTTAACCGCCGTAGACCACTGGTATACTGATGGCAGATTGCAGGAGGATTCGATGCGTTCTGCTCCGACGCTCGGACTCGTAACGATATTAGCCGCTGCCCTCGCGCAGCAAACACCGATCGATATCAAGCCGCGCATAAAAGGCGCTGCTTCGGCTCCGGCCACCGAAACGTCGATCGACCGGAAAGCCAACATTCGCGTGGATACCACGCTGGTGCTGATCCCGGTCGCGGTCACCGATCCCATGAGCCGTTTTGTCACCGGTCTGGACAAGGAAAATTTCAAGCTTTTTGAAGATAAAACCGAGCAGGTGATTACTCAGTTTTCGAGCGAAGACGCGCCGCTTTCGGTCGGCATCGTGTTCGACACCAGCGGCAGCATGGGCGGTAAGCTCATGAAATCCCGGCAGGCCGTCACGCAGTTCCTGAAGACGGCGAATCCCGAGGACGAGTTTTTTCTGGTCTCTTTTAACGACCGTCCGGAGTTGGTGGTCAGCATGACCCCCGATACAGAAGAGATTCAGAACCGTCTCACTTTTATGACTGGCAAAGGCCGCACGGCGCTGCTGGATGGCGTCTATATGGCCATGAATCACATGAAAAAGGCCAAGAATCCGCGCAAGGCGCTGCTCATCATCTCAGATGGCGGCGATAATTCCAGCCGTTATACCGAGGCGGAGGTTCGCAATGCCGTGCGCGAATCGGACGTCCAAATTTACGCGATCGGGATCTATGAACCCGTCGCTTCGCGCGGCCGCACGCCGGAGGAGATGGGTGGTCCAAGCATGCTGCGCGAGCTCTCCGAGCAGACCGGCGGCAAGGATTTCGCCGTCGACAATCTGGCCGAACTGCCGGACGTGGCAGCCAAGATCGGACTGGAATTGCGGAATCAATACGTTCTGGGCTACACGCCCAAAAATCTGGTCAAAGATGGAAAATACCGGCGGGTGCAGGTTAAGCTGGTAAAGACGGTGGGTTTGCCGCCTTTGAAGCCTGCGTTCCGAACTGGATATTATGCCCCTACGCAGTAACATTTTTTTAGTGGCGATAGCCGCTGCGATGCTGCCGGCGCAGCAAACGCCTCAACCGGTGCAGGACGACGGCGCGACGTTCACGCTCGATACCAAGCTGGTGGTGCTCCATGCCAGCGTGCTCGATAAGAACGGGAAACTGGTCACCAACATTCCGCAATCCGCGTTTAAGGTATTCGAAAATAACGTCGAACAGCCGCTGAAGATTTTCAATCGGGAAGACGTGCCGGTATCGATGGGCATCATTATCGATAACAGCGGCAGCATGCGCGAGAAGCGTCCGAAAGTGGCCGCCGCGGCCCTCGAACTGATCAAGGAATCGAACCCGCAGGATGAGGTTTTCATCGTCGACTTCAACGATGTGGCCTATCTCGACGCGCCCTTCACGAACAATCTGAAAAAGCTGGAACAGGTGCTGGATAAGATCGATACGCGCGGCGGCACGGCGATGCGCGACGCCATCAGCATGTCGATCGACTACGCTAAGACGGACGGCAAAAAGACCAAGAAGGTCCTGCTGGTGATCACGGACGGCAACGACAATACCAGCAATGAAACGCTGGAGCAGCTGGTGCGCAAGGCCCATCAGAGCGAAGTGCTGATCTACTGCATCGGCCTGCTCAACGACGAGGAGCCGCGCGAGGGCCGAGCCGCCAAGCGAGCGCTCAATGAACTTGCCGTGGCTTCGGGCGGACTGGCTTATTATCCCAAGAGCCTTTCGGAAGTCGAGAGCATCACGCCGCAGATTGCGCACGAAATTCGCAATCAGTACATCCTGGCATACTCGCCGCTCAACGCCGCGCTGGACGGGACGTTTCGCCAGATTAAAGTGACCGTGAAAGCACCGGGCAATCCCACGGTGCGCACCCGCAACGGCTATTTCGCTAATCCCGCGCCGGCTCCGAAGCCGGGCAAGTCACCGAGTCCCGGCCAGCAATAATGATCAGGATCGCGTGGCGGCTTTCGAAAGGATACCGCCTGCGGCCGTGGCGCAGTCCCTATCTCTGCTGGCGAATTGAAACTTACTGGGGTCTGCACGCCGACCGAATCACGGCGCGCGATTTCCTGCAATTCGCATGGCAGCGGCGACACGACCTCATCCGGTTTCTTCATTGGGCGGATAGAATGGACCGGTGATTATTTATGGGTGGTGATGTACCACTGGTAACCGAACGGATCCTCCACGATGCCTGAACGTCCGTATTCTTTGTCGGCCATGGGCGCGACAGATTTCGCACCTGCCTGCATTGCCCGCTGGTAGGTTGCGTCCGCGTCGTCGACATAGAGCATGATGCCGACTGGAGATTTTCCGAGCGTGAGAGGGCTCACGTAGCCAAACTCCGGATGCTCATCGGCAATCATGATTTGCGAATCGCCGATCTCCAACTCGGAGTGCATAAGTTTTTCCGGCTCACCCGGCGCCGGAGCGCGCATCAACTCCGTCGCGCCGAAGGCTTGCTTGTAAAACGCAATCGCAGCCGAAGCACCGCGCGCGATCAGATAAGGAGTAACGGTGTGAAAGCCGGGTCTCATACGATCATTTTCTCTCACTGCTCAGCAGAATCATAGCTTCCAGCGCCCGCGCGCGTTGCAGGTCGGTCATGATCAGGTAGCGATGCTTTCCCACGGCCGACGGAATCAAAGTCGTCACGCCGGCTGGATCGACCTGAATCGAACCAGGCTCCGATAACGAAAAATATCCGTCATCCGGGCGGATGGCGTAGAGAGCCGCGGTGACATCCCACGTCGGCCGGTCGTAGGGAAACTTCATGTAGTTCCGATACGCATCGGCAACCGGGTGATGGCCGGGAAAATCGCGCGTGATACTCGAGGCCGGAAACAGCATCGAATTGCCGATTTCGAATCCACTGGTAACGATCGGCGTCGGCCAATCGCGCACCAGCTTCTGCGCGGACCGAATGTCCATCTTTACGTTGAACTCCGGATCGCGCTTGGCGAAGTTCCCCGCCATCATCACCAGTAGTTTCACCTTGCGCGCGGCCAATTCGCGGGAATCATTCAGCAAATGAGCAAGATTCGTGCTGAAGCCGACTTGAATGATCACTACGCTGTGATCCGGCTGGGCCACCAGCGCCTGGCGCAGCACGGCGACCGCATCGGGAGCATCTGCGCCGCTCAGAATTTTGTGAGGATAGCGATTGCTCTGCGCGGGGACTCGAATCATCGGGCTATCTTCAGGCGTGACGCCGCTGCCCTTCACCATTCCGATGGGAATATCGGGGCGTCCATAAAAAGTGTCGAGAATATCGATGTACGGCGCGGCCCATGGGTTATCTTTGGTGATGGTCACAGCAATGATCTTGCATTCGCCGCGGCTCTGGAGCGCGTGCAGCAGCGCGAGGGCCAGCGCATCGTCGATGTCGTTGCCCATGTCGGTGTCAAAAATAACAGGCACTTGCGCGAACGCGAGGGCGCAGGCCAGCAATAATAAGATCAGATGCCGCATAGATTCCTTTCCATCTTACTGCTCGCCTTCGCGTTGTGCGCCTGCAAGAAACCAGTTTCGAAGGCGCCCATTGAACGCTACAAGCTTGACGGCGTGATCGTGGCGCTCGATCCTGAAGGGCACATCGCGAAGATCAATGGCCAGAAAATCGAAGGCTATATGGAAGCGATGACGATGGAGTATCCGGTCAAAGACCAGAGCGAATTCTCTCCCTTACATGTGGGCGATCACATCACAGCGACGGTGTTTGTGCAGGATCTAAATTATTGGATCGGCGAAATTCATCAGGTGCGGTGAGAATGCGGATGCGTATGAAACCCCAATGCGGGATGTGCGTGGCGATGCTCATGAATCAAGTTGCTGCTGCGTAGTAACGCTTCGTCGCCAAGGATGCCGGCTGGCGCGCCATGTGCGATCAGTTTGCCGCTTTGGAGCAGAAAGCAATCGTCGGCGATATCCTCCACCAGGCCCAGATCGTGCGTGGCCGTGATCACGGTTTTCTTGCCGTCACCCCAGCCGATCAACAAGTCGATGATTTGACTCTGGCTTCGCGGATCGAGCGCGGCGGTGGGTTCGTCGAGCAGCAACACCTCCGGATCGAGCACCAGCACCGAGGCGATCGCGACGCGCTTTTTCTCCCCGCCCGAAAGCCGGTGCGGCGGGCGGTCTTTCAGATGTGTAATCTCCAAAGTGTCGAGCGTGGCTGCAACGCGCTCCCGAATCTCCTGCTTCGACCAGCGCATTTGCAGGGGTCCGAAGGCGACTTCGTCAAAAACGGTGGGATTGAAAAGCTGTACGTCGGGATTTTGAAACACCAATCCGACGCGGCGGCGAAAGTCGAGCGCGAAGTCGTCGTGCTCGAAGTGCGATTCATCGAGGATCTCATTTCGAAAGGAAACGATCCCCGAATCCGGGAAGCAGAGCCCGTCGAGCATGCGCAGCAAGGTCGACTTGCCTGAGCCGTTCGCTCCGAGCAGCGCGATCCGCCTACCTTCCTCGATTTCGAGCGACACATTATTCAGTGCGACCACGGACTGATAACGAAACGTGACGTCTTCAACGATGAACATCAGCGACCCGCCCAGACGACCGCGGTAGCGGCTGCGAAAAAGAGGAATAACCACGCCCCATCGGCGCGGCGAAACTCAAAATCGTCGAGGATATAAACCTCGCCGCGAAATCCGCGCGACTGCATGGCAAGATGGACGTCCGTACTCAAGTGATAGCTCTTGCTGAGGAGAACTCCAACGGTCGCCGTCGCCAGACGACGCTTATCCGGGCCTTCGAGCACGCCGACCGTCCGGCTTTCGCGCGATTCGAACATATCAAGCGCGATTTCGAGCATCACGAACAGATAGCGATACGTCATGCCGAGAATGACGACGAAGACAACCGGGAGCCGCAGCACGCGCAGCGCTTTCAAGATGTGGGCCCATCGGGTGGTCAGAACCAGGAGCGTGGATAAACTGACGGCAGTTTCAGAGCGCATTAGTAGAAAACCGGCGGTGCGAAGGCCCTGCTCCGTGATCGGCCAGCCGGCGCGAAACGAGTCGCCTGGAGTGAGAAAAGTCGCCGGCAGCGCAATGCAGCCGGTAAACAGGAACACGGGCATCCAAACCCAACGCGCGAGCTGGAACGGCGAAATACGCGATAGCGCGGCCAGGATTGTTGCGACGAGAAACGCTCCGGCGATGGCCACGAGGCTGTGGGTCAGTGCGACAGCGACGATCACGGCGAGCGTGCCGACCACTTTTATCCTGGGATCGACGCTCTGAAGCAGGCCGCCGGCGCGGGCGGAATCTTCGGCGAGCGCCGCGAAATTCATGCCTCTCGATAGATTCCAAATGGTCCGTCCCACGAAGGAGCGCGATTTCCCAAGGTGAATCTGGCTCATTGCTTCGCCCTGGTGAAGATCCACGCGCCGCTGAGGAACGCCAGCACGATCAGCCCGGTGCCCAGCATCGCCGAGAGAATGTAGCCCAACTGCGCGCTCTTCAAAATCGGCGGGGCATAGCGAGGCATGGGAGCGGTCCAAACGGCCGCGAGTTTCTGCAAGCCTGCCGGAGCCTGCGCGGGCGGAGCTTGATTGCCTGAGACGGCCGCGATTTGCCGGCGCGCCTGCGGCGTCGAAAAATCCTCGGGCACCCATTCTCCCCAGGCTGCACCCGCGGCGAGGATTCCAAGGGGCGTCAGGATCAGCAAGACAGCGACGGCGATCCAAAGGGGGCGCGTGCTGGACGGTGCATCGTTGATGCTCGCGCCGGGCGCCGTCGTTTTTAACAACGCGGGCTCGGCCCGTTGCAGATACGCGACAACCCCCGCCGAGACCACCATTTCCGCCAATCCCGCGATGGTCAGATGACCGATCATCATGGCGGGCACGGCGATATGGAGGGGATAAGGAGCATACAGAGGTGCGCCCGACGCGTCATGAAACAGCATCGGCTGAATTCCGAATTCCAACGCGGCCAGCAGCGCTGAAGCGTTAATCGCGGTATATCCGGCGATTGCGGCAGCGACCACGCGGCGCGGCGATTCGATTGGCGTTCGCCCCGCAACGAGCCGATAAACGGCGTAGGCGACCAGCGATCCGACAATCGCCATGTTGAAGCAATTAGCGCCAATCGCGGTGATGCCGCCATCCCCGAAAAAGATCGCCTGGATCACCAGCGCGACGGAGATTGCCAGAATCGAAGCCCAGGGTCCCAGCACGATCGCCGCGATGGCGACGCCCACTGCATGACCGGTGGTGCCGCCGGGCAGCGGCAGATTGAACATCATAATAACGAACGAAAACGCCGCGAATACGGACAACAACGGCACCGCTTGCGTATTCAACCGGCGCTTCATTTTCTGAAGCGAGACATACCAGAACGGCGTTGCGCCCGCGTATAAAGTCGCGCAAGTGGAGGGGCTCAGATATCCGTCCGGAATGTGCATGCTCTCTCTTTAATACGGTCAACGCGGCGGATCGGTTTTAAAATTCAGCCTCGTAGCACAACAATAACATTCGTGCGACCCATAAATCCGATTGGCTCCCGCCTCACGTATGCAGGGTGAAAGGAAAATCATTATGAAACTATTGAAAGCATTTTCTGTATTTACACTCGCTGCCGCGTCGGTTGTTCTTGCCGCCAAGAACCCGATGGTTGGAGGCAAAGAGATGTATCCCAATAAGGACATCATCGACAATGCCGTGAACTCGGCCGACCACACCACTCTGGTCGCCGCGGTGAAGGCCGCCGGATTGGTCGAGACCCTGAAAGGACCCGGACCGTTCACGGTATTCGCGCCGACCAACGCCGCGTTTTCGAAGCTACCCGCGGGCACGGTGGATACGCTGCTGAAGCCCGAGAACAAGCCGATGCTGGTCAAGATCCTGACCTATCACGTGGTCGCGGGCCGCTTGAGCGCAGCCGATATAAAGAAGATGATCAAAGACGGCCACGGCAAGGCGGAACTCAAGACCGTTAGCGGGGGATCGCTCTGGGCGATGATGCAGGGCAACATGATCGTGATGAAAGATGACAAGGGTGGGATGTCGACCATTACTCAGGCCAACGTGTTTCAATCCAACGGCGTAATCCACGTAGTTGATTCGGTTCTTCTACCGAATTAAGCACTTTGCGGCTACAATAGCGGGATGAGGACGACGATTGCTTTAGCGATTCTTGCGATCCCGCTGTTGGCCGCGAGTTCGACCGAAAGTGATGAAGCTGGTTCCTGGAGCCCGAAAGGCGCGGCCGGGTATCTGGATCAGCGGGCCGACTGGTGGATCGGCTGGAAGTCCTCCCAGCGGGATCACGATACCTTCTGCATCTCCTGCCACACGGCGCTGCCTTACGCGCTGGGCCGGCCGGCGTTGCGAGCCGTGTTGGCGGAAAAAGCTCCTTCCAGCGGCGAACGTCAACTCCTCGATAATGTCACCAAGCGAGTACGCCTCTGGAGCCAAGTCCAGCCGTTTTATCTGGATAAAGATGGCGATCCCAAGAGCTCCGAATCGCGCGGCACGGAAGCGGTTCTGAACGCGCTGATTCTGGCCAGTTACAATCCGGCGCTGAACGACGATACCAAGCTGGCGCTCCAGAATATGTGGGGGCTTCAACTGAAGACAGGCGAGAAAAAAGGGGCATTTATCTGGCTGAATTTTCACAATGAGCCGTGGGAAGCGGACGATTCGCAATACTGGGGCGCGACGCTGGCCGCGCTCGCGGTCGGCAGCACTCCGAAGGAATATCAGGCGTCAGTTCAAGAAAACGTGAAGCTGCTGAGCGAATATCTACAGCGCGAACAAGCCGGGCAATCCCTGCTGAATCGCACAGTATTGCTGTGGTCGTCGACGAAACTTCCCGGGCTTCTGAAGCCGGAGCAGCAGAAGGCGATTGTGGACGAACTTCTCACTAAGCAGCAGCAAGATGGTGGATGGAGTGCGTCGTCACTGGTGATCGGGACTTGGAAGCGGAGGGATTCGACGGCGCTGCCATCGATCAGCGATGGATACGGGACGGGACTCGTGTCCTACGTTCTGGAGCAAACGGGCGTGCCTTCGACCAGCGCCCCGTTAAAGCGCGGTTTGACGTGGCTGGCGCAAAATCAAGATAAGGATTCGGGCCATTGGCCGGCGACGTCCTTAAACAAACAGCGCGATCCAGCGTCCGATGCCGGCAAATTCATGAGCGACGCAGCCACGGCATTCGCGGTGATGGCGCTCGAAAACCGCTAGCGTTTCCAGGCGGCGATGTGCACGTGCGGCGGCAACTGCGCGTGGGCGAGATCCAGATCGTCGCCGGTGATCGGGATCACAATTGCAACCGTTGCGCCAGGCAGCGGAGCGCTGGGGCTGAAGGATAATCGCAAGCTTACAGATTTCTCGCCGCGTGCTGTCAACGTGCGCGTCTCGTCCGCGAAGGATCGCAAGAGCTTCGCCTGCTTGGGATCATCGCAAGTGATCAACGCTTCCCGAATGACTTTCGCGGCGGAGGCGTAGGAGAGCACGGCGACCACGTGGGTTTCCTTGAGCCGGGCGTCCTTTATATCGTCCGCTGCAACTTCGAGTCCTGCGTAGCGTAAATCTCCAGTCGATTCACCTGATTTAACCAGCGGCACATAGGTATCGAACATGTGCGTGCCGTCGGCGAGGCGATATACGGACCACCACTGCACCTCTTCTAAGCCGCGTGCTACCACAAACAAGTCATCCTCAACGACGCGACTCTCCGAACCTTCGACTGTCACCGAGTACAAAGGCTTCTGCCTAATATCGGTTCCCAACTTCCAAGCCTCGGTCGTAGTCGACGCCTCCATTCCCATATCGCCCAGAACCTGTTTGGAATGCGTGGTCTCGCGAACGACCAGAGAAACATCGCCCCGGCCGGCGATTTCATAATGGACATTGGTGATCTCGATGGTCTTCTCGTCGCCCTTAACGGAGTAGCGATAGGAAGATACCGGCTGCGCGAGCAGCGAACAGGCTGCCGCGATCAGCAACGTCAGGCTGCAATGTAAGTTCATGCGTGACTCATTGTACTAACATAGATCGCGTGACTAGATTCGCTTTGTCTCTCGCCTTGTTGGCGATGAATGTGTTTGCGCAAGCCCGCGGAGCACAGGGAACGCGGGAATTTCTCGGGCTCGGCGCGGCTCCGGATCCAGTGGCGGCGGAGCGCGGGGAAAAATTATTCGGGCCTAATTGCGCCTTTTGTCACGGTGTGAAGGCGAATGGCGCGGAAGGGCCGGACTTGGTCCGCTCCGCGCTGGTGCTGCACGATGAGAAGGGTGAACTGATCGGTCCGGTGATTTTGCAGGGGCGTCCCGAGAAAGGAATGCCGCCGTTCGCGGCGATGACGGCGGCGCAGGTCTTCGACCTCGCACAGTTTCTCCACATGCGAGTGGAGCTGTCGGCGAATCGGGGACTATATAAGGTACAGAACATCGTGGTTGGCGACGCGAAGGCGGGGGAAGGGTTTTTTAACGCCCACTGCAAGAGCTGTCATGCGAGCGATCTGGCGCACATTGCGACGAAGTTCGAGCCGGTGGATTTGCAGGCGGCATTTTTATGGCCGGGTTCGGTGCGCGGACGCGTGGCGAGCACGAAGGTAACGATTACGCTCGCTTCGGGGCAGACCATCACCGGAACATTGAAGCGCATGGACGACTTTGATGTTTCGATTTACGACGCCGGAGGTCAGTATCATTCCTGGCCGCGGGATCGGGTGAAGGTGGAGATTCCGGACCCGTTAGTGGCGCATCGCGAACTGCTGGCGAAGTATACGGACGAGGATATGCACAATCTGCTGTCGTATCTGGTGACGCTCAAATGAAGTTCCTCATTTTATTCGCGAGCTTGGCGATGGCGCAGGATTGGCCGACCTATAACGGCGATTATTCCGGGCGGCGCTACAGCGCTCTTTCGCAAATTAATTCCTCGAATATCGGATCCCTGGCGCTGTCCTGGATGTATCGCGTGAACGTGGGCGCGCAGAGGGGCGTGGGGAATGCGCAGATCAAGTCGACGCCGCTCGAAGCGAATGGCGTCCTTTATTTCACGATTCCGGATCACGTTTGGGCGGTCGACGCGCGCACGGGCGATGAGTTGTGGCATTACGCGTGGAAAGACCAGGGAGGGCATCTGGTCGGGAACCGCGGGGTGGGAATGTATGGCAACTGGCTCTATTTTCTGGCGCCCGACGGCTGGTTCATTTGTCTGAACGCGAAGGACGGCACGGAGCGCTGGCGAAAAAAGTTCGCTGACGAAAAGCTGCAATATTTCACCACCATGGCTGCGATGGTGATCGGCAAACACGTCATCATCGGGGTCGGTGGCGATGCGATGGATGTGCCGGGCTACCTGGAATCGCGCGATCCGGAAACGGGCGATCTGCAATGGCATTGGAATTCCGAGCCGCGGCCCGGCGAGCCCGGCTCAGAGACGTGGCCGAGCAAAGAATCCATGTCGCACGGCGGCGGCATGACGTGGCTTCCGGGCACTTACGATCCGGAATTGAATCTGCTTTATTGGGGCACGGGCAATCCGAATCCGGTATACGCGGGGCAAAGCCGCAAGGGCGACAATCTGTATACGTGTTCGATCGCGGCGTTGAATCCGGACACCGGGAAACTGGTCTGGCATTTTCAGGCGTCGCCGCATGACACGCACGATTGGGATAACGTCGAGACGCCGGTGCTGTTCGATGCGATGTTTAACGGGCAGCCGCGCAAATTGCTGGCGCAGGCGGCTCGCAATGGATATTTTTTTGTGCTCGACCGGACGAATGGAAAAAGCCTGGTTTCTGCCGGATTTACGGGCGTGAACTGGTCGAAGGGCGTCGATCAAAAGGGGCAGCCGATTCCGGATGCGGCGAAGGAACCGAAGGAAGCGGGGTCGCTGATTAACATTCCGGGAGGAGGCGGCACGAATTGGCCTCCGCCGAGTTTCGATCCCGATAGCGGCCTGTTCTACGTGAATGCGACGACTGGGTTCAGCGTCACTTATCTCACCGATACCGACGCGAAGCCGGAGGGTTATGGCGGATCGACTCGTACCTTGATCTCGCAGCCAGCGCTGGAGGCGATCGATTACCAGACCGGCAAGATTCGCTGGAGCCACGAATATCCCACGGCCAGCTCGGGCGGCCTGGGAGGCGCGGGAATCCTGACGACGGCGGGAAAGCTGCTATTTTCGGGCGATCCGGCGGGTAATCTGATCGCGTACGATCCGGCGACGGGAAAGATTCTGTGGCATTTTCGCACCGGCGCGCCGGTGAGCAACGGGCCGATGACATACGTGCTCGACGGGAAACAGTATCTGATCGTGGGTGCGGGAGACACGCTGTTCGCGTTTGCGATACTGAAGCCATAATGCCCGTCGCTCTCAAAAATCAGACCGTGCTTGTGGTCGGCGCCTCCAGCGGAATTGGCCGGTCGATCGCAATTCAGTTCGCCCGCGAAGGAGCGAACGTCATGGCCTCCGCTCGCCGCCAGCAGCGCTTGCAGGCTTTGCAGGATGAGCTTGCGGCGGAAAACATCGACATCGGTATTTCAGCCGCGGACGCGGCGATCCCGGCTGCGATGGAGGAGCTTGCGGCGCGGACGGTCGAACAGTTCGAGAAGATCGACGTGATGGTTTACGCAACCGGGACCAACACGCCGGATCGCGCGATGGCGCGGCTGACCACAAAAATCTGGGATGAGTTAATTGGCACGAATCTCAATGGAGCCTATTACGCGACGCGCGCGGTTTTGCCGGCGATGCGGGAGCGCAAGAGCGGGCACCTGATTTACATCGCTTCGATATCGGGCCTTGTTCCAGATGTATCCGGCGCGGCCTATCAGGCGTCGAAACGCGGGATGCTGGGACTGGCGCATGCCATCCGTGTGGAGGAGAAGGAAAACGGCATCCGCACCTGCGTCGTTTGTCCGGGATTGGTGGATACGGAGATTCTAGATAAGCGTCCGGTAAAGCCGCCTCAGGAAACGCTATCGAAAGCTTTGCAGCCAGAGGATGTGGCGGAGGCTGTGCTGTTTGTGGCAAAGCTGCCGGCGCGCGCGGCAGTGCCGGAGATGCAGATCATGCCTACGGCGCTGTAAGCATGTTAGTAGCGCACTGCTTCGAGAAATAGACCCGCTGACGGCGCGGTCCATGATGCGACGTCCAGCTTGGGGTCTTTCTTCCCGGCGAGCAGGCTTTTGAATTGATCGAGAGTGATCTCTCCGAGGCCGACTTTGACCAGCGTTCCGGTCAGACGGCGGACCATTTTCCATAAGAAATGCGACGCTTCGATGCGGAAAACGACCATGTGGCCGTCGAGGCCGACCTCGGCTGCGTTTACGACGACCGTGGTCGGCTCGCCCGGACGCGATGGATCGGGGGCGCAGAAGCGTACGAAGTTATGGCGGCCCGCGATCAGCTCGGCGGCGGTCTGCATCGCTTTTACGTCGAGCGGTTCCTTGATCCACCAGGCGAATTTCTTCGAGAGCGCGGCTTTGCGAATCGAGATCTGATAAAAGTAAGCGCGCGCCGTGGCGTCGTGGCGGGCATGAAAGGTCTGCGCTACAGACTCGCATTCGACGACGGCAATGGAGGAAGGCAGCTTCTCATTCAGCTCCATCATCAAATGCGACGGCGTGTATTTCCGGCGTGCATCACGGACCTTGATATGCGCGACTTGGCCGAGCGCATGGACGCCCGCGTCGGTGCGGCCCGCGCCCTGCACGTCAACCGCGACTCCAAACAGTTCATCGGCCACGCGCTGCAATTCTCCCTGCACGGTGCGTGCGTTGTTCTGCACCTGCCAGCCGGAGAATTTCGAACCATCGTATTCCAGGGTTAATTTGTAAGTCATTTGCTAAATTTGCGGAGTGACAGGCAGTTTTTTCACCGGCCGCCTCTTCTAAGCATTGCATTTAAAGACTTTCCAGAATGGCATCCAAGCTGCACTACAAACGGCGGCTGGGTTCTGGAAAAGGAGAAATAACATGTTGAACTGGGCAGTGACGTTTTTTATTATCGCGTTAATCGCGGCGGTGCTTGGATTTACGGGAATCGCGGTAGCCGCGGCTGGCATCGCGAAAATTCTGTTTGTGGTGTTTCTGGTGTTGTTCCTTGTGTCCCTCATCGCGCACACTGCGCGAAGAGTATAGGCGGCGGGCGCACAAGCTGAGGGGAATCAGCTTGTGCGCCCGAAATCTATGAATCCCCTCTGCGTATCCGTATCAAGCAATTTGACCTGTATTTGATTTCCAACATCGAGGCCCTGTTCTCCTCGCACCACCCGTCCTTCGGCGGGCGGGTCGAAGATTCGCACGAAAGTTCCTTTCGGCGTCACTCCTGTTACGACTCCATTAAAAATTTCACCGATGTGCGGGCTTAGCGCGACTGCCGCAATACGTTTCTTAATCGCGCGTTCGACTTTTCTAGCCGCGTCCTCGCGCAGGGTGCAATTTCCCGCGATCACATCGAGTTCTTCCGCCGTATACGCTTCCTGTCCCCATTTGATTAAACGCTGCGTCACCAGATCCGCAAATCGGCGATTAGGCGCGGTCGCATGTGTGTAATCGAGCACGGCGAGACCAAAGTGGCCGGTGGGTGAATCGCCAGGCCGCTCGACCACATATTCGCCAGGACCCATCAATTTCACGACGGCCAGCGAAAGGTCGGGCGCATGGACAGGGTCGACATCCCGGCGCTTCATCAGGAAATTGTTCAATGCTGAAGAATCGGGTGTGGGCGGCAGCGTTTCTCCCAGCCCGGCAGCCAGTTCGACGATCCGCGGCCACCGCTCCGGAGTTTTCACCACTCGCCGGATGGCGGCCACCCCGCTTGAGGAGAGTAATCGCGCAATCACTTCATTGGCGGCGACCATAAAATCCTCGATCAACTCCGTGGCCCGATTTTTGAGCATCGTTTGAAGGCCAGTAATTTCGCCATTCACGAGGGTCGGCGCCGTCTCGATGCTGTCGATGGCCAGCGCTCCGCTCTTGAATCGGGCGGCGCGCATTCGCTGTGCGATGTCGTCCTGAAGCTGAAGTTGCTGCTGTAAATCGGCCGATGCAGCGACCTTCGGAGGGGCCTCGCCTGTTTTTCCGAGCCAGGCTCCGACAGCGTTATAGGTGAGTTGCGCGCGATTCCGCACCAAGGCGCGATAGGTTTGGCCGGATTGAACAATGCCGCCGGCAGTCACCGAGAAATCGATGATTACGGCGGCCCGGTCGGCGTTTTCGAGCAGCGACGTTAAATTGGTGGACAACTCCTCGGGGAGCATCGGAAACGTTTCGACTCCGGTATAGACCGACACGCATTCCTGGGCGGCGTACAAGTCAATCGGCGTGCCTTTCAGGACCGAGCCGTCAACGTCCGCAATGCCGACCAGCACTCTCGTGCTGCCGTCCGGCTGCCGCTCGGCGTATTCAATTTGATCGAGGTCGCGGGAGGTATCGTTATCGATCGAAGACCACAGCAAATTCCGCAGATCTTTAACGGCCGGACCGGCGACCACCGGCGCCGCAACGCGGATCGAAGCGATTTGGATTTCAAGTTGAGGAGGGAAATCAGGACGGAAGCCGTGTTCGAGCATTTCCTCGTGCGCGGCCTGTTGCAGGTTTTCACGATTCATGAGTGATGAGCAAAGGGTATCATCCTCATGAGCGAGGACGGAGGGAAATCCACTCCGTCCTCAGGGGATTCAGCTAGCGTTTACCAGCAGCGTGCGATTCCCGATCCGTCTGTCGCGAATCCGAGTGCCGGGCGCCGACCGTGGCTGCTTCGTCGTCAGGGTGTTTATACGATTTCAACCAGTCGTCGGCTTTCTTCTGGGCGTCCTCCTTTGCCATTCCATACCGCTCCTGAAGTTTTCCCACCAAGCTATCGCGCTTGCCGGCAATTACTTCGAGGTCGTCATCGGTAAGTTTTCCCCACTGCTGCTTGGCAGCGCCCTTCATTTGTTTCCACTTGCCACTCATTTGGTCCGTATTCATAACTACTTACTCCTATTTTTAAGGTTAGGCAGGGTCTACTTGGCCCGGCCGTGGATATACCTAGCAGCCACCATGCCACTTGAGGAGCTTCAGTCACTTGGAAGGCGGCGGGTGGATCGATGCGGGACAAATTGCGGCATTTGAGTAAGTTTTCCCATGAAACAGCGTGGTCGGCTTCGTGCTCGAATGATTGAGCGGCGACATGGTTTCGCGCACGCCGAAAAGGGAGGATCAAAATGAAAGTACTTAAATTGCTGGTTCCGCTGTTGGCAGGCATATGTATCCTGCTCGCGGGCATCAAAACCGATTATGATCATCAGGCCAACTTTAGCCAATACAAAACGTATTCATGGATTGGCGCCCCCAAGGCGACCGACGATTTGTGGGCTGAGCGGATCACAAGAGACGTAGACGGGCAGTTGGCGGCAAAGGGTTGGACTAAAGTGGAGTCCGGCGGCGACGCAACGATCTCCGCGTTTGGCCGTACACAAAATGAACAGACGCTCGAATCTTATTACACCGGTTTCGGCGGCGGATGGCGGTGGCGCGGATTCGGGGACGTAACCACGTACGTCGAGAATACTCCGGTAGGCACTCTGGTGGTGGACGTTTTTGACGGCAATTCGAAAAGATTGATCTGGCGCGGATCGTCCACTGAGACGCTCTCCACGAAGCCGGATAAAAATGAGAAGAAGCTGGAAAAAGCGGTAGAAGACATGTTCAAGAAGTTCCCGCCAACGCAGGGCTAAAGAGATGAAACAAGCACTGACCTTGTCGATTTCGATATGTGCGGCATGGGCGCTGACCGCCAGCGCCCAAACTGACTACAGTCATGGAGCGGATTTCAGCCAGTACAAGACCTATTCATGGATTGGCGCGATCACCGGCGGTCCAAACGCCAGCAATGATCTGTGGGCGAAGAACATTGAACAGGACGTGAATCGAACGCTCGGCTCAAAAGGCTGGATTAAGGTTCAGGCGGGAGGGGACGCTGTCGTTTCCGCTTTCGGGCGCACGTACAACGACCAGACTCTGGCGACTTATTACAACGGAGTCGGCGGCGACTGGTTGTGGCGTGGACTGGGCGGAGGGTCCACAGACAATCCGGCCGTGGGTACGCTGGTGGTCGATATTTTCGACGGCAAGACAAAGAAACTGCTCTGGAGAGGATCCGCGCCGGACACTCTTGTGGGGAAACCGGACCAAAGCGCGACTAAGTTGAAACAATCCGTGACTGATATGTTTAAGGGTTTCCCGCCGGGGTAACTCACCTCGTACAGTAGGAGGATGGCGGAAATCGGCATCCTGATGCGGATTGCGGTCCTGGTGGTGGCGACATTATTGCCGCTCATCAATCCGGCGGGATCGGCGGCGATTTTCCATTCGATCACGCTGGGCATTCCCGAATCTGAGCGCCGCAAGATGGCGGCGAGCATCGGGCGATATAGTTTCTTCCTGGTAGTGGCCGCGACGTTCATCGGCGAGTATGTACTCGATTTTTTCGGCGTCTCGCTGACTTCCGTCAGGATTGGCGGAGGTCTGATCGTCGCCGCCAGCGGATGGAAATTGCTGAACGCCGAGGAATCGACGGACACGGTGGTGACCGACGTGGTCAAGGTCGAATCGCGCGCGTTTTATCCACTGACGTTTCCGCTGACCGTCGGCCCGGGCACGATATCGGCCGCGATCACCATCGGCGCGAGCCTCAAGGAACCGGGCGTCGTTCTATGGCAAAGAGCGCTGGCGAGCCTGGTAGGCTTGGCGACGGTGGCGTTTACGATCTATTTCAGTTTCCTGTTCGCAGCGCGGCTGATTCGATTCCTGGGCGCGACGGGAACCGTAGTGATGCTGCGCCTTTCGGCGTTCATCCTGATGTGCGTCGGCGTGCAGATTGTTACAAGCGCGTTGATGGTCCTGGTGCGCGGCATCCAGCATCCCTGAAAAAGGTAGTGCGACAATAGAAGTACTTGGTCATTTACGGCATCTACTACGCGGCGGCGCTGCTGGCGGGCGCAGGCGCGGTCACTTATCTCACCAGTTGGGCGTGGGCCGTCCCTTTCTACATTTTGGCGGCATTTTGTTTGTACTTTTTCCGCGATCCAGATCGCGAAGTGCCCGCCGGACCGGTGGCTGTTTCGCCGGCCGACGGAAAAGTGGTGGTCGTGAAGCAGGAAAACGGCGGCCAGCGAATCAGCATCTTTCTCAATGTGTTCGATGTGCACGTGAATCGCACGCCGATCCCCGGGCGCGTGGTCGACGTTCGCTATCAGGAAGGGCAATTTCTGGTCGCGAGTAAGGAGGCGGCCAGCCATTCCAACGAACAGAACACGATTACCGTCGAGGGCACGGTGGCCGGCAAATCGACACGCATTGCGTTCAAACAGATTGCCGGATTGATTGCCCGGCGCATCGTTTGTTATAAAAAAACAGGCGATACGTTGGCCGCGGGCGAGCGCGTGGGACTGATCAAGTTCGGGTCGCGCGTCGATGTGCAACTGGGTCCCGAATGGGAAGTGGCTGTGCGCGTCGGCCAGCGCGTCTCCGCCGGGTCCAGCGTGATTGCGAGGATGAAAACGTGAACCTGCGTGAACGCCTGGTCGATCCCAAATCTCCGGAGCGCCGTCCCCGCCGCGCGGCGTATGCGTTGCCGACTCTGTTCACGGCGGGCAATGTATTTTTTGGATTCTACGCGCTGATCGAGATTTTTCAGGGCGCGATGCAGGTGGTGCAAGCCTCCCCGACGGCGAATCAGCACTTCGTGAAAGCGTCGCTGGCAATTGGCTTGGCGGTGTTCCTGGACGGCCTCGACGGACGCATCGCGCGCATGACCAATACCGTGAGCGATTTCGGACGGGAGATGGATTCGCTGGCCGACGTGATCGCGTTCGGCATCGCACCAGCCGCGCTGGCATTCGTGTGGGGCGTGCAATTTGTCCTGCCCCCCACCGATTTCGATCCGAAATACTTCGAATATTTGACCAGCGCGGGATACTTCTTCTCGTTCATGTATCTGCTGTGCGGCGCCATGCGCCTGGCGCGGTTCAATATTCAAAAAAATCCCATGCCGAAAAATCCTGGGAAGCCGGACCGGAAATATTTCGTCGGCCTGGCGATCCCTTCGGGGGCGGCGGTGGTGGCCAGCGTCGTTTTCGCGTGCGATGGTTTTCCGCTACGCGCCTGGACTTGGTCCGCGTTGTGGCTGGCGCTACTGGCTTTGCTTTCTTTCCTGATGGTGAGCACGTGGCGCTATCCCAGTTTCAAGGATCTGAGCCTGACGCGCCCGCGCTCCCCTCTGACCATTATTCTTTTGGGGGGCGTGATCTTTCTGGTCTGGCGTCTTCCGCAGCCGGCGCTGCTCGCGATGTCCGCAGCCTATATGTTAAGCGGCATCGTCATTCGCATCGGCGGCGTGGCCAGGCGAAGATTGAAACCTCCTCCTCCCGAACCGGAGCGTCAAATTGGCTGAGCCTTTTCTGGTACGACCTTTAGTCGCTGTAGTAGGCGGCGATACTTTGCTGGCACGCGAATTGCGCGAATTGCTGGCGGAAACAAGACCGGCGCCGCGCGTCGAATTGATTTCTGGCATCGCGGAACAGCTTGCTTCAGAGGAAGAAGAACCGGTGGTGATGGTGCCTCTGGCCGCCGCTAGTTTCGAAGGCGCGGCGGTGGCCTTTCTCGCCGGAACGCAGGCGTCCAGTAGAAAGGCGCTTAAGATCGCGTCGAAAAACACGGTGCTGATCGATTTGACGTCGGCGCTCGAGGATCAGCCGAATGCCCGCCTGCGCGCTCCGTTTGCGGAAAAGACTCCAGTGAAGAGTCTGGCAGCGGTGCAGGTAATCGCCCATCCGGCGGCCATCGCGATGGCCATGCTGCTCGCCCGGCTCTCGGAATGCGCGCCCATTCGCCGGTCGATTATTCACGTGTTCGAGCCTGCCAGCGAGCGCGGACAAAAAGGTCTCGACGAGTTACAGCAGCAAAACGTCGCGGTTCTGTCCTTCCAAAAACTCAAGACCGACGTCTTCGATACCCAGCTCGCGTTTGCGATGCTCGCCCGTTACGGCGAGGAAGCGGAGGAGCCGCTGGAAGGAATTGAACATCGGGTGGAACGTCATCTGGCCTCGCTGCTCGCCGCCTGGGATGGCATCCCGATGCCGTCCGTGCGCGTGATCCAGGCGCCGGTGTTTCACGGGCACAGTTTTTCAGTGTGGGTAGAGTTCGAAGAAAATCCCGGCGTCGAGGCGCTGCATCGCGCGCTTGACGGGGATGGTATCGACCTGCGGCCGGATGAGCCGCCCACCAACATCGGAGTGGCGGGACAAAACGGGTTGAGCGTGGGCGCGATCTCCGTCGATCCGAACCAGGCACGCGCCTGCTGGTTCTGGATGGCAGCCGATAATTTCCGATTGTCAGCGGAAAACGCGGTCGCTGTGATGAAGGAGTGGGTTTGAAAGGTTTGGTTCTGATCCTGGCATTTACGCTCGCTTCCTGCGGTTATCATCTAGCAGGTCACGGCGATCTGATGCCGAAAACGATCCAAACGGTGTGCGTCCCTGCGTTCAAGAACGCGTCTTCCCGTTACAAACTGTCGGACCGCCTGCCGCAGGCGATCTCGCGGGAATTTATTTCCCGCACGCGCTATAGCATCAGTACCGATCTCAATACTTGCGACGCGATTTTGCGCGGCACGGTGCTGAATTATCTGGCGAATCAGACCACGGTCGATCCTATAACAGGTCGAGCCACCGCCGCGGATATCCACGTGATTCTCAGCATCACTTTCACGGAGCGGGCGACGGGGAAAGTGCTCTACAGCAACCTGAATTTCGATGCACGGGAGCGGTACGAAATCAGCGAGGATCCGATCGCGTATTTTGAAGAGAGCGACGCCGGACTCAATCGAGTCGCCGTGCAGGTAGCGCGGCAAGTGGTGAGCGGGATTTTGAATAAATTCTAGGCGTCTCTCTTATGACTCCCGACCAATTTCTCGATCGTTTGAAGAAGAACGGACCCGCGCCGGCCTATCTGTTCCTGGGTCCGGAGGCGTATCAGCGGGAGCGCTGCCGCCGGGCTTTGCTCGATGCAGCGCTCGAAGGTGAGGACGGGCTGACCCGTCACGATCTGGACGAGATTCCACTGGCATCCGTACTCGACGATGCGCGATCCATGTCGTTGTTTGCATCCAAGCGCGTCATCTGGATCGCGAGCGCGGAGGCTGTTCTCCCTCGGGGAAGAGCAAAAGCCGAGGACGACGACGATGCGAAATCCGGCGACTCAGCGGAGTTGGCCGCGTACCTGAAAGATCCGACGCCGGGTACCGTAATCGTGATCGAATCGAGCCGCTACGATTTCGAAGGCGAGGACAAAGCCAAAATCGAGCGCGTGCAAAAGTATTACTCCTGCGTCCCCGCACAGGTGGAATTTCGTCCGTTCGACCCGGCGGAAGCACGCGCGCTGGCGCAGTCGCTGGCGAAAAAGGCGAGTTTACAGCTAGGATTGGCCGAGCTCGCGCTGCTGCTGGAGGCGACCGGAGGGGACGCATCGCGCATCGCGGTGGAGATCGAAAAATTGTCGCTCTATGCGGGCACTGCGCGCAAAGTGACGGCGGAAGATATCGCGGATCTGGTTCCCGATGCGCAGCAGACCACGGTGTTCGCGTTGGTCGCCGCACTTGGTCGAAGCGATCGTGCGCGGGCTCTCGAAACTCTGGATACGCTGGCTCGCGAAGGCGAGTACATGCCGCTGGCGCTGACTTTTCTGGGCACTCAGTTTCGAATGGCATTGGTCGCGCGCGAAGCTGGACTGCGCGGCGCGAACGCCATTCTGGCGCATTTCAACAAAATCGGCGCCAGGATGTGGCCGGAACGGGCGCGGCAAATTGAACAGACAGTGGCCGCGTTTCCGAAAGCGCGATTAGAGCGCGCGATGGTGCGGGTATTCGAGGCAGACCGGTCCCTTCGCGATGCGCGGCCTGACGACCGCATCGTGATGGAAGAAATGATTCTCGCGCTGACTGCTAAGCAGTAGCGAGTTTGCGCAGACGAAGCGTGATGCGGCTCTTGTACCGCGCAGCCGTATTCTTCTTGATGATGCCCCACTTGGCGGAGCGGTCAATCAGGGAGAACGTCTTCGGCATGATCGCCGAGGCATTTTTGGCGTCCTTAGCTTCGAGCAAGCGGCGAAGAGAACGAATCTGGTGGCGCAACCGTGATCTGCGAATGCGGTTGACTTCCGTTCGCCCCTCGGTGATGCGCACACGCTTCTGGGAAGAAACTGTGTTTGCCATCTAAGTGATTATAATAGCGCGATCCAGGCGTTAGGGTCAATCTTCACCCTTTACACGTAAATTCCGTTCGTGGCATTCTGTCTCCATTGGGGATTTCATTCATGATCAAAAATGTTCTAGCCGTACTGACCCTCGCCGCCGGAATTTCCCGCGCAGCCGACGATGTGACGCCGCTCAATCTGAAGCCTGGGCTGTGGGAAACCACTTCGGTTTCGGACCGCAGCGGGATGCCGGCGATCCCGCCCGATAAACTGGCCGCCATGCCTCCGGATGTGCAGGCTCGCATGAAGGCCATGTCCGCTCCCACCACCAGCACCCGGCAGTCCTGCCGCACAGACAGAGATCTCCGCCCCTTCATAGACGACAGGAATAAATCGTGCAAGCAAACTGTTGTGACCTCGACCAGCACCAAGCAGGAGATGAAAATGGAGTGCGATATGCCCAACAAGGGCTCCGGCACGGTTACGGTGGAGGCGAAGGATCCTGAGCATGTGAACGGACTGGTCGTGATGCACGTCGGCAATAACGGACACAACATGGACATGAAAATCACGATTACGGCGAAGTGGATCAGCTCGTCTTGCGGCGATGTGAAGCCAGCCGATAAAGAGGAATAATCATTCGCGCCACGCGCGGCCCGCGATCAGCCACGCCGCCGCCGGCGCCAGCATCAGGACGCCGGTAGCGATCGCGACCGTGCGCACATCGATCCCACGATCGACCGCCCGTCCGGCGGCGAAGCTGGAAATGGCGAGCGTCAGCATACTGAACGCAAACTCCGCCGAAAATACGCGGCCGCGAAACCGGTCGTCAGTCTGTTTCTGAAGCAATGTGCTCGATGCGGTCCAGCAGGCCGATGAGCCCGAGTGCGCGACTACCAGAGTTAAGATGGCCATCAGTAGCGAGCCCGCCACGCCCAACGCGACGTAGCCCACGGCCACCATGGAAAATCCCGCCAGAATCGTCCACCGCAGACGAACCTTATTGACACCCGCGAAATTTCCGCCGAGCACCGATCCGGCAACCGCGCCGAGTCCGCGCGAAGCAAGCAACGTGCTCATGCCCAGCGCCCCGGCCTGGGTCGTGTTTAGTCCCGGCCACGACACGCGAAATACGCGCTCGCCCAGCACCGGAAGAATCACCCAGTTCGCTCCGACCAGACCGATGCCGCCCTTCACGAAAATCGTCGCCAGCAGTTTGGGATCGCGGCGGACGTAGCGGATTCCTTCGGCGATGGGCGAAAAGTCAACCAAATCGCGTACACGGAGCGGCGGCAGATTGTCGGTATGAGGCTCGGCAAATTTCATGCTCCGGATCAGTAGCGCCGACGCGACGAAGGACAGCGAATTGACGATGAATACCGTCTCCCGGCCGAAGGTCACCAGGACCAGTCCGCCCAATCCGGCGCCCAGTGCGAAGTTGACGGACCACGTCGCCGAAGCCAGCGCATTCGCGATCGGAATCTCATCGCCCTCCGTAATATTCGGGATCACCGCGCGCTGGCCCGGCTCAAACAGCGCCCAGCAGACCGTTTCGAGCAGCAGCAAAACGTAGAGCAGAGGCAACATGCCACGCGTGCGCACCAGCATCATCGAAAGCACGATCGCCGCGCGCGACCAATCGGCGAACATCATCACTTTGCGGCGGCTGATGCGGTCGTTGATCACGCCAGACGTAGGCGCCATGAAAACCTGCGGCAGAACCTGCATCAGGAACGCCAGAGCCACCATCTGCGCGCTTCCCGTCAGCTCCAGCAGAAAGCTAAAAATGGCCACCGAATAAAACCAATCGCCCATCTCACTGACGATCTGCGCGGTCCATAGCAGGCGATAATTCCGGTTCCCGCGCAGCAAGCGCCAATAAGACGCGAAGGTCACGGAGTATACAAGCCCATCGCAAGCTTCGTCTTGTGAACCGTATCGTTCGCGATCGGCCTGACCTTCTCCGCGCCGTCTTCGAGCACCCGCGCGATATAGCCCTTTTCCGCCGTGATCTCGCGATAACGCTTCTGAATCGGCTCCAGCGCGGCGATCACCGCCTCGGCGACGGTCTTCTTCAAATCGCCGTAGCGCATGCCGCTAAACTGCGTGCGCAGCGCATCGTCCGAACATTCCGTAAAGGCCTGGAAAATCGCCAGCAGGTTGCGAACCCCCGCTCCCGCCGTCTCGAAATCCACCGCCGGATTCGAATCAGTGGTCGCCCGTAAAATCTTTTTGCGAATCACCTCCGGAGGATCCAGCAGACTCACCGCGTGTCCGCTACCTACCGCCGATTTACTCATTTTCTTATCCGGCTCATCGAGCCCCATGATGCGCGCGCCCACCGCCGGCAGCCTGGTCTGCGGCGGATTCGGTCAGACTTGCGACCCAGCGGTCCCAGGTGTCGAAGTCGCACGAAGGTGGACGCAACTGGAAAGAAAATGAGGGCACGGTGCCTGGCGTCTTGACTGACGGATCGCCCCACAACAGCACCCGCTGCGTCCCCGGCCAGATGCGATGCAGGATCCCGTACTTCCGGCCCTCGACGAGAAGATCGCCGTACCCATACCGCAAGAACTTCCGCGACCCGTTGCTCAGCGCAAACACGCCATGATCCGCGGCACCCTCGGGCGGCATCTCCAGTTCGCGAATCGCCGCCTGATGATACGGCATCCCCATATGCTCCGCCCAATACTTCGGCGAAATCACCACCGGCATGCCCGTGGCTATCGCGGTCTCGATCATCTTGTCGTCCATGCCCTTAGCATGCATATCGATCTCGACCGTGCGCCCGCATCCCGTGATGCCCTCGAACAGCGTCTTCCAGAAATCGTAACTGCCCTCGGGAATCCCGCTC